>JBBQCV010000023.1:0-27635 GCA_038319115.1 Burkholderiales bacterium | reverse complement strand
CATGGTCGAGCCATCCCCCGCGCGGATTGCGCGAGTTGGACAGGAGCAGCAGCCTTTGCATCGCGCTTGCCCTACTCGGGCTTGACCCCGGCGGCCCTGATCATCTCGCCGGTGGTGACGACCTCGGCCCTGATCGCCGCGGCGAACTCCGCCGGCGAATTGGCCACGAGGTCGAGGCCGCGCGAGGTGATCTGCTTGTCGGCGAAATCCGGCCGCTTGGCCACGCCGGCCACGTCGCGCGCGATGCGCTCGACCAGCGCCGGCGGCGTGCTGGCCGGCGCGAACATGCCGTACCAGATCATGCTGAGCGCATACGGGTAGCCGGCCTCGGCGGTGGTGGGGACGGCGGGGAAATCGCGCGAGCGCCGGGTGGCGCCGATGGCGAGCGGCTTCAGCTTGCCCGCGCGCACCATCGCGCCGATCTGGCCGGGGCTCGCGATGGTGAGCATGACCTCGCCTGCGATGGCGGCGGTCGACGCCGGAGCGATGCCCTTGTACGGGACATGCAGGAACTCGACCCCCTCGTGCTTGGCGATCGACTCGAAGAACAGCTGCGGCTGCGACCCGTTGCCGTAGGAAGAGTACGAAATCTTGCCGGGCGAGCGGCGTGCCAGCTCGACCAGTTCCTTGATCGAGCCGGCGGCAACCGAGGGGTGCGCCACCGCGACCTGCCCGCTTTGAAGCAGCATGGTCACCGGCGTGAGGCCGCGGTCCGGGTCGTAAGGCAGGCTCTTGTACAGGAAGCGGTTGCCGACGATGGCGGGATTGGTCGCCATGAGCAGCGTGTGGCCGTCGCCCGGCGCCGAGGCCACCTTCTCGGTGCCGATGATCCCGCCCGCGCCGGCGATGTTCTCGACCACCACGGGCTGCCCCCACAACTGCGAGAGCTCGGGTGCGAGCGCGCGGGCCAGCACGTCGATGCCACCGCCCGGCGGGTAGGGCACGATGACGCGCACCGGCTTGGTGGCGAAAGGAGCCGCCGGTTGCGCCAGCGCAGCGGTGCACGCAGCCAGCGCCCCCAGCGCGGCGCAAAGGATGGTATTGACCCGCATGGATGCCACTCCTCGATTCTTCCGGCCATGATCGGCCGGGCCGCCAGTTTCGCATGCCAGGCCGCCGCACTGCGCCGCTGGAGGTGAAACGCGGGAGCGAACGGTGAACCAGCCGCTGGCTACATGCTGCGCCGGTACTGCCCGCCCACCTCGAACAAGGCGTGGGTGATCTGCCCCAGCGAACACACCCGCACGGCATCCATGAGCACCGCGAACACGTTTTGGTTCGCGATCACCGCCTGCTGCAGGCGCGCGAGCATCGCGTCCGAGTCCCTGGCGTTCTGCTTGTGGAAGGCACGCAGGCGATTCAACTGCGACTGCTTTTCCTCCTCGGTCGAGCGGATAAGCTCGATTCGCTGCGGTGCGCCGTCGACGTGCGGGTTGCGGAACATATTGACGCCCACGATGGGGTACGAGCCATCGTGCTTCTTGTGCTCGTAGTACATCGACTCCTCCTGGATCTTGCCGCGCTGGTAGCCGGTCTCCATCGCGCCCAGCACCCCGCCGCGCGCCGAGATCGCCTCGAATTCCTTCAGCACGGCCTCCTCGACCAGATCGGTGAGCGCGTCGATCACGAACGAACCCTGGTTGGGGTTTTCGTTCTTCGCCAGGCCCCATTCGCGGTTGATGATCATCTGGATCGCCATCGCGCGGCGCACCGATTCCTCGGTCGGGGTGGTGATGGCCTCGTCGTAGGCGTTGGTGTGCAGCGAGTTGGTGTTGTCGTAGGTCGACACCAGCGCCTGCAGGGTGGTGCGGATGTCGTTGAATGAGATCTCCTGCGCGTGCAGGCTGCGGCCCGAGGTCTGCGAGTGGAACTTGAGCTTCTGGCTGCGCTCGTTGGCGCCGTAGCGGTTCTTCATCGCCACCGCCCAGATGCGGCGCGCGACACGGCCTATGACGGTGTATTCCGGGTCCATGCCATAGGAAAAGAAGAACGACAGGTTGGGCGCGAAATCATCGATGTGCATGCCGCGCGCAAGGTAGGTTTCGACGAAGGTGAAGCCATTGGACAGCGTGAAGGCAAGCTGGCTGATCGGGTTCGCGCCGGCCTCGGCGATGTGGTAACCCGAGATCGACACCGAGTAGAAGTTGCGCACCTGGTGGCGCACGAAGTACTCCTGGATGTCGCCCATGACCTTGAGCGAAAACTCGGTCGAAAAAATACAGGTGTTCTGGCCCTGGTCCTCCTTGAGGATGTCGGCCTGCACTGTGCCGCGCACCGTGGCGAGCGTCCACGCGCGGATCTTGCCCAGCTCGTCCTCGGTGGGCTCGCGCTTGTTGTCGGCGCGGAATTTGTCCACCTGCTGGTCGATCGCGGTGTTGAAGAACATCGCCAGCAGCGTCGGCGCCGGGCCGTTGATGGTCATCGACACCGAAGTGTTCGGGTCGGTCAGGTCGAAACCCGAGTACAACACTTTCATGTCCTCGAGCGTGGCGATCGACACCCCCGAGTTGCCGACCTTGCCGTAGATGTCGGGCCGCTCATCGGGATCGAACCCGTACAGGGTGACCGAATCGAAGGCCGTGGACAGGCGCTTGGCCGGCATGTCCTTCGAGAGCAGGTGGAACCGCCGGTTGGTGCGGAACGGGTCGCCTTCGCCGGCGAACATGCGCGTGGGGTCCTCGTTCTCGCGCTTGAAGGCGAACACGCCCGCGGTGAACGGGAACGACCCCGGCACGTTCTCGCGCATCTGCCAGCGCAGGATCTCGCCGTGGTCCTCGTAGCGCGGCAGCGCCACCTTGGGCACCTTGGTGCCCGAGAGCGACGTGGAGGTGAGCTTCGTGCGCACCTCCTTGTCGCGGATCTTCACCACGTACTCCTCGCCCGAGTAGGCCTTGAGCGTGTCGGGCCACATCTCTATGAGCTTCCTCGAGCGCGGCTCGAGCGCGCCCTCCTTGGCCTGGATGAGCGGGTCGAGCTCGGCGGCGGGCTTTCCGGCCTTCTCCAGCATGCCGCGCGCAGCGACAAGCTGCTGGCGCTCGCGCGCAAGGCGTGCCTGCGCCTCGGCACCCGCAAGGTAGCCGCGCACGCACTCGGAGATTTCGGCCAGGTAGCGCGAGCGCGGTGCCGGGATCACCACGTTCACGCCGGAGGCGGTCTTGCCCTCGACCCGGGGCAGCCGCCCGGCCTGCGCCACCAGCCCGAAGCCGGACAGCTTGGCCACGATGGCCTGGTACAGCGCGGTCACGCCGTCGTCGTTGAAGCGCGACGCGATGGTGCCGTAGACCGGCATCGAATCGGGCGCGTCGCGGAACGCCTCGCGGTTCCTCTGCACCTGCTTTCTCACGTCGCGCAGCGCGTCCTCCGCGCCCTTGCGGTCGAACTTGTTGATCGCCACGAAGTCGGCGAAGTCGAGCATGTCGATCTTCTCGAGCTGGCTCGCGGCGCCGAATTCGGGCGTCATCACGTACAGCGATGCGTTCACGTGCGGCACGATCGCCGCGTCGCCCTGGCCGATGCCCGAGGTCTCGACGATGACGAGGTCGAAACCGGCGGCGCGGCAGGCCGCGATCGCCCCCGGCAGCGAGGCCGATATTTCCGCGCCTGAGGCGCGCGTGGCGAGCGAGCGCATGAACACATTGGGCGACTGGATCGCGTTCATGCGAATGCGGTCGCCCAGCAGCGCCCCGCCGGTCTTGCGCCGCGACGGGTCTACCGCGATCACGGCAATCTTCAACCGGTCGGCCTGGTCGAGGCGAAAGCGCCGCACGAGTTCGTCGGTGATCGAGGATTTGCCCGCGCCGCCGGTGCCGGTGATACCAAGCGCCGGCACGGCCTTTGCGGCGGCTGCGGTTTCGAGCGCCTTGGCAAGCTTCGGGTCGAGACGGCCGGCCTCGATGGCGGTGATGAACTGCGACAGGGCGCGCAGGGCGCCCGGCTTGTCGCTGCGCGCGCTGCCGCTGATGGCCTCGAGCGATTTCGGCGCGTACTGCGCGGTGTCGAAGTCGCAGCGCGCGAGCATGTCGTTGATCATGCCCTGCAGGCCCATCTTCTGGCCGTCCTCGGGCGAGTAGATGCGCTCGACGCCGTAGGCGTGGAGTTCGGCGACCTCCTCGGGCACGATCACCCCGCCGCCGCCGCCGAACACCTTGATGTGCTCGCCGCCGCGGCTGCGCAACAAATCGATCATGTACTTGAAGTACTCGAGGTGCCCGCCCTGGTAGGACGACACGGCCAGGCCCTGCACATCCTCCTGCAGGGCGGCGGTCACCACTTCGTCGACCGAGCGGTTGTGGCCCAGGTGAATGACCTCGCAACCCGAGCCCTGCAGGATGCGGCGCATGATGTTGATCGAGGCGTCGTGGCCATCGAACAGGCTGGCCGCGGTGACGAAGCGGATCTTGTGCTTGGCCTTGTAGGCGAGTTTGGTCGAATCGCTGAGGTCGGTCATGGCGTTGCCCCGCTTTGGCTGTCGGCGTGGTTCGGTTGGCGCGGAAAAGTGCAGTCTATAACTTCGCTTGCCGGGTGCACGGCGCAGCACGGGGCGATGGCCGGCAATGCTATGTGACGTTTACGTTAACGTCAACTTGCCGGCACTTTAAATTAGCGATGTAACTTATTGTTTTACCGGGATTAGCGTAAAATATTGGTCATGTTCGCCCGACTCGCCCTGGCCTTGCTCATGACCTTGTCGATCGCCCCCTCGCATGCCCAGCGCAAGCCGCCCGCGCCGCCGGCCGCGCCTGCGGTCGCGTTGCCCGCGCCATCGGTCGCGTTGTTCTACGGCGCCTCGCCCCCGATGGACGAGCTGGCGGCGTTCGACGCGGTGGTGCTCGAGCCCGACCACGCGCCCCGCCCCCTGCCTCCAGGCGGTCGCACTGCATGGTTCGCCTATGTGAGCGTGGGCGAAGTCCATCCGACACGCGCGTACTTCAAACAGATTGCGCCGGGGTGGAAGCTAGGCACCAACGCCTCGTTCGACAGCACCGTCATCGACCAGGCGCATCCCGAATGGGCGGAGTTTTTCTGCGAGACCGTCGTCCGGCCCCTGTGGGAGCGCGGCTTCCGCGGCTTTTTCCTCGACACGCTGGACTCCTACCACCTGGTGGCGAAAACCGACGCAGAGCGCGCGCGCCAGGAAGCGGGCCTCGCTGCGGTCATCACGCGCCTGAAGCAGAAATTCCCCGCCGCCAAGCTCATGTTCAACCGCGGCTTCGAGATCCTGCCCAAAGTGCACGGCCTCGCGTACGCGGTGGCGGCCGAATCGCTGTATCGCAAGTACGACCACGACGCCAAAAAATACGCCGATGTCCCGGCCGCGGACCGCGCGTGGCTCACCGGCCAGATGAAGCGCGTGCAGTCCGAGTACCGCCTGCCGGCGATCTTCATCGACTACGCGCCTGCGGCCGAGCGCGCGCTGGCGCGCACAACCGCGCGCCGCATCGCCGCCGACGGATTCATCCCGTGGGTGACCACGCCGGGGCTCGACGTGCTCGGGGTGGGCGCGCTCGAAGTCATGCCGCGCAAGATCCTCATGCTGTACGAGAAAACCAACAAGGCCGACCAGCTCATCTACCTCGATGCGCACCGCGTGGCCACCATGCCGCTCAACTACCTGGGCTACTCGGTCGAGTACCTGGACACCGCCGAGGCACTGCCGGAGTACCCGCTACCCGGGCGCGTGGCGGGCATCGTGACCCGGTTCACCGACACTTCGCGCAACGAAGTGGCCCTTTTCGCGTGGCTGAAGAAGCAGATGGATGCCGGCGTGCGGGTGGCCGTCCTCGGCGACCTGGGCTTTCGCATGACCGCGGCACGCGCCGCCGCGCTGGGGCTCTCGCTCGCCAACCAGGCCTCAGCGCTCGACCCGCTGCGCGTGAGCCATCGCGACCCTATCGTCGGGTTCGAACTCGAGCCCTTCCCCGACCGGCGCAGCTACCTGCCGCTGACACTCGCCAAGGGCAGCCCGGGGAATGAAGCGCTGCTCACGCTGGTGGGGCGCGGCGCCGAGCGCATGGATGCGGTGGCATTCACCGCCTGGGGCGGCTACGCGCTGTTCCCCTATAACGTGATTACGATCCCGGGCAGCACCTCCAAGCGATGGATCGTGGACCCGTTTGCGTTCTACAAGCGCGCGCTCAGGCTGCCCGACATGCCCGTGCCCGACGTGACCACTGAGAACGGCCGGCGGCTGCTCATCGCGCACATCGACGGCGACGGCTTTGCCAGTCGCGCCGAAACGCGCGCCGCACCCTACTCGGGCGAGGTGCTGCTCAAAGAAATCCTCGAGCGCTACCGGCTGCCGCACACCGTGTCGATCATCGAGGGCGAGACCTCGCCGCGCGGGCTGTACGCGGCCCAATCGCCCGCGCTCGAGGCCATCGCGAGAAAAATCTTCGCCCTCGACACGGTCGAGATCGCGAGCCACTCGTTTTCGCACCCGTTTCGCTGGCAGGCGGCCGAAGCTGCGGCCGCGGCGCAGAACGTGTCCGGCTCGGAAACCTATTCGCTCAAAATTCCCGGGTATACGTTCGATTTGCGCGCTGAGATCCAGGGCTCGATCGACTACATCGACAAGGTGCTCGCGCCCAAAGGCAAGCGCACCAAGGTGTTCCTGTGGACCGGCGACTGCAACCCGGACGAGGAACCGCTGGTCGATACCGTGGCGGCGGGCGTGCTCAACATGAACGGCGGCGACACGCTCATCACGCGCGCCGATCCGAGCGTCACGCTGGTCTCGCCGCTGGGCATCCCGCGCGGGCGCCACTTCCAGGTGTATGCCCCGAACCAGAACGAGAACGTCTATACCAGCCTGTGGGAGGGGCCGTACTACGGCTTCGAGCGGGTGCTGGAGACATTCGCCCTGACCGAAACGCCGCGGCGCCTGAAGCCGGTGAACATCTACTACCACATGTACTCGACCACCAAGACCGCCTCGCTCACGGCGCTGCACAAGGTGTACCAGTGGGCGCTGGCGCAGCCGCTGTTCCCGGTGTACGCCTCCGAGTACATCGCCAAGGTCAACGACTTCCGCCGCGTGGTGGTGGCCAGGGCGCTGGACGGCACGTGGCTGGTGCGCGGCGCCGAGGCATTGCGCACGCTGCGCGCGCCGGCATCGCTCGGCGTGCCCTCGGGCAGCGGTGTGGCCGGCCACGCCCGGCAGGGTGAAACGGCCTATGTCCACCTGCACGCCGACGAAGCACGCTTCGGCTTTGCGCCCGCCGCCTCGGCGGGGGCCTATCTTGCCGAGGCCAACGCGCGGATTACCGCATTCGAGCGTGAGGCAACCGGGTTTGCGTTTGCGCTGCGCGGCCACCAGCCAATCGCATTCCGGCTTGGCGGCGCTGCCGGTTGCCGCGTGCGCGCGGCCGGCCGTGACATTGCCCCGGGCAAGGACGGCCTGTACCACCCCGACCCCGATGGCGCAGGCCGGCTCGAAGTCCGCTGCGCCTGAGCGCCACGAGCCGGCGATGCGCCCGGGCGCGCGCGTGCCGCCGCGGCTGCGCCTCATTTCGCCGGCGGCGATCCTCGCCCTCGCCGGCCTCGTAGCGGCAGCGCTGCTGACCCTCTACCCGCAGCGCGAACTGCTCGAGCGCATCCTGCAGGCGCGCCGCGACGACCCGCTCACGCTGCAGTACCTCGTGAACCTGCATCGCGAGGATCCCGACAACGCCGAAACCACGCTGCTGCTCGCCGGCGCGCGCATCGCCCAGGCGCAGGTCGCCGACGCTGTGCGCCTGCTCGTGCCACTCGAATCGCATCCCGACGCCTCGATCCGGCGACGCGCCCTGCTGATGCACGCCGAATCGCTGCCGGCGGGGCCGGCCCGCGCCGCGTTGCTCGCCCCGCGCCTGGGCGAGCCATGGACGCGCGACGAGTTGCGGCTGATCGCGCGCTACGCGCGGGTGTCCGGCGATCCCGTCCTGCGGCGCGCGGTGTTCGAGCGCGTGGCCGCGTACGAGCACGATCCCGAGTGGTTCGCACAGGCCGCGCGCGAGGCACTCGGCGAAGGCGACTACCGCTTTTCGGCTGAACTGTCGTTCCGCGCGCGCAAGCTGGCTGTCACGCGACCGCTGGCACGCCAGTACTTCCTCGCAGGCGTGGGCACGCTCCAGGCGGGCAACCTGCTCGCCGAGGCAATCGCCGCAGCGGAGGCCAACATCGGCGACCTGGCCAACGACGAGGCCACCATCCTCGCGATGGCCAGGCTCGGGCTGGCCGCCGGCCGGCCGGACGTGGCCGAGCGCTGGATGAAACGGCTGCTGTGGCCTGGCACTTCGCGCGAACCAGCGGCTCTCATCCCGGGGCTTGGCGCGCGGCTGCTCGCGTGGGTCATCGCCCCCGCGCGCGCACAGGCGGGCGCCGCGCCCGCGGCCATGCGGCCTTTCGACGAAGCGGTCTATACCTTTGCCTACGAGGTGTTCCTCGCCAATGGCAACGTGGATGACGCATTCCGTGTCGCCCAGGCTGCCGTGGCGCAACGCCCCGGCGACGCCGCGTGGCGCGAGAGGCTGGCGCGCGCCGCCGAGTGGTCGCGCAAGCCCGCCGAGGCCCTCGAGCAGTGGCTGTATCTCGCGCAACACAGCGCAGGCGAGGAAGCGTGGCAGGGCGTGCTGCGGATCGCGCCTGGCCTGGGCGCGGACGAGGCGCTTTTGCTCGCCACGCGCCACAAGCTGGACGGCAAACCGGCGACCCCCGAGGACTTCAAGGCGCTGGCCACGCTGTTCGAGCGACTGGGCCGGCCGCGCGACGGCATCGCCTGGTTCGTGGCGCGGCACGCGGCTCGCGGCGACCTCGCCGCACTGGAGCTCGCCGCCAGCCTGGCCGACCGCGCCGGGGAGCGCGACCGCGCCATCGCGCTCAACCTGCAGCTCATCGGGCTGCAGGGCCCCAATGAGGAGCGCCTTATCCGCACCGCGACGCTGCTCGTCATGGCCGGCAAGTTCCGCGCCGCCCATGACCTGCTCAACGGCTACCGCCAGAAGATCGGCGCCGAGGCCGGCGAGTACTGGGACCTCCTCGGCGACCTCGCATGGCGGCTGCAGGAGGACGAGTCGGCGATATTCGCGTATCGCGCATTGTCCACGCGCAAGGAGGCCGACCCGGGCGAGTTCGACCGCCTCGCCACCCTGCTGCGCGAGCGGCATCCCGAAGAAGCCGCGCGCGTGGCGGAGTTCGGGTTCACGCGCTTTCGCACCCCGGGCCTGTTGCTGACCGCCCTCGAAATCCACTGGGAGAGGCGCGACCTCACGGCGATGAAGCGGCTGTATGCGGATGTAGGCGCCGCCACCGAAAAGTTGTTTGCGCGCGTCCCGTTCTTCTTTTCGCTGCGCGCGCAGTACCGGCAGGCCGGTGGCGACCTGGCCGGGGCGCGCGCCGATCTCGAACGGGCAATCGCCATCGCCCCCAACGACGGCGCGCTGAAGACCGCGCTCACCTGGCTGCTGATCGACGCGAAGGACATGGTCGCATTGCGCCGCCAGCTCGAGGAAATCGCGCGTACCGCAGGCGACGTGTCCGCAGGCGGGCGCGAGTTCTGGTTGCTGCAGGCCGCCGGATGGAGCGCGCTCGGCGAGCCGCGGCGCGCGTTGCCCTTCTATGCCCGCCTCACGCGCGACAAGCCCGACGACTACCTCATGCTCATGGGCTATGCCGATGCGCTCGAGCTGGCAGGCCAGGCAGGTCCCTCCGCGCGGGTGCGCAGGCAGGCATGGACCGTGGTGCGCGCGGTGGGAGCGAAGGACCCGTCGAGCACCGACCGGCAGCTGCGCGAAACCACGGCGCGGCTCGCGCTCACCCTCGCACCGGCGGACACCATGCTCGCGGTGGTGCGCGACCTCCTGCGGCGCGATACCGACCCCTCCATCGCGCCCGACGCAAGGCAGCGTTCGGCAGCGGTGCGCGAGCTGGTGCTGTCGTGGGCGATCTCGACCGAGCAGTACTCGAGCGCCAAGGCGTGGCTGTGGCTGCAGTACGGACGCAAGCTTGCCGCCCCCGGCTGGGCCGCGGCGTCCGTGGCGCTGGGCGAGAACGACGTTGAGGCGGCCGAGCGCCTGCTGGCCGACAAATCGGTCCCCGTATCGAGTCGCATCGAGGCGGCGCGGCTCACCAACCAGGTGCGCCTTGCGCAGACGCTCGCCTTCGAAGCGCAGGAGGCGCGCCCCGCCGACGACGGGCTGCACCTGCAACTGGCCGATTCGCTCCTGGCCGGGGCGAACCGGCTGATAACCGGGGCGATGAGTTCGCTGCGCGGCGCGCTCCGCGCCCAGCCACGCGAACTGCAGGCACAAGTCTGGGTCACCCCGCGCCTGCGCCTCGCGCTCGAGTGGCGCGAAGCCACCCAGTCGAGCATCGATCCGGCGGTGCTCACCGGCGTGCCGGCGCGCGACCGCGAAACCCGCGTCACCCTCAGGCAAGTGCTCGACACCGGCTGGGTGGAAGCCGGCATCGGCGAGCGCAGCGCGATGGCCGGACAGACTTCGCTACGCGCAGGCCTGTTCACGCAATGGAGCCGGGGCGTATCCACGCTGGTGTCGGCGGCGCACAACGAGCGCACGCTGGATTCGACAGCGCTGGCGATCGCCGGGGCCAAGGACGAGGTGGCCGGCCGGGTGCTGTGGTCGTTTGCGAAACGCGAGTATTTCTCAGGCGGCCTGCGCCAGATGCGCTACCACACGCAGAACGGCAATCCGCTGGGCGGCGGGAGGGCGGCCGAAGGCGAAATCGGCCACCGCGTGCGCATCGATTATCCAAATTTGACGGTGCGCCTCACGGCGGCCAACTATCGCTTCAGCGCGGGCGGCAACGACGACGCGCAGACCGCCCAGCTCAACCCCGCCGGCGGGATCCCCGGCGCAGCCTTCTTCATCCCGCGGAACTCGCGTGTGCTCGGGGCAGGCGTGGGCTTTGGCGAAAGCGCCCGCGAGGGCTATTCGCGCGCATTGCGCCCCTATGGGAGCTTCGCGCGCACCACCAGCTCGCTCGCAGGCAGCGGCTACAATGCATTGCTCGGGATTGCCGGCAGCCTGTTCGGCGCAGACCACGTGTCGCTGTACTGGAACCGGGCGCGTGGCGGCGGATCCAGCGGAGCCTCCATACTGGAATACGGATTGCGGTATGAGTACTTCTTCGACCGGTACTGAATCGCTGGCGCCGCCGGCTACCGCACTCAATTCGCCACCCGCGTGGCGCAGCCTGCGTGTGCGGCTCGCGCTGGGACTCGGATTGTTTGCCGTGCTGCTGACCGCGGCCCTTGCAGTGGCGATCGGAGAGCTCGCCACCAACGTGGCGCGCAAAGAGATCGGCCGCTACGTGACGCGGCTGGCGATCGAGATGCGCGACAAGCTTGACCTCGGCATGGCCGAGCGGTTCGCTGAAATCGGGACACTTGTCAGTCTCGACAGCGGGTTCGACGGCCAGCGCAACACCGCCATGCGGCGCGCCCTGCTGAGGGAATTCAAGAAGGCGGCGCCCGAGTACCACTGGATCGGCTACGTCGATCCCGGGGGGCGCGTGCTGGTCGGGCTGAACGGGCTGTTCGAGGGACAGGACGTTTCCGACCGCAACTGGTTCACGGGCGCGCTGGGCGGCCCTTTTGTGGGCGACGTGCACAAATCGAGGATCCTGCCGGCGGTGCCGACGCCCCAGACCCAGGTGCCGGAGGTGGTCGACATCGCATTCCCGCTGACGGACGCAGGCGGTGTGCGCGGGGTCGTTGCGGCGCAGGTCGACTGGAAGTGGGCCGCGCGCCTGCGCGACTCGATCGAAAGCTACGCCCAGCCAGACACTCCGTTCGAGTTGCTGGTGGTGGCCTCCGACGGCCGCGTGCTCCTCGGTCCCGCCGCGCTCGCCGGCACGCGCCTGCCTGCGGGCGAGCTCATCCCGTCGCGCCTGCACTCTTACGAAGCGCGCCTGCAGCGCTGGGCCGACGGCATGGATTACGTTGTCGGCAGCAGCAGCACACGCGGATTCGGCGCAAGCACGGGCCTGGGCTGGGGCGTGATCGCGCGCCAGCGGGTCGATTTCGCATTCGCGCCGGTGCACGAACTGCAAACACGCATTGCGCTCGCCGGCGGGTTCATCGCGCTGCTCGCGCTCGCCTTCGGCTGGGCGATGGCGACCCGCGTGAGCCGGCCACTGATCGCCATCACCCGGGCCGCTGACGCCATCAGCAGGGGCAGCCGCCGCGTGGAGATTCCGTCGGGCGGGAGCTACGCCGAAATCGACAAGCTTTCGCGTTCGCTGCGCGCGATGCTGCGCAAGCTGAGCATCCACGAAGAGGACCTGCGCCAGGCCCGGGACCATCTCGAGGCGCGCGTGCGCGGACGCACCGCTGAGCTCGCCAAGGCAAAGGCCGAGATGGAGCTCGAGGCGGCCGAACGCACGCTCGCGCGCGACGAAGCCCGCGCCGCCAAGGACCAACTCTCGCTCGCAATGGAAGCCTCGCGCCTGGTGTTGTGGGATTACAACGTGCGCACGGGCGAGGTGGCGCTGTCCGAAGGCTGGTCGGCGCTGCTGGGGGGCGAGCCGGTGGCGACCACCGAGACCATGGCTTCACTGACCGGCCTGGTCCCCGAGGAGGACCGCGCCGCGGTCCAGGCGGCGATCGGCTCGGCGCTGCGCGGCCCGGTTTCGAGCTACCGCGTGGAGCACCGCGTTCGCACCGCGGCGGGATCGGCGATCTGGATCGTCAGCGAAGGCCGCGTCGTCGAGCGCGACGCGTCCGGCCGCGCGCAGCGCATGGTGGGCACCAACCGCGACATCACCGACCGCGTTCGCACCATCCACGCGCTGCGCGAGAGCGAGGAAAGATTTCGCGGCGCGATGGAAAGCTCGCCCATCGGCATGGCGATTTCCGACCTCGATGGTCGCTGGCTCAAGGCGAATCCCGCGCTGTGCCGCATCACCGGCTACACCGAAGCCGAGCTACAGGCGCGCACCTTCAGGGAGATCACCGTGACGGAGGATCTTGCGCAGGCGCCGCTGCGCATGCGCGACCTGCTCGATGGCAAAGTCCAGTCCTACGAAGTGCAGAAACGCTACGTGCACAAGGACGGCCACGAAGTCTGGGTGCAGGTAAACGTGTCGCTCATGCGAGACGCCGACGGCAAGCCGCGGCACATCATTTCGCAGATCATGGACGTGAGCGAGCGCCGCAAGCTGCAGGATGAGGTTCGCCACCTGGCGTTGCACGACGTGCTCACCGGGCTGCCGAATGCGCGCCTGCTCGCCGATCGCATGGAGCAGGCGCTCGCCGCCGCGCGGCGCACCAAGGAGGCCACCGCGGTGATGTACCTCGACCTCGACGGCTTCAAGCCGGTCAACGACACGTACGGTCATGCCGCCGGCGACCTCGTGCTAACGGAGGTCGGCGCGCGCCTCAGGAAGATGCTGCGCGAAACCGACACGGTGGCCCGCCTCGGCGGGGACGAATTCGTCGTGGTGCTCGGCCGCATCGGCGGCGAATCCGATGCGCGCCTGGCGGCCGAACGCGTGCTCGCGGCGATCGCCGCGCCGTTCGAACTGGGGAGCGCGCAGACACACCTTTCGGCCAGCATAGGAATCGCCTTGTTCCCGCTCCACGGCACCGACGCGCAATCGCTCAGGGAACACGCCGACGCAGCAATGTACGTCGCCAAACGCTCGGGCAAGAACTCATATCGCTTTTACGCGGGGGAAACACAATGAAAAAGCTGCTGCTGGTCGTTTGCTGTGCGCTGCTGGCCGCAGCGTGCACGGTCGTGGACAGGACGCGCGAGGCGAGGCTCGATCCGGGCGCGAGGTGGGTCCTGCTGCCGATGGTGAACCACACCGAGACGCCGCAGGCGGGCCTGCGCGCGGAGGCGATCACCGAGACTCTCCTGCGTGGCCTGGGGGTCGCGCAACTCGAGCGCTATCCCGCCACGCTCAGCCCGGATGCCCTGTTCGACCCGGCCGAGCGCAAGGCGCAGGACCAGGCCCTCGCCTGGGCGAAGGAGCGTAAAGCGCGCTTCGCGGTCAGCGGCAGCGTCGAGGAATGGCGCTACAAGGTCGGCGTGGACGGCGAGCCCGCGGTCGGCCTGAGCCTGTCAATCCTCGACCTCGACACCGGCGCGGTCGTCTACGCGGCTTCGGGCGCGAAATCCGGATGGAGCCGCGAGGCCCTGTCGGCCGTGGCGCAGAAACTGGCGCGCGAACTGCTGGCGGGGATCCAGTTGGGCAGGTGAGCAGAAGCGCGTGAATCCCGAAGGACTGCCGGCCGGCGCGCGACGCTCGTCGTGGGTATGGCTCGAAACGGTCGCGCTCACGCTGCTGGCGGTCACGCTGGCCATGTGGGCCGAGCCTTCGAACCCGTTCTTCGTGCGCGGCGACTTCCCCTGGCTGGTGCTCGCGCCGGCGCTGCTCGCACTGCGCTATGGCGTGCTGCCGGGCGTGCTGTCCTGCGCGCTCCTCGCGATGCTCTGGCTCGTGGCGCGCAAGTACGGCCTCGCCACGGGACCCGCGCCGGCGACCAGCCTGGTGGGTGCGATGATCCTCACCATGGTGTGCGGCGAGTTCGCCAGCAACTGGATGGCGAAGCTGCGGCGCCTGGAGATCTCCGGGCGTTACCTCGACGAGCGGCTCGATCGCCTCACGCGCCAGCACTACCTGCTGATGCTCTCGCACGAGCGCCTGGAGCAGGAGCAGTTTTCCCGGCCGGTGACGTTGCGGGCCGCGGTCGCGCGCATCAGGATGCTCGCGGCGTCGCCGCGCGAGCCGGGGGCGGCAAATGCGGCGCCCGGCGCGCAGTCCTACCCGGGCCTTGCCAGCCTGGTCGAATTGCTCGGCCAATTCTGCCAGCTCGAGGTGGCGGGTTTCCACGCCTGCACCGCAGAGGGACCCGGAAGTGCGGTGCTCGAGGCAATCGGCGCGGCGCGCCCGCTCGTCGTGGACGACCCGCTGGTGGCCTATTGCATGGCCAAGCGCGAGCTGAGCCATGTCCAGATGAGCGAGCTGCGCGGCGCGGCGCATTCGCGTTACCTCATCGTCGCGCCCGTAATCACGAGCGAGGGCCGGCTGCTGGCCCTGCTCGCGGTGGAACAGATGCCGTTCCTCGCGCTGCACGCCGAGACGCTGTCCACGCTGAGCGTGCTGCTGGGCTATTACGCCGACTCGCTGGCGGTGTCGCGCGCCGCGCGCGTGATGCATCAGGCGCTACCGGGCTGCCCGCTCGACTTCGCCGACGAGGTCAACCGCTGCCACCGCATGTGGCAGAGCGCCGGGATCTACTCCGCGCTGATGCTGATCAAGTTCGGCACCCACCCTGAAGCTGCGGAGTTCGCGGCGCTCATGCGGCGCCAGTTCCGCGACCTCGACATCGTCTGGGACATCGAGCAGCCGCGCGGGCGCACCCTGCTCGCGCTGATGCCGCTGGCCGGCCCCGCGGGGGTGGAGGGCTGCATGAGCCGGCTCGAAGCGAGCCTGGACCAGCGCTACCAGCTCAATTTCGATGCCGCGCGTATCGCGCCCCATAGCCAGCAGCTCGGCGACGAAGACCCGTTCGTCACGGTCAATCTCATGCTCGAGGGCCACGATGTTCGGCTCTAGCCTCGCGCTGCTCGCCACCGCGTGCGAGGTGGCCGCCTTCTGGGTTCTCATGGGCTTCGGCGAAACCGGCAGCGACCTGGGCTATTACCTTGCGGCGCACCTGGCCGCGAGCCTGCTGGGCGCCTGGCTGCTCGCTTTCGTGGTCGAAGGGCGGTCGGTGCGCGCGCAACCCTGGTGGGCGTTCTTTTTTTTCCTCGGCCTGGGGTTCTTCGTCCCGATCCTCGGCGTGCCCGGGCTGCTGGCCGTCGCGTTCATCTCGCGCTTCCTTCCCAGACACGAAGGCAAAGATGTGTTTTCCACCCAGGCCGCGCCCGAGTACGCGCCGCACGACGAGCGCGTCGCGCCGCCGCACACGCACGGCCCGGTGCGCGGCCAGCTCTCCGACCCCGATTCCCCGGTGGAGATCCGCCTGCGCGCGCTCCTGTCGATCCAGGACATGCCCTCGCGCACGGCCAACCCGGTCATCCGGGAAATGCTTGCCGACCCTTCGGACGACGTGCGTCTGGTGGCCTACGGCATCCTCGACGGGCGTGAAAAGCGCATCAACGAGCGCATCCAGGCGGCCCGCGCGCAGCTCGAGGGGGAGGACCCGACCGGCCGCCTGATCGCCGACAAGGAGCTGGCCGAGCTGTACTGGGAGCTTGTGTACCAGGGGCTGGTGCAGGGCGACCTGCAGAAGCACGCCGCCGCGCAGGCGAGGACCCACTTCGACGCGGCGCTCAGGGCGGCGCCCGACGACGCCGCCCTGTGGGCGCTGGGCGGGCGCCTGGCCAATTTCGCCGGCCAGTACGAACGCGCCTGGCATGCCTTCACACGGGCGGTCGAGTTCGGCATGCCCGAGGCGCGCGCACTGCCCTACCTCGCCGAAGTGGCGTTCCGGATGCGCAAGTTCGACCGCGTGCGGCCGCTGCTCGAGAAAATCGCGCAGGCCCCGCACACCCAGCGCATGGCGCAGGTGATCGGCTACTGGAGCGGCAATGACCCCGCCCGCTAGCGCGCCGCCGGTTGCGACCGCCGCCGAGCCCAGGGCGCAAAAGGCCGATATCGCGCTGCTGCTCGAAGGCACTTTCCCGTACGTTTCCGGTGGCGTGTCGAGCTGGGTCAACCAGATCATCAAGGCCTTCCCCGAATACAGCTTTGCCCTGGTATTCATCGGCAGCCAGGAATCCGATTACGGCGAGGCCAAGTACAAGCTGCCCGACAACGTGGTCCACCTCGAGCGCCACTACATTCACGCGCCAGAGGAAAAACCGCCGGTACGCGCGCTTGCCGGCGATGCGAAGACGTACGCCCTGGTCGAGCGCCTGCATGCTTACTTCCGCGCGCCTTCGCCGGAGGCCGAGCCGGTCATCGGCGAAGCTCTGGCGGCGCTGTCGCCCTCGGGCAAGCTCTCCGATGCCAGCTTCCTCTACAGTCGTGCTTCGTGGGACTACACGACCGCGCAGTACCGCAGGTTTTCGCGCGACCCGTCGTTCATCGACTATTTCTGGACCATCCGCACCATGCACCAGCCGTTGTGGATGCTGTCGCGGATCGCGGAAACGCTGATCCCAGTGCGCGCCTACCACACCGTGTCGACGGGTTATGCGGGCTTCCTCGCCGCCATCCTCAAGTGGAAAACCGGCCGGCCGGTGATCCTGTCGGAGCACGGCATCTACACCAAGGAACGCAAGATCGACTTGTTCCAGAGCGAGTGGATCAAGGACAACCGCGACGCCTTCAGCAAGGACCCTTCCCAGATCGCCTACCTGCGCGCGCTGTGGATCCGCTTCTTCGAATCTCTCGGACGCATGTGCTACGGCGCCTGCGACGACATCGTCGCGCTGTACGAGACCAACCGCCTGCGCCAGGTGGCCGACGGCGCGCCTGATAAGCGCACGCGCAACATCCCCAACGGCATCGACCTGCCGCGGCTGTCGAAGCTTCGGGCGCTGCGCCCGCCCGCGCCGCCGCCGGTGCTGTGCCTGCTCGGGCGCGTGGTGCCGATCAAGGACCTCAAGACGTTCATCCGCGCGATGCGCACCGTGGTCAACCGCATGCCCGAAGCGCAGGGCTGGATCGCCGGCCCCGAGGACGAGGACGCGGACTACGTGGCCGAATGCAAGGCCCTCGTCGTGAGCCTGGGCCTGGCCGAATCGGTGCGCTTCCTCGGCTTCCAGCGCATCGACGCGCTGCTGCCGCAGGTGGGGTTGCTGGTGCTGTCCTCGATCAGCGAAGCGCTGCCGCTGGTGGTGCTCGAAGGCTATGCCGCGGGGGTGCCGGTGGTGACCACCGACGTGGGCTCGTGCCGCCAGCTCGTGTACGGCTTGCCCGGCGAGGATGCCGGGTTCGGCGCCGCGGGCCGCGTAGTGGGTATCGCCAATCCGCCGGCGCTGGCCACGGCCTGCCTCGAGCTGCTTGGCGACCCTGCGCTCTGGCACGCGGCGCAGGCCGCCGGCATCAAGCGCGTCGAGCGCTTCTACACGCAGGACATGATGTTCGCGCAATACCGCGAGCTGTATATCAAGGCGCTGGCCGCGCCGAAGCCGGGGGCGGCCGCCTAGATGGCAGGCATCGGCTTCGAGCTGCGCAGCCTGCTCGCGCGCGACAGTCTCACGGGGGTGCTGCAGGCCTATGTCTACGCGAGCATCATCGGCTCGGGCCCGTGGGTGCTGTCGATCGTGGGGATCCTCATCATCGGCCTGCTCTCGAGCGCGGTCTCGGCGCAGGGCCTCACGGTCACCCAGTTCCAGGTCAGCGTGACCTACCTGATTGCCGCCAGCCTGATCCTCACCGGCTTCGTGCAGCTTTCGTTCACGCGCTTCATCGCCGACCGGCTCTACCAGAAGCAGGACGCCGTCGTCCTGCCGAATTTCAACGGCGTGACGCTGGTGGTCACCGCGACGAGCGGCCTTCTCGGCCTGGCCGCGGCGGTGTTCCTGTTCGACGGGCTCAACATCGTCTACCGCATGCTGATGCTCACCGGCTTCGTGATGCTGTCGAATATCTGGGTGGCGACGATCTTCCTGTCGGGCCTCAAGCAGTACAAGCAGATCCTGCTCCTGTACGCGCTCGGCTACGGCGTGACGGTGGTGGCGGCGCTCGCGTTGCGCCCGCTCGGGCTGGAGGGTCTGCTCCTTGGCTTCGTGCTCGGCCACGGCGTGATGCTGCTGGGGATGGTGCTGCTGGTGGTGCGCAATTATCCGTCGGCGCAGTTCATCTCATTCGACTTCCTGCGGCCCGGTGCGATGTTCGTGAGCCTCATAATGGTGGGCTTCTTCTACAACCTGGGCGTGTGGGCCGACAAGATCATCTTCTGGTACGGTCCGGACACCGGCCAGCGCGTGATCGGGCCCCTGCATGCGTCGGTCATCTACGACCTGCCGGTGTTTCTCGCCTACCTGTCGATCCTGCCCGGCATGGCGGTGTTCCTCGTGCGCATGGAAACCGACTTCGTCGAGTACTACCAGGCGTTCTATGCCGCGGTGCGCGAGGGCTCGACGCTCGCGCGGCTGGAGGACCTGCGCAACGAGATGGTGTACGCCATCCGGCGCGGCCTGTTCGAGATCATCAAGATCCAGGCCATCGCCACGCTGGTGATTTTCGTTGCCGGGCCGGCGCTACTGCGCAGCCTCGGCATCCCGGAGTTGTACCTGCCCCTGCTTTACATCGACGTGGTCGCCGCCGGGCTGCAGGTGGTGCTGCTCGGCCTGATGAACGTGTTCTTCTACCTCGACAAGCGGATGGTGGTGTTCTGGCTGACGCTGATCTTTGCCACCCTCAACGGCGCGCTCACGTGGGCCTCGCTGTCGCTGGGCGCGGCCTGGTTCGGCTACGGGTTCGCCGCGTCGGTGTTCATCACCGTGTTCATCGCCTTCCAGGTGCTCGACCGCCGCCTCGAAACGCTCGAGTACGAGACCTTCATGCTGCAGTAGGCAGGGCGCGGCCGGGCACCGCGCGCCCGGCTAGTTCTTGTAGGAAGGATCCCGGGCGTCGATCATGCGCTGCATCGCCGCGAATACGTCCTCGCAGACACGTTTTTCCCCCGGGCCCGATTCGCGCACCGTCTGCGCGAATACCGTCTCGCGAATCGGGTTGAGCTCACCCGCCGCGGCGGAGGCGACCTGGATGTCGCAGGCGCGCTGCAGCGTCCACAGCAGCATGAATGCCTCGGGCACGCTCGGCCCCCACGTGAGCAGGCCGTGGTTGCGCAGGATCACGGCGCGCTTGGCGCCGATGTCGCGCACGAGGCGCTCCTTTTCGGCCGGCTCGACGGTGACGCCCTCGAACTCGTGGTACGCCACGCTGCCGTGCAGTTGGGCGGCATAGAAATTGGTGGGGGACAGGCCTTCCTTGAGACTGGCGACGGCCATGCCGCTGGTCGTATGGGTGTGCATCACGCAGTGGGCCGAGTCAATCGCCGCATGGATCGCGCTGTGGGTGGTGAACCCGGCGAGGTTGACCGGCCAATCGGAGGCGCGCAGCGGGTTGCCGTCGATGTCGATCAGCACGAGGTTGGAAGCCGTCACCTCGCGGTAATGCAGGCCGAACGGATTGATGAGGAAATGCGTGCCCGCGCCCGGCACCCGCAGCGTGATGTGGTTGAAGATCATCTCGGTCCAGCCCAGATGGTCGAAGATGCGATAGCACGCCGCGAGCTGCACGCGGGCGTGCCACTCGGCGTCATTCATCGCCGGTTCGCCGCCTTTTGCGGCCGCGCCCTGCAGGTAGATGGTCATCCTTTGCCTCCGTTCGGATGGGTTTCAATTCGATGTGCCGTGCCGCGCGCTTCGCGTCGGTCCACGGCCTGCTCGCCCATGCGGAGCGCATGCCGAAACTGGAAAATCCGGTGCGTAAACGCACATACCGTTCCGGGCGCGCAGGCCTAGAGTCTACTTGCGTCAGGGAGGCGCATCGCGGTCAAGGTGCGACGAAGTCTCGAACTCGGCAAGAAGGGGGAAATCCGATGTCCGTGCACTATCTCGAAAGCTCTTTCATTCCGGCCACCGACAAGTCCGCGCGGCGAAGCGTCCACCTCAGCCCGCGGCAGGTCGACGTCCTCAAGCTGCTCGGCGAGGGGCTGGCCAACAAGCCGATCGGCCGCCTGCTGGGGATCTCGGCCTGCACCGTGAAGCAGCACGTGCAGGCGATCCTCAAGGAGTTCGGCGCCACCAACCGACTCCAGGCGGTCATTTTCGCGTATCGCAACGGCATCCTGCTCGCCAACCCGGAGCCCGCGGGCGTGCCCGCCACGATGCCTGCGCCCATCGCCGGCGCAGCGCAACCGCTCGTTTCGGGCGTCTGAGCCGCGGCCCCCCCGGCCCTGCCAAGGGCCCGGGTCGCCGCAACCTGCTCAGGCGGTGTGGCGCACGTCCGCGACGAGGTTTTCCAGCCGCAGCACGTCGAGCACGACCAGGCTGTCGCCTTCGCGGGCCAGGACGCCCTGAGTCGTGAGGATCGACAGTTCGCGCGTCACCTGCTCACGATAGGTGCTTATGTGGCCGGCGATGTCGCCATGACGTGGGGCCGGGGTGATGCGCGCAGCGTTACCCGCCACGCCTGCGCGCCGCGCAAGCCGCAGCACCTCGGCATGGACGCGGTTGCGCACCCCGAGGGTGCTCAACTCGAACACCCGGTCGGTCATCTCGCGCACGAACGCGACCAGCCCCTGCAGCATGCGCTCGCGCAGCGGCTCGTGGCGCTCGAGCAGCCCGCGAAAGCATTCCGGGGACATGATGGCGAGCAGGGTGTCTTCGAGCGCGATGACGTCGGCCGAACGATGGCGCCCGTCGATGGCAGCGAGCTCGCCGAAATGCTCTCCCGCGCCCATCTCGCGGTAGGTGATCTGGCGGCCCGAGGCCGAGAACGCGACCACCTGCACGCGCCCCGCAATGACGAGGTAGACATCGCGATCGGTGGCATTGCGGGTGATGACCTGCTGGCCGGCCTTCCAGCGCCGCCATTCGAGCCCCAGGGCGAGGTTCTCCAGCGCGGGCGTATCGAGGCCTTCCAACAGCCGCACCCCGCGCAATCCGAGCAAGGCGGTCCGGGCCGGGGGCAGGGCCGACATCTAGTGCGTGACCGGTGTGCGTAAGCGCATTGCGCACCACAATAGCGCCTGCGGCTTGTTACCGGAAGTGGCAAATAGAAACTACCGGCGCTCCCGCTGTAGTGCGCCACTGGGAGGAGGCGGACGGTGCGCCCACTTTGGGCGGTGGCTCAGCCCCCGGCGCCGATGGTGCGCTCGACCCAGCCCGTGAGCCATCCCTCGGGCACCCGGTTGGTGGTGCGGCATGCCCGACAGACGAGGCGCATGGCCGTTCCTCCAACCGAGAATGGCTATTTGAAGCCGAAAACCCGCTCCGAGTTTCCGCCACGCACGCGTTCGCGCACCCCGTCCGGCAGGCGATCGACGCGCGCCAGGCACCCGATCGGGTCGCCGATGGTGTGCGGGTAATCCGAGCCGTACAGCACGTTTTCCGAGCCGAACACTTCGACCGCCATCGCCAGCGCCGAGTCGGTGAACACCACCGAATCGCAAAAGATGCGGCGCGCATGCAGGCTGGGCTTTTCGATGATCTTGGTGCGGCAGGCGGGGATGTGCTCATAGCACTGGTCCAGCCGCCCGATCAGGTATGGTAGCGTCCCGCCGCCGTGCGATGCGATGATCTTGAGCTTCTGGTACCGGTCGAAGAACCCGTCGTAGATCATGCGCGACACGGCGAGGGTGGTATCGGTGGTGAAGCCGATCGAGGCGGTGAGCTGGAACTGCGACATTTCCATGTCTTTCACGCCCGGCGGCGCCGAGGGGTGGATGAGCACCGGCAATCCTGCCACGTCGATCGCCTGCCAGATCCGCTCGAACTGCGGGTCGGTGAGGTGCTTGCCGGAAATGTTGGCGAGCACCATCACGCCGCAGGCACCGGCCTTGCGCGCGCGTTCGAGCTCCTTGAGCGCGGTTTCCGGGTACTGCCACGGCAGCGAGCAGAAGAACTGGATGCGCTCGGGCCAGGTCGTGCGCGCCTTGGCCATGACGTCATTCATGACCTGCGCGGCCTGCAGGCTGACCGTTTCGCCGCCCCAGTACACGTTGGGGCACGACAGCGACACCACCGCCACATCGATGCCGACGCGGTCCATGTTGCGGATGCGCAGCTCCCAGTCGAACATCTCGGGCACCGGGGTCATGAACGGCGCGCCGTCGAGGTGGATCGCGCGCAGGCCACCGTGCACTTCCTTCATCGTGTACTTGCCGCCATTCTCCTCCAGCAACTTGACCCACTGGTTGTCGAGCATGTGGGTATGGACATCGATTACGGGACTGCGCATGGGGATACTCCTAGATCAGGTCAAAAGGGTTGGGATCGCGTCAGTCCACTTTGAGGCCGGCGGCCTTGACCACGCCCGCCCAGCGGCCCACGTCGGTCTTGACAATTTCGGCAAACTGCTCGGGCGTATTGGGCGCCCAAGGCTCCATGCCGAACCTGAGCAACTGTTCGCGGAACTCGGGGGTGGCCTGGAAGCGCTGCATTTCGGCGTTGAGCCGGGCGATGATCGGGCGCGGCGTCCCGGCGGTGGCGACCACGCCCTGCCACGCCTGCCAGTCGAAGCCGGGCACCGTGCGCGCAACCGGCTGCACGCCGGGCATGAGCACCGACTGCACCGCCGCCGACGTTCCCAGCGCCTGGATCTTGCCGGCCTGGATGTTGGGCACCGCGACGGAGAAGTCGAGGAACATCATCTCGGGCTTGCCGCCGATCACGTCGAGGACCGCCAGCGCCGAGCCCTTGTACGGCACGTGCTGCACGCTCAGGCCGAGGTCCTTCTTGAACACCTCCATGAACAGGTGGTGCGGGCTGCCGCTGCCCGAGGAAGCGTAATTGAACTTGCCGGGATTGCGGCGCACGAGGTCGACGAGGTCAGCGACGCTTTTGACGCCGAGCGATGGCGAGGTCACGAGAAAGAAGTTGACCGAGCCCACCAGCGACACCGGCGAGAAATCGCGCACTGCGTCGACCTGCGGCTTGGAATAGATCGCCGGCGCGCGAGCACGTCGGTCAGCGCACCCGGCGGGTAAGGCACGATGAAGCGCACCTGCCGGTTCGGATAGCCTGCGGCGGGGTCCTGCGCCCACGCACCCGCAGCCACGAAAATGCCCAGCGCAAATGCCAGCGCCGCCATGCCTTGCTTTGTCGTCACTGTGTACTCCTCTCCTCGCGGCGAGGGCCAAGGCTAGTGCGGGTGGCGCGCAATTGCAATGCGCGGCGCCGGTTAGAATCGATTTCCGCGGGCGCGTTTCGCTGCCTGCGTTCACCCGAGACCGCTCCCCCGCATGGACTTTTCCGGACTCCTCGAAGAGCACGGTTACCTTGGCCTGGTGCTCGGCAGCTTCATCGAGGGCGAGACTTTCGTGGTGCTGGCCGGGTTTGCCGCGCAGCGCGGCTATCTCAGCCTGCCGCTGGTGATCGTGGTGGCGACGCTCATGAATTTCGCGTGGGACCAGTTCTATTTCTGGCTCGGCCGGCGCCATGGCGACTGGGTCATGCAGCGGTTCGCCTCCAAACGGCCGCGCATCGAACGCATCCTCGGGTTGCTCGAGCGCCACCATGTGCCGCTCATCGTCGGGGTGCGCTTCATGTACGGCTTTCGCATCATCGGGCCGATCGCCATCGGCATGAGCGCGGTGCCCTGGCCCCGGTTCATCGCGCTGAACCTGCTGGGGGCGGCGCTATGGGCGACGCTGTTCGCGGTGCTTGGCTATTTGTTCGGGGATGCCCTGGAGCTGGCGCTCGCGAACCTGCGCCAGCATGAGAAGTGGCTGTTCGCGGCGCTCGCGGCTATCGGGCTCTCGGTGTGGCTTATCATGGGATTGCGCCGATTGCTCCGCCGCTGACAAGTCCCGGCCCGCGCGCCGGTGCGGCCCTGGGGCAGCGCTTGCCTCCCATCCCCAACGACCGAACGCCTGCCATGTCATCGAACCCAGCCAACCGCTCGATCGAATTCTTCGACACCCAGTTCCGCCGCCAGGCCGCCGCGGGCGAATATGCGCTCAACCCCTTCGAGCAGGCGGTGCTGCCGTATCTCGCCGGGGACACGCTCGACCTCGGTTGCGGACTGGGGAACCTGGCGATGGCCGCGGCCACCCGGGGATGCCGAGTGACCGCACTGGACGCGAGCGAGGCTGCGGTGGAGGACGTCACCAGGCGCGCCGTTGCCGCCAGCGTGCCGGTGACAGCGCTGCGCGCCGACCTGCGCGCCTACGCGCCGGGCCAGGTTTTCGATTCGGTCGCCGCCATCGGATTGGCGATGTTCTTCCGACGCGCCGACGCGCGCGCCCTGGTCGACAATATTCGCGCCGCAGTACGCCCCGGCGGCGTCGCTGCGATCAATGTCCTCATCGAAGGCACCACCTTCCTCGGCATGTTCACGCCGGACGACTACTACCTGTTTGGCGGGCAAGAGATCGAGTCCGCATTCGCGGGCTGGCCGGTCGAATACCTCAAGGTCGACGACTTTCCCGCGCCCGGGGACACCGTCAAGCGGTTCTGCACCCTGGTGGCGCGGCGACCGTCCGCAAATCCTTAGAACAGTTCCGGGTGCTGCTTGACCAGCTCCTCGCGCGTGAGACGCGGGAACCATTCGGCGTACATGTAGCTGTACCCCTGGTTCTGCCATTTGGCGATGTCGATCACCGCCGCCGGCACGACCGTGACGAGGTCATAGAACTCGTCGGGCTTGTAGCCGCGCGAGCGCGCCGCATTGGCGCATCCGTGGATCGTGACCCCGGCATCCTTCAGCTCCTTGAGCGCGGCGTACATCTCCGGGAACGCGGCGCGGTTCAGGCGCGAAAACGAATGCAGCTCGTTGCCATGCGCCACGATGACGATGTGCGAATTCTTCGGGTCGCCGAACTTCTGGATCGCCTCGAGGTGGTTCTTCACGTAGCCGAAGGCGACGTGGCCGTCGCCTGGCTTGGCGAAATTGAAATCGTAGAGCGCCTTTTGCGCCTTGTACGGCGTCGGGTCGAACTTGGAGGGATCGGCGGGCCCAGCGCCGACGGCCGACGCGATCCCGAGGCCGAGCAGGCAAAGCAGGGTGGTGGCGATTTTTCTCATGGGATGGCTCCGGTGGCGGGTGCGAGTACGGGTGCGGGCAACGAAAGCATGGCGGCACGCCGCAACACGCGCCGCCGAACGAGGTAATACGCCGCCGGGATCACCAGCATCGACAGCAGCGGCGCGGTGATCATCCCGCCGATCATCGGCGCGGCGATGCGCTGCATCACTTCGGCGCCGGTCCCGTCCGACCACATCAGCGGCGCGAGGCCGCCCAGGATCACCGCCACCGTCATCGCCTTGGGTCGCACGCGTTGCACGGCGCCCTCGTCGATCGCCGCGCGCAGCCCGGCGTCGGTGGTCGGCGCGCTGCGTTCGATCGCTTGGCGCAGGTAGACCAGCATGACCACGCCGAACTCCGCCGCCAGTCCCGCCAGCGCGATGAAGCCGATGATGCTCGCAACCGACAAGTGATGGCCCAGCAGCCACACCAGCCAGAACCCGCCCACCAACGCGAACGGCAGGGAGAGCATGATGAGGAGCGCCTCGCCCGCGCTCGAGAAGGCGAGGTAAAGCAGCACCAGGATGATGAGCAGCGTGAAGGGCACCACCACCGCGAGCCGGGCCCGCGCGCGCTCGAGGAACTCGAACTGCCCCGACCATGCCACCGAAACGCCGGGGGAGAGCTTCACCTTCGCGCCCACGGCGCGGCGCGCGTCGTCCACCACCGACGCGAGGTCGCGCCCGCGGATGTCCACGTACACCCAGCCGGCCAGGCGCGCGTTCTCCGAGCGCAGCATCGGCGGGCCATCGGCCACTGTGACGCTGGCCACCGTCGACAGCGCGATCTGCGCGCCGCGCTCGGTGACGATCGGCAGGTTGCGCAGCTTTTCCACCGAGTCGCGCAGCTCGCGCGGATAACGCACGTTGATCGGGAAACGCCGGCGCCCCTCGATCGTCTCACCGATGTTCTCCCCGCCGATGCCGGCGGTCACGATCGAATGCACGTCGGCGACGTTCATGCCGTAGCGCGCCGCGGCGTCGCGGTCGACATTGATCTCCACATACCGCCCGCCCGTGAGGCGCTCGGCCAGCGCCGAGGTGACGCCCGGCACGTCCTTCACCGCGCGTTCGATATCGAGCGCCACGCGGTCGATCTCGGCCAGGTCGGTGCCCGATACCTTGATCCCCAGCGGGCTCTTGATGCCGGTGGCGAGCATGTCGATGCGGTTCCGGATCGGCGGCACCCAGATGTTCGACAGCCCCGGCAGGCGCACCGTGCGGTCGAGCTCTTCGACCAGTTTTTCGCTGGTCATGCCGGCACGCCATTCGGAGCGCGGCTTGAACTGGATGGTGGTCTCGACCATTTCGAGCGGGGCGGGATCGGTGGCCGACTCGGCGCGGCCGATCTTGCCGAACACGCTCTTCACTTCGGGCACCGAACGGATCAGCCGGTCGGTCTGCTGCAGGATCTCGGCGGCCTTGCCGGTGGACAGTCCCGGCAGAGCCGAGGGCATGTACAGCAAGTCGCCCTCGTCCAGAGGCGGCATGAACTCGCTGCCCAGGTTGAGCATCGGGATCGCGGTGAGCGCAAGCGCTGCGGCCGCGATGACCAGCGTCGCCCGCGGCCACGCGAGCACCGCGGCCAGCAACGGACGGTACATCCTGATCAAGACCCGGTTGAGGGGGTTCTTCGTTTCCTCCGGGATGCGGCCGCGGATCAGGTAGCCCATCAGCACCGGGACCAGGGTCACCGCGAGGATTGCGGCGGCGCCCATCGCGTAAGTCTTGGTAAACGCGAGCGGGGCGAACAGGCGCCCCTCCTGCGCCTCGAGCGCAAACACCGGCACGAACGACAGCGTGATCACCAGCAGCGAGAAGAACAGCGCCGGCCCCACTTCCACCGCCGCCTCGGTGATGAGCTGCCATCGCTCTTCGCCTTCGACCATGCGGCCCTCGAGCTTCTTGTGCGCGTTCTCGATCATCACCACCGCCGCGTCGACCATCGCTCCGATGGCGATCGCGATCCCGCCGAGCGAC
>JBBQCV010000022.1:0-28428 GCA_038319115.1 Burkholderiales bacterium | reverse complement strand
CGTAAGCAGCGCGTAAGAGGCGATGTTGAACGGCACGCCGAGAAACAGGTCCGCGCTGCGTTGGTACATCTGGCAGGACAGGCGCCCTTCGGCGACGTAGAACTGGAACAGGGCATGGCAGGGCGGCAGCGCCATGCGGTCCACGTCGGCGGGATTCCACGCGGTGACCAGGTGGCGGCGCGAATCGGGCTTGCGCCGGATCGATTCGATCACCTGGGTGATCTGGTCGATCTCGCCGCCCCCCGGCGTGCGCCAGTGCCGCCACTGGTAGCCGTACACCGGGCCCAGCTCGCCGTCGGCATCGGCCCACTCGTCCCAGATCGACACACCGCGCTGCTGCAGCCAGCGCACGTTGGTGTCGCCCGACAGGAACCACAGCAGTTCGTAGAGGATCGACTTGAGATGCAGCTTCTTGGTGGTCAGCAACGGGAAGCCGGCCGCGAGGTCGAAGCGCATCTGGGCACCGAAAAGGGAACGCGTGCCGGTACCGGTGCGGTCGGTCTTGGTCGCGCCGCGCGCGAGCACTGCCGCGAGCAGGTCGAGGTACTGGCGCTCGCCCGTGGCGGCGGCCGAGGGCGGGGAAGTCTGGGCGGAGGCATTCATATTGCGATGTGGGCAAACAGGTCGCGCGCGCTCTGGAATCGTTGTGCGGGATCCTTCGCAAGCAGCCGCTCGACGATGGGCTGGTAACCGGCCAGCCTCGCGGGCAGTTGCGGCACGGGCCCGTGGACGTGCTGGTAGATCAGCCCGGCGGGATTCTCGCCCTCGAACAGGCGCTCGCCGATGAGCATCTCGACAAAGATCACGCCAAGACTATACAGGTCGGAGCGCGGGTCCACGCGATGGCCCATGCATTGCTCGGGGCTCATGTAGCGCGGGGTCGACATCAGTTCGCCGTGCCGCGTGAGGCTCGACTCGGCGGTCATGTCCTTGGCCAGGCCGAAATCGACCAGCGCCAGGCGCCCGTTGTCGCGGAACAGGATGTTCTGCGGCTTGAGGTCGCGGTGGATGATGCCGCGCGAGTGGATCGCGTCGAGCGCGCGGGCGATCTGCGAGGCGATGCGCAGCGCCCCCAGCGAGGTCAGCGGCTGGTCCATGCGCGCCCTGAGGTCGCCGCCGGGGAAATACTCCATCGCGATGAACGGGTGCCGGCCGCTGAAACCCTGGTCGTAGATCCTGGCGACGTGCTCGTTCTCGATCGACACCAGCAGCTGGTACTCACGCTTGAAGCGCTTGCGGAACACCTCGTCGCCGCGCAGCGCCGGGCCGAGCACCTTGAGCACGAGCTGCAATCCGTCGGCTTCACGTTCGGCCAGGTAGGCCTTGGCCATGCCGCCCTGGCCGATCTTGCGCAGGATCCGGTAGCCCGGCACAGCGCCCGGCTGGCCGCGCAGCGGCGTGCCGATCTTGCGCGGGTCGAACTGCAGGGGGCGGGTGAGTGAGGCGTCGGTGTTGGTGCGGTCGGCCACGCGCGCCTCGTGCTCGCGCAGGGCGTCTTCGACCGAGCGCACCAGTTGCTCGGTTCCCAGGCCGTCCTTGCGCAGGAAATCGGCCGCGCCGGCCTTCATGGCCCTGACCGCGAGAAATTCCCCGCCATGCTCGGTGACGAGGATCACCGGGGGTGCGTCGGGTTCGCGCCGGATCTGCGCCACCCAGGCCAGGCCATCCTGGCCGGCGGGTTCCGAATCGAGCACCACAGCGTCGTGCCTCTGGCGGGCGAGCGCTGCCACCGGGCTCCCCTGGCTGCGCGGGTCCCACTCGAGCGTCTCGGCATCCGGCCAGCGCTCGCGCAGCATCAGCGCGACTTCGGCGCGAAAGCCGCCGGATTCGTCGACGATCAGGAAACGCATGGGAGGCACACCGGGGGAGGGCGCTGCAAACACAGTTTGTCATCGATTGTAGCCCCGGTTGCGCGCTGCTGGCCCCGCGGGCATCATCCAGCGTTTCGCAGGAGGGAAAGTCACATGCTCAAGCTTTTCGGCGGCGGCAAGCCGGACCATCCGATGGCCGATCCGAAAGAGGCGCGCCGCCTGCTCGAGGACCTGCCTTCGAACGATCCGGCCAAGGCGCTCGAGGAGCTGTCGCACTGGTTCGAGTCGGTATCGACCGCGGAAGGGTTCAAGATCGAGCAGCGCGTGCAGTTGCTGCTGCTGATCGACGACGCGGGCCAAATCCGGGCGCGCAAGCTCGCGCGCGACTATTTCGCCACCGCGCGTCCCTCCAAAGTGCAGGAAAACCGCCTGTGGAAGGCGATCCACGAATACTGGAACCAGGCCGGCCTCGCATTCAGCCGCGCGGTCGACCAGTTCGTCACCGGCGCCAAGGGTGCGGATGCGGCCAAGGGCCAGCTGCCGCTGCTCCTGGTGCGCACGCTGCGCAGCATCTCGCAGCAGATCAAGTGGATGCACATGCGCTACGGCCCGGTCGACCTGAACGCGTGGGGGATCTTCAACCGCGTCTATGGGTTCGCCGAATTCCGCGGCCTGGGCGGCGCGCGGTCGGTCATCTACCCCGGCACCCAGGACGAGACCACGCCCGAGCAGGAGTTCCTGCGCGGCGTGGTGTTCAGCGCCAGTTCGCCCGACGCGCTCCTGCCGGTCGAGGTCGACCTCGCGGAGCGCCTGATCAGCGATTTCACGCCCAAGTTCGTGCTGAGCGCCGCGCCGGGCCCGGATATGAGCTACTGGATCGACATCAACCAGAACATGGCGCCGCAGCGGCTCGTGCGCCCGCCGCAGCAGACGCCGACGCTGCGTTGCTTCGGCGGTTCGGCGGCGCTGGCCGAGATCAATGGCCACATCCAGAAGATCGAATCCACACGCCAGGTGCCCGCAGGCCTCAACGCCAGCGGCTTCGACGCGGAAGTCGTGCTCAGCGTGCTCACCCACCTTGCCCTGTATTGGTCGCCCGAGCCGCCCGAGAGGAAGCACCCCCGCCACATGGTCAAGTCGCGCCTGTCGGTGGCGCACGGCTTCGACGGCCTGCTGGGCGTGCTGGGCGAATCCGAGTCGCTCGACTTCGAGTCGAGCGGCGTGGAGAGCTGGATCGTGGAAAACGTCAGTGCCGGCGGCTTTGGCGCCATCGTGCAGCAGTTGAAGGGCGACTGGCTCAAGGTGGGTGCGCTGATCGCGATGCAGCCCGAAGGCGGCAACAACTGGGTCACCGGCATCGTGCGCAGGCTCAACAAGGTGGGCAACGGGCAGGCGCGCGTGGGCATCCAGTCGCTGTCGAAGTCGCCGATGGCCGGCAAGTTCTGGACCGGTGCGGTCACCGAGACCGGGGTGGTGCTCAAGGGTGGTGACCACGACAGCGGCGAGGTGCGCATCGTGCTCAAACCCGGGGTCTTCGTGCCCGGCCAGAACCTCGAATCCGAGCGCGGCGGGCGGTTCCATGTCTACATGCCGCAGTCGATGGAAGACCGCGGCGACGACTTCGAGATCGCGCGTTTCCGCGAGATGATCCGCGAGAGCTGAACCCGGCGGCGCGCCCTGCCTGCGCGGGTCGGGGTGGGGCTTAGGCCAGCACCTTCTGCAGCCAGGCCGAGATGTCGCCGATCTCCTCGGGACACACTGAGTGCGGCATCGGGTATTCGTGCCACTCGAGCGGGTAGCCCAGCGCCTCGAGCATCTTGCGCGATTTCAACGCGCGCCCCATCGAGATCATCGGGTCGGCGCTGCCATGCGCCATGAAGATCGGCACGTCGCGGTTGGCCGCGTGGCGTTCGGCCTCCACCGTGCCGGCCAGCGGCAGGTAAGTCGACAGCGCCATGAGGCCGGCGAGCCGCTGCGGGTGGCGCAACCCGGCCTGGAAGGTGATCGCGCCGCCCTGCGAAAAACCGGCCAGCACGATGCGGCCCGCGGCGATGCCGCGCGCCTCTTCCGCGGCGATGAGCGCTTCCACCGCGGCCTGCGAGTCGCGCAGGCCTTCGCCGTCCTCGCGCACCCCGCCGAGCTCGAGGATGTCGTACCAGGCGCGCATCTGCATGCCGTTGTTCAGCGTCACGGCCCGCACGGGTGCGTGCGGGAAGATGAAGCGCACCGGCAGCGAGCGCGGCAGGCGCAGCTCGGGCACGATCGGTTCGAAATCGTGGCCGTCGGCCCCCAGTCCGTGCATCCAGATCACGCTCGCCACGGGGTTGTCACCGGTTTCGGTCTCGATTCTTTCCAGCAGCTTGGTATCCATGCCGGAATTCTACCGAAGGTATCGCGCCGGCGCGCTGGATCTGCCGGCGGCAAGCGCGGCCTAGAGGCGACCGGTCCGGTCGGTCCCACTCGTCGCGGTATCGATGGGCGAACCCTGGCGCTGCACTTCGCGGCGCTTCATCGCCATGTATTCGGCACGATCGATTTCGTGCAACTGGCGCGCGTACTGCTCGGTCGAGTCGAACCACGTCTGCAGCCGGCGATCGAGACGCTCGGCCGGCGGCGCCGTGCTGGCCGCGAGGTAGGCATCGATGGCGAGGTAGTAGCGCATTGTGTTGCGCTCGATCACGCCGCGCATGCCGCCCGTGAGCTTGCCGTCCACGGTGCTGAAGCCGACTTTGCCGGCGCCCACGGTGGCGAGGTAGGCCTGCATGGCGAAGCGGCCCGTGCCACCGTAGGCATAGGAATAATGAAGGTGCAGGAAGGTCTTGTCGCCTTCGAGGGGGGTCGCCTCGACCAGCACCCGGTAGTCGCGCGTGCTGATCGGGCCGTCTTCGGCCTCCAGCCGGGCGGCGAAGTAGTCGGCCGACTTGTCCGCCACGCGATACACAAACTCGATCGGGTAAGCGTCCTTGAGGGGCTGGTCCGATTTGCGCCCGATACGCATGGTGAGGGTCGGTGCGCCGCCCTTTTGCCCGATGCGGCAGTCCTTGGTGTTGATCGGCATGATCATGATGTCGCACCACGGCGCGGCGCGCGTGAGCGCGTCGCTCACGGTGGCGAACGGGTGGCCGACGACCGCGTACACATCGCCCGACAACGCATTGCCGTTCTCGGCGGACTCGATGCGCATCGGCCTGCGGTAGGGGTTGTTGCGCAGCGAGTCGGCCACAGCCGCATGTTTGGCGCGCAGCGTGGCGGCCTGGCTGGATTCGGCGGAGGCGCCCTGCGCGGAAATCGCGAGCGCGGCGCCAAGGAGGAGGACGGAGAGTGGTTTACGCATGGGGGTTGGACTGCCGTGGCGGGGTCGAGTTCATGGGCGGCGCCGCCCATTTTTTACATACTGGAGTTATATACAGTAACACGGCATAATCGCCGCGTGGAGGCCGGGCTGTTCGACAAACTTAATCCCCAGCAACGCGCAGCGGCGACGCACGGCGAGGCGCCGTTGCTCATCGTGGCGGGCGCAGGCACCGGCAAGACCAACACACTCGCGCACCGGGTCGCCCACCTCGTGATGCAGGGCGTGCGCCCCGAACGGCTGCTGCTCCTCACGTTTTCGCGCCGCGCTGCGCAGGAGCTCTCTCGCCGAGCGCAAACCATTGTCGGCCAGGCGGTGCGCGGCGCCGCACCGGCCGCAGTGGCGGTGCGCCTGCCTTGGGCCGGCACCTTCCATTCGGTGGCCAACCGGCTCCTGCGCCACTACGCCGTGCAGGCCGGGATCGCGCCCGGCTTCGGCGTCATGGACAGGGGCGATTCGGCCGACCTGCTCGATGTCGCCCGCCACGAGCTCGGGTTGTCCGCGCGCGACCGGCGCTTCCCGCGCAAGGACACGTGCCTGGCGATCTATTCGCACTGCGTCAACACCCAGCGCCCGTTGCAGGCCACGCTCGACCAAGCGTTCCCGTGGTGCGCGGACTGGGAAGCCGACCTCAAGGCGCTGTTCGGGCGCTATGTCGAATCCAAGCTGGCCCAGCAGGTGCTCGACTACGATGACCTGCTGCTGTACTGGCACGCGCTGATGCAGGACGAGGCGCTGGCGCGTGACGTCGATGCGCGCTTTGACCACGTGCTCGTCGACGAGTACCAGGACACCAACACGCTGCAGGCCGGGATCCTGTTCGCGATCAAGCCCACCGGCCGGGGGGTGTGCGTGGTGGGCGACGATGCGCAGTCGATCTACTCGTTTCGCGCCGCCAACGTGGCCAATATCCTCGAGTTCCCGCAGCGCTTTTCACCGCCCGCGCAAAACATCGCCCTTGAGCAGAACTACCGCTCGACCCAGTCGATCCTCGATAGCGCCAACGCGCTCATGGCGGGCGCCGACAAGGGCTTCCTGAAGAACCTGCATTCCTCGCGCGGCGCAGGCGTGCGCCCCCGGCTGGTGACGGTGCTCGATGAGTTCGCGCAGGCGCAGTTCGTGGTCGAGGGCGTGCTCGCCGCGCGCGAGCAGGGCATTGCGCTTCGAGCGCAATCGGTCCTGTTCCGCAGCGCGCACCACAGCGATGTCCTCGAGCTCGAGCTGGTGCGGCGGAACATCCCGTATGTGAAACACGGCGGGCTCAAGTTCCTCGAAGCCGCGCACGTGAAGGACCTGCTGTCGCTGCTGCGCTGGGCGGACAACCGCCGGAACCGCATCGCGGCCAACCGCGTGCTGCAGCTCCTGCCCGGCATGGGACCGTCCAATGCGGAACGCTGCTTTCGCGCGTTCGAGGCCGCCCAGTTCGATTGGGCGGCGTTCGCGGCATGGCGCGCGCCGGCCGCGGCGCGCGAGTCGTGGGACGCGCTGGCGGGGACCATCACCGACCTGAGTTCACCGGCCCGCGGCTGGGAAGGGCAGGTGGGCGTTGCGCGGCAGTGGTACGAGCCGCATCTCAACCGGCTTTATCCCGAGTCGCCCGCCCGCGCTGGCGACCTCGAGCAGCTCGAGCGCATCGCGATGCAGTTCGCCACGCGCGAGCAGTTCCTGAGCGAACTCACGCTCGACCCGCCGCAGGCCACTTCCGACTACGGCACCGATGCGCGCCTGGACGAGGATTTCCTCATCCTCTCCACGGTGCACTCGGCCAAGGGCCAGGAGTGGGACCGGGTGGCGGTGCTCAACGTGACCGACGGCAATTTCCCCAACGAATACGCCAACGGTAACGCCGAGAGGATCGAGGAAGAGCGACGCCTGCTGTATGTGGCCATGACCCGCGCGCGCAATGCGCTCGACCTCATCGTGCCGCTCAAGTTCTATGTCACCCACCAGGCAGGCACGGGCGACAAGCACGTGTACGGCGCGCGCAGCCGGTTCTTCAGCCCGGCACTGCTTGCCACGCTGGATGCAGTGGTCTGGCCGCCCAACGGCGAGGACAGCGTCGCCCCGTCGCGCGCGCTGCCGCGCGTGGATGTGGGCGCGCGCCTGCGCGGCGCCTGGGCCTGAGGCCTCGTGCAAGACGCGAGCCGGTAATCCTTGCAAAGATTCGCGCGCGTTTTTGCAAAGCGCGCACATTGCACGCGGTGACGAATTTCGTCACTCCGAAGGCCCGGTCGAGCGCGTGTAGGACGAAACCCTAGAGGGCGATCGCTTGGGGTCCTTCACGCGTTTTACAACTGTGTGATCAAGATCACCTCATGTCGGTCGTGCGCCCAGCGTGGCGTCCGTGCTTCTCCTACGTCCGTGGCACTGGCCTGCCCCGGGCCTGCGCACTTTTTCGGGCGCCTGTGAATGGTCCACTCTTTGCTGATTAACGGGTGCGGCGAGGCCGCAGCGGCTCGAAGGAGCCGTCCATTGGAGAGCACTGAAGGGAGCGGCCATGAACCTATTCGACCTGTATCGCGAGCAGTATGCGAAGGCCAGCGACGAGGAGATGTCGCTGCTTGAATACCTCGACCTGTGCAAGCGCGACCCGCTCGCCTACGCCACCGCCGCCGAGCGCATGCTGGCTGCGATCGGCGAGCCTGAGGTCATCGACACGCGCAACGATTCGCGGCTCTCCCGCCTGTATTCCAACCGCATCATCCGCCGCTATCCCGCCTTCAAGGAGTTCTATGGGATGGACGAGGCAATCGCGCAGATCGTCGCCTATTTCAAGCATGCGGCGCAGGGGCTGGAGGAAAGAAAACAGGTCCTGTACCTGCTCGGCCCGGTGGGCGGAGGCAAGTCCTCGATCGCCGAGCGCCTCAAGCTGCTCATGGAGAGCCATCCGATCTATGCACTCAAGGGCTCGCCGGTCAACGAGTCGCCGCTCGGCCTGTTCAACGCCGAGCGCGACGGCCCGACCCTCGAGCAGGAGTACGGCATCCCGCACCGCTACCTCAACGCCATCATGAGCCCGTGGGCGATCAAGCGCCTGCGCGAGTTCGACGGCGACGTCACCAAATTCCGCGTGGTGCGCATCCAGCCCTCGGTGCTGCGCCAGGTCGCGATCACCAAGACCGAGCCGGGTGACGAGAACAACCAGGACATCTCCTCCCTGGTGGGCAAGGTCGACATCCGCAAGCTCGAGTCGCTCTCGCAGGACGACCCGGACGCCTACAGTTACTCCGGCGGCCTGTGCCTGGCCAACCAGGGGCTGCTCGAATTCGTCGAGATGTTCAAGGCGCCGATCAAGATGCTCCACCCGCTGCTCACCGCCACCCAGGAAGGCAACTTCAAGGGCACCGAGGGATTCTCCGCGATTCCTTTCACCGGCGTGATCCTCGCGCACTCCAACGAGTCGGAGTGGAAGGCGTTCCGCAACAACAAGAACAACGAGGCCTTCCTCGACCGGGTGTACATCGTCAAGGTGCCCTACTGCCTGCAGGTGTCGGAGGAGGTGAACATTTACCGCAAGCTCCTGCGCAACAGCTCGCTGTCGCAGTCGCCCTGCTCCCCCGGGACCCTCGAGATGATGGCCCAGTTCGCCGTGCTCTCGCGCCTGAAGGAGCCGGAAAACTCGAGCATCTACTCCAAGCTGCGCGTCTACGACGGCGAGAACCTCAAGGACGTCGAGCCCAACGCCAAGTCCTACCAGGAGTACCGCGACTACGCCGGCATCGACGAGGGCATGGACGGCTTGTCGACGCGTTTTTCCTACAAGGTCCTCTCGGCGGTGTTCAACCACGACCAGACCGAGATCGCCGCCAACCCGGTGCACCTCATGTACGTGCTGGAGCAGCGCCTGTTGCGCGAGCAACTGCCCGAGGACACCCAGCGCCGCTACCTCGACTTCATGAAGAGCTATCTCGCGGGGCGCTACGCGGAGTTCATCGGCAAGGAGATCCAGACCGCCTACCTCGAGTCGTACTCCGAGTACGGCCAGAACATCTTCGACCGCTACGTGATCTTCGCCGACTACTGGATCCAGGACGAAGACTTCCGCGACCCGGAGACCGGCGAGAGCTTCGAGCGCTCGCAGTTGAACGCTGAGCTCGAGAAGATCGAGAAGCCCGCCGGGATCGCCAACCCGAAGGACTTCAGGAACGAGATCGTCAACTTCGTGCTGCGTGCGCGGGCCCAGAACGGCGGCAAGAACCCGAACTGGACCAGCTACGAGAAGCTGCGCGAGGTGATCGAGCGCAAGATGTTCTCCAACACCGAGGAGCTGCTGCCGGTGATCTCGTTTAACGCCAAGGCCTCGGCCGAGGACCGCAGGAAGCACGAGAGCTTCGTCGCGCGCATGGTCGACAAAGGCTACACCGAGAAGCAGGTCCGCCTGCTGTGCGAGTGGTACCTGCGGGTGCGCAAGTCCCAGTAGGGACGCACCGGCCTGGGAACGAACCGCCTGGAGCACTCAGCCTCGAACTGGAGAACCGGCAATGTCCATGATCATAGACCGCAGGCTCAACGACAAGAACAAGAGCGCCACCAATCGCGAGCGCTTCATCCGCCGCTACAGCCAGCAGGTGAAGCGCGCCATCGACGGCATGGTGTCGGACCGCTCGATCAAGGACATGGAGAAGGGCGGCGACGTGCGCATCCCGGTGAAGGACGTGTCCGAGCCGGCATTCCGCCACGGCCAGGGCGGCGACCGCGAGAGGGTCCACCCGGGCAACCGCACCTTCAACCAGGGCGACCGCATCGACCGCCCACAGGGGGGCGGAGGCGGCGGCGGGGAGGGTGGCTCGGGCCAGGGGGACGGGAGCGACAGCTTCGAGTTCAGCCTGTCGCGCGAGGAGTTCATGAAGCTGTTCTTTGACGACCTCGAGCTGCCCAACCTGGCGCGCAACATCACCGGCAACGTGGCCGACCGCAAGCTGCAGCGCTCGGGCTACACGCGCCACGGCGCGGCGGCCAACCTGTCGGTCGTGCGCTCTCTGCGCTACGCGCTGGGGCGTCGCATCGCGCTGCGGGCGGCGGTCAAGCGCCAGTTCGACACGGCCCGCGCCGAACTGGCCACGCTCAACTTCGACCCCGACTCGGGGCGTGAGGACGAGCTGCTCCAGATGGAGATCACCGAGTACAAGCGGCGGCTGTCGCGGGTGCCCTTCCTCGATGACATCGACCTGCGCTACCGGCACCGCATCACCGTTCCGCAACCGATCACGCAGGCGGTGATGTTCTGCCTCATGGACGTGTCGGCCTCGATGGACGAGCAGAAGAAGGACCTCGCCAAGCGCTTCTACACCCTGCTGTACCTGTTCCTTGCGCGCAAGTACGAGAAGGTGGAGGTGGTGTTCATCCGCCACACCGAGAACGCCGAGGAGGTCGACGAGGAGCACTTCTTCCACGACCCGCAGAGCGGAGGCACGGTGGTGTACTCGGCGCTCGAGCTCATGCACGAGATCGTGCAGGCGCGCTTCCCGGCCTCGTCCTGGAACATCTACGGGGCGCAGGTCTCCGATGGCGACGCCTTCGGCGCCGACCCGGAAAAAAGCCGCGGCTTCCTCGAAAAAGAGCTGCTGCCGCTGACGCGCTATTACGCCTACATCGAGGTGCCCGACATGCTCACCCCGCTGTCCACGCTCGCCTCGTCGTACAAGCGCATCACGGCCGATCATTTCGCCATGCGCGAGGTGCGCGAAAGGCGCGAGATCTACCCCGTGCTGCGGGATCTGTTCAAGCGGGAGGCGCAGTGAGCGCGCCGGGGATGCAGGCCTCGACCCTCACCGGGCCGCAACAGCCGATTTCGCGCGGCGGGGAGTGGACCTTCGAGCTGATCGAGCGCTACGACGAGGAAATCAAAAAGGTCGCCGTGGGCGAGTTCGGCCTTGACTGCTACACCAACCAGATCGAGATCATCAGCTCCGAGCAGATGCTCGACAACTACGCCTCCAACGGGCTGCCGATCGGCTACCCGCACTGGACCTACGGCAAGGAGTTCATCCGGAACGAGCAGCACTACCGCAGCGGCGCGCGTGGCCTCGCCTACGAGATCGTGATCAACTCCGACCCGTGCATCGCCTACCTCATGGAGGAGAACAGCATGCCCATGCAGGCGCTGGTGATCGCGCATGCCTGCTACGGGCACAACTCGTTCTTCAAGGGCAACTACCTGTTCCGCCAGTGGACGAGCGCCGACTCGATCATCGATTACATGGTGTTCGCGCGCAAATTCGTCATGGACTGCGAACAGAAGCACGGCATCGGGGCGGTCGAGGAGACGCTCGACTCCTGCCACGCCCTGCAGGACTTCGGGGTCAACCGCTACCAGCACCCGGCGCCGCTGTCGGCGGTCGAGGAGCGCGCGCGCCAGGTCGAACGCGAAGCCTATGCGTGGAAGATGCACGACGAGATCTGGCGCACCCTGCCGACGCGCGACAAGGCGGAGAAAAAGGCCGTGGCCGACACCTTCCCGGTCGAGCCGCAGGAGAACCTGCTCTACTTCATCGAGAAGTACTCGCCCAAACTTGCGCCCTGGCAGCGCGAGATCGTGCGCATCGTGCGCAAGATCTCGCAGTATTTCTACCCGCAGGGCCAGACCAAGCTCATGAACGAAGGCTGGGCCACCTTCTGGCACTACACGATCCTGAACCGGATGTACGAGAAGGGCCTGGTCGAGGACGGCTTCATGCTCGAATTCCTGCAGTCGCACACCAACGTGGTGGCCCAGCGCGGCTTCGACGAGCAGGGCTACGGTGGGCTCAATCCGTATGCGCTGGGCTTTGCCATGTTCATCGACATCCGCCGCATCTGCGAGAACCCGACCGCCGAGGACCGCGAGTGGTTTCCCGACATCGCCGGCAGCGACTGGCGCAAGACGCTCGACGGGGCCATGCGCAACTACAAGGACGAGTCCTTCATCGGCCAGTTCCTGTCGCCCAAGCTGATGCGCGAATTCCACCTGTTCGCGGTGGCCGACCACGAGGCCGAGTCGACGCTGGAGATCGCGGCCATCCACAACGATAACGGGTACCGGCGCGTGAGGAAGCTCCTCGCGCAGCAGTACAACCGTGACTCGCTGCTGCCCGACGTGCAGGTCACCAAGTTTGCGCGCGACAGCGACCGCGGCCTCACCGTCCGCCACATGGTGCATCGCAAGCGCCCGCTTGCCGACGATGCGGTCGAGGTCGCCAAGCACCTCGCGCGCCTATGGGGGTTCTGCGTGCGGTTCGAAACGGTGGAGGAGACGGGGGAACTGCGCCAAGTACAGGAGTTTTACCCGGCCTAAGTGGCTTCGGCTTCCTTACGCAGGCGGGCGAGGCGCTCGATGATGGATTTTCCCTCGACGTAGTTGGCGGTCGAGTCGGGCGAGGGCTTGAGGCCTTCGCGCGCTTCGGCGATCGCGGCGAGCATCTTCTCGGCGATAGCGCGGCGGCTGGCGATGCCGGTGATCGATTGGGCGTAACGCTCGTAGTCGCCGAGCAGGCTGCGCAGGTTGTTCAGGTCGAGGTCACTCATCGGCGTGTCGGGCTCATGGGGGTGCGGTAAGCAGAGGATACGGGTTGATGGCCCGGCCCTGCCACCAGCGTTTCTCCGGCCCCAGCGCGTATATCGTGAAATGCAGGTGCGGTCCGGCCGGGCTGGCATTGCCGGTGCTGCCCACGTAGCCGATCACCTCGCCGCGCCGCACGATGCGGCCCTCGGTCAGGCCTTGCGCGTAGTGGTCCAGATGCGCGTAGTAGTAGGCGAATTTTTCGCTCGGGTCGAACTGGTAGATGGTGAGGCCGCCGGGTTTGCTGGTGAAGAGCTTGGCGATGCGGCCGTCCTCGACCGCGATCACCGGCGTGCCGCGCGGGGCCATGATGTCGAGCGCCTCATGGCGCTCGCTGCCGCGGCGCTCGTTGAAGTTGTCGCGCAGTTGCAGGGCCGCGACGCCCGCGACCGGGATCACCAGCGAGCCGCGGTTCTCTGGCGGCGCGGCTGAACCGGCCGGCGGAGTCGCTGCGGCCGGCGGAGTCGGTGCGGCCGGCGGAGTCGGTGCGGCCGGCGGGGCCGGTGCGGCCGGCGGGGCCGGTGCGGCCGCCGGGGGCGGGGCGGGCGCGGAGGCCGGCGGGGAAGCGGGGAGCGGAGACGGGGGCGAGGCAGGCGTGATCAGGATCACCTGCGTGGGCGGTTCGGGCGGCCGCACGCCCAGCACCCAAGCCACGAACACCGCGCCGCAGGCCGTCCCCAGCGCGAATAGCGCGACGCCCTTCATTTCACTCCTGCAGGATCGCCGGCGTACCGGGCCCGACCGCCTTAGAGAGGGCCGCCGCATCCCAGTTGGTCAGTCGGATGCAGCCGTGCGACTGGGTCTTGCCGATGAAAGACGGCTCCGGTGTGCCGTGGATGCCGTAGTTCTTTTTCGACAGGTCGATCCAGGCCACCCCCACCGGATTGTTCGGGCCCGGCGGGATCTTGGCTTTGGTGTGGGTGGGGTTCGCGTCCCAGAAGAGCTCGGGGTTGTAATGGAACACCGGGTTTTTCGCCACGCCGAGGATCTTCCAGTTGCCCAGCGGCAGCGGGTCGTGCTCGCTGCCCATCGAGGCGGGGAACTGCGCGATGGTGCGGCCGTCGGCCCCCACCAAAGCCACCGTCGAAGTGGACTTGCTCACGACGACCTTGGCGCCTTTGGGCAGCGGCGGGTTGTCGGCCACGTTCGGTACCACAAGGTCGGTCCCCTCGAGGGCGAAATTCTTTCCCGCGTTGAGCCGCTTGAGCAGGGTCGGGCTGGCGTGGAACTTCTCGCCCAGCAGTTCCAGCGGCGATACATACCCCATGGCCAGGAGCTTGGCCTTCTCGACAATATCCGAGGGGATCGGCAGGAACGGGCCGGCAACATCGGCGGCGGTGATCGTGTAGGCAGCCAGCACCGGCGTGGTGTCGCGGTTCAGCGCCGTCCATGTGTCGAGGTCCACACGGCCGGAAACGGCAAGCCCGTTGGCCTGCTGGAAAGCGTTGATGGCTTTCTCCACGTTGGAGCCGAACACGCCGTCGATTTCACCAGGCGAAAAGCGCGCGCGGTCGAGGAGGACCTGCGCTCGAAGCACGGCGGGACCACGCGATTTGGGCCCGACCACGTCGACCAGCAGAGGGTCGTTGATCTTCTCCGGATCGAGGGATTGCGCCGGGGTTCGGTTCGCGCCAGCCGCACTCGCAGCCGGAAGGAACGACAGGGCAAGCATGCAGGCGATAAGGGTCTTTCCGATCTTTGCCACGATTTTGTCCAAGCGAGGGCTCCGTTAGGGACAGGATTTGACCCAAAGATAGCCAGCCGCGGCCGCCACGTCTGTGCGCTCGCGCGCGTGGGAGGCTAGGCCGCGTGCGCCTTGTGCCCGGGGAGCAGCCTGCGCGCACCGGCCACGGCCCCGACCGCGAGGCCACCGGCGATCAGGCCGACCGCGGCGTCAATGACCAGACCCAGGAGGAAACCGGCGGCCGCGCTCCCTTGCTCGCCTACGCTTTCGCTCCAGTGATGCAGCGCTGGCACGCCATGCACGAGGATGCTGCCGCCGACGAGGAACATCGCCGCCATGCCGGCTACCGAAAGCCCCTTCATGAGCCAGGGCGCGCCGGCGAGGATGGCGCCGCCCAGCGCGCGCTGGAAGCCCGCGCCACCGCTTCCCGCCGGGCGCCGGCTCAGCCACAAACCGGCGTCGTCGAGCTTGACGATGCCGGCCACCAGCCCGTAGACCCCGGCCGTCATGACCAGGCCGATGCCGGTGAGCACCGTGAGCTGGGTCAGGAACGCTTCGCTGGCCACGGTGCCCAGCGAGATCACGATGATTTCGGCCGACAGGATGAAGTCAGTGCGCACCGCGCCCCTGATCTTGTCTTTCTCAACGGCGGCCAAGTCGACCTCCGGGTCCGCAAGCGCCTCGGTGAGCTCGGCGCGGCGCTGGGCGTCTTCTTCCTTGCTGTGCAGCAGGTGATGCGCGATCTTCTCGAACCCTTCGTAGCACAGGTAGGTGCCGCCGAGCATGAGCACCGGTGTCACCGCCCATGGGGCGAACGCGCTCAGCGCAAGCGCCGCGGGCACCAGGATCGCCTTGTTGAGGAGCGACCCCTTGGCCACCGCCCACACCACGGGCAGTTCGCGCTCTGCGCGCACGCCCGAAACCTGCTGGGCATTCAGCGCGAGGTCGTCACCGAGCACGCCGGCGGTTTTCTTCGCCGCGACCTTGGTCAGCACCGCCACGTCGTCGAGGACGCTGGCGATGTCGTCAAGCAGTGCGAGGAGGCTGCCGGCGGCCATGCGCGCATGGTGGCGGTTGCGCGCCGGTCGCGCAATCGGCGGGTCGCCTACATGTTTGTTGGGCAGCCCTTCGCCACGCCGCCGGCGGCATGCCGGACTCGCGCTTGAATGCGCGCCTGAAAGCCGCCTCGGACTCGTAGCCGCTTCTCTCGGCAACGCGCACGATCGCATTGCTGCCCGAGCGCCGCCGATAGCGTGCATGACCGATGGCAACATTTCGCCCGCTTGACCAATGCAGAAGCGGGGCTACCGAGAAATTTGGCAGTATTCAGGCAGCGTGGCAGGCAGTGAAACGCATGTGCGTTGGCGCACGGTTCTGCCCATCACCCCGCCGGTCCGGCACCTGATCCGGACCAAATCGCCGGTCTCCGAAATCGTGCCCGCGGCCATGGAGGACGGGATGCACACGATGAAGCAGGACGGGATCGAAAAAGTGCTGCAGGGTTTCACCGTGCTCGAGCAGGTGCGGGCGGTCTGCGCCTGAGCGTCTCCCGCAAAGCTGAAGGACGCGGCTGCGGTGCTAACATCAACGGGTGAGGGAAACGCTGCAGGTCCTGCTCCAGTTGAGAACCGAAGGCCGGCTCGAGCGCTTTGCCATCGGGGGCGCGGTTGCGGCCAGCTTCTACATCGAAGCTGTTGCGACCGAGGATCTGGATGTCTTCGCGATCCTGAGCACGGCGGCTTCGGGGCTGCTGGTGTTGACGCCGCTCTATGACCGGCTGAAGGAACTCGGCGCGAGCCCGCAGAACGAGCACCTGGTGATTCACGGCTGGCCGGTGCAGATCCTTCCGGCCTATACGCCGCTGGTGGAAGAGGCTGTGGTCGCGGCGGTCGAGCAGGCGTTTCACGATCTCGCGGTGCCAGTGGTCAGCGCGGAGCACCTGTGCGCGATCGCGCTGCAAACCGGGCGGCCGAAAGACTACCTGCGCGTTCATTCGCTGATCGAAGCCGGTTGCGTCGATTTGGCGGCGCTCGCGCGGATGATCGAGCAGCACGGCTTGTCCGAAAGATGGAGCATCTATGTCCGCCGATACGCTTGATCCCGCGCGGCTGGCCGAGCACGTCGCCCGAGTCAAGGCGGCATGGCGCAAGCATGCCCGGGCGCTGACCTGGGAAGAGAAAGTGGAGGCTATCGAACGGATGCGCGGGCGCGAAGCGCTGCTGCGGGCGGCGCGCGAGGCGGCCCGGGGGCTCGCGGAGCGCAAAGATCCGGCTCGCTGAGCGAGCATTGCTTTGGACGCAGACCGCGTGTCCGTGCAATCACTTCCAGCGCAGCAGGTTGCCTCGATCAGGAAATTCTGACCCGCGCGCTGCTGCTTCGACATCCGGCGGTTCCACATGGCGGTGCTCGAACCGGCTCCGTGCTGCTGCGCCTGCTCCGACGGCGGATCGACGAGTGGGTTGCGGCGGAGAAGGCCGGGGCGCGACGCCGCCAAAGTGCTCCGGCATAGGCGGCGATGGCAACATTTCGACCGGATAACCAGCAAGGACGCGGGGGTCGGCCGGAAAATGGCAGTATTCAGCCTGCCGGTTTCCCGGCTTGAAAATCACTTGCGGGCACCGGCCACCGCGAGCGCTGCCGCCGAAAAGTAAAGTTCAGCTTTTCGGGCGGATAGCGCTCTTGGGGCGGAAAGCCTTGACCACTGCCTCGTGGGTCTCGACATACGGCCCGCCGATGAGGTCGATGCAGTAGGGCACCGCCGCGAACACCCCGTCGAGGGTTTCCTTGATCGCCTTGGGCTGGCCGGGCAGGTTGACGATCAGCGCGCCCTTGCGGATCACCGCCACCTGGCGCGACAGGATCGCGGTGGGCACGTACTTGAGGCTCACCGCGCGCATCTGCTCGCCGAACCCCGGCATCACCTTGTCGGCCACCGCGAGCGTGGCCTCGGGCGTCACGTCGCGCGGCGCCGGCCCGGTGCCACCGGTGGTGAGCACGAGGTGGCAACCGGTGGTGTCCACCAGTTCTTTCAGCGTCGCTTCGATCTGCGCCTGCTCATCGGGAATCAGGCGCGTTTCCATGCGCCAGGGCGAGGCCAGCGCCGCGCCGAACCATTCCTTGAGGGCGGGGATGCCGGCGTCTGCGTAGACGCCGGCAGAGGCGCGGTCGCTGATCGAGACCAGGCCGATGAGCAATTCGTCGTTGGTGGTGGGCATGACGGTTGGCATGACGGTTGGCATAACGGTTGGCATAACGGTTGGCATAACTACTCCGCGTCGCGAATGATCTTGAAGATTTCCCGGTAGGCCTTGGGCGCGCGGCCCTCGGCGGTTTCCTTGCGCGCATTGCGGATCAGGTTGCGCAGCGCCTGCAGGTCCACGCCGGGATGGGCCTGGGCGAACTCGGTGAGCGCCGCGTCGTCGGCGATGAGGCGCTCGCGCAGGCGCTCGAAGCCGTGCTGGCGCGCGATCTCGGTCTTGGACTGGCCGCGCCACGCGTCGAGCCTTTCCTGGATCGGCGCCGGGTCGATGTCGCGCATGAGGCGGCCGATGTACTGCATCTGGCGGCGCCGCCCCTCGTGCGCGGTGATGCGCTGCGCATCGCGCACGGCCTCGGCGAGCTTCTCGTCGAGGTGCATCGATTCGAGCCGGTCGCGCGAAAGTTCCACCAGCTCGGCGCCGAGCTTTTGCAGCGCGTGCATCTGCGCTTTTTTGCGCGTCTTGCTGGGGATTTCATCTTCCATCGCGCTATGATAGCGCGCCATGAAAATCGACGAACGTTTCACCTACAGCGATTCTGAGCTGCGCGAATTCGCCCAGACCATCCTCGACCATGCGCGCAGGCTGGGCGCCTCGGCGTGCGAGTGCGACGTGTCCGAAGGCTTCGGGCTTTCCGTTACCGTGCGCAAGGGCAACATCGACACGCTCGAGCACAACCGCGACAAGGGCATCGGCGTATCGGTCCACATGGGCGAGCGCCCGCACGTCAAGCGCGGCCACGCGAGCACGTCGGACTTCTCGCCCGCCGCGCTGCGCCAGACGGTGGAGGCGGCGGTGGCCATCGCGCGCCACACCGCGGAGGACGACGCGGCCGGCCTGCCCGAGCCCGACCAGCTCGCCACGGAATTCCCCGATCTCGACATGTACCACCCGTGGCACGTGACGCCGCAGGACGCGATCCGGATCGCCAAGCGCTGCGAGGCGGCCGCGTTCGCGCTCTCGCCGCGCATCGAGAACACCGAAGGCACCTCCGTTTCCGCGCAGCATTCGCAGTTCATCTTCGCCAACAGCCTGGGGTTCATGGCCGGGTTTCCCACCAGCCGGCACTCGCTGGGGTGCTCGATGATCGCCGGCGAAAAAGGCCAGATGCAGCGCGACGACTGGTATAGCTCGGCGCGCGTGCCCTCGCACATGGCCGATCCCCAGGCACTCGGGCGTTATGCGGGGGAGCGCGCGCTCGCCCGGTTGCGCGCGCGCAAGATCCGCACGCGCCAGGCGCCGGTGCTGTTCGAGGCGCCGCTGGCAAGCAGCCTCATCGGCCATTTCGTTTCGGCCGTGAGCGGCGGCAGCCTGTACCGCAAGTCCACGTTCCTGCTCGACAGCATGGGCAAGCAGGTGTTCTCGCCGCTGGTCACGGTGGAGGAGCGCCCCCACGAGCGCCAGGCCATGGCGAGCTCGCCGTTCGACGAAGAGGGTGTCGCCACCCGCCAGCGCAGCATCGTGAAGGACGGGGTGGTCGAGGGCTATTTCCTCGGCACCTATTCGGCGCGCAAGCTCGGGCTGCAGACGACCGGGAGCGCCGGGGGGAACCACAACCTCGTGGTCAAGCCGGGCAGCCTCGACTTCCGCGGCATGCTCAAAAAAATGGGCCGCGGATTGCTGGTCACCGAGCTGCTCGGCCAGGGCATCAACCTCATCACCGGCGACTACTCGCGCGGCGCGGCCGGCTACTGGGTCGACAAGGGCGAGATCCAGTACCCGGTGGAAGAGGTCACCATCGCCGGCAACCTTGCCAACATGTTCAAGGGCGTGGTCGCGGTGGGCAACGACACGCTGGTGCGCGGCTCGCGCGAATCGGGCTCGATCCTGATCGACAACATGACCATCGCGGGTAACTGACTAGCGGCGCCTCACGTGCTGGTCCGGGACCAGCGTGCTGAGAAAGCGCCCGATCCGCGTCCAGTACTCCTCGCGCCACTCCAGGCCGCGGTGCCCGGTGTTGGCCAGCGTAACCATGGTTTTGGGACCGCCCCATGCGCGTGCAAGTGCCTCGCCGTGCGCGGGCGGCACCACGTCGTCGCTGCCGGCAATGACGAAAAGCGCCGGCGTGCGCACCGAGGGCGCGAGCGCGAGCGAGTCGTATCGCCCGCCGACCAGCAGGCCCATGGGCAAGTAGGGGTAGCGCTCTTCGGCCACCGCCGCGATGCTGTCGAAGGGCGTGGCGAGGATCGCGCCGGCCAGCGGCCGAGACGCGGCCAGCCTCACCGCCACATACGAACCGAGGCTGCGTCCCAGCACCACGATGCGCGACGGGTCGATGTCGGGACGCGCGGCGGCGTAGTCGTAAATGCGCTTGGCGTCCTCGACCACGGCCTGTTCGCTCGGCACGCCGCCCGAGAGACCGTAGCCGCGGTAATTCACCATCAGCCAGCCCCAGCCCGGCGGCTTCTGGCCCCAGCCGAGCATCCATGAGGTTTCGCGCGCAACGCCGCCGAACACGATGACCAGCGGATAGCGCTCGCCCGCTGCGGCGGCCGGCGCCCGCAGCAGCCAGCCGTGCAGCGTGATGCCGTCGGACGCGGGCAGGTGAACCTCCTCGACGCCTTCGAGCCGGCTCGCGCGCGCAAGGCGCTCGGGATCGGCGGGCCGGGCGCGGAACAGCAGGCTCGAATCGAGCGACTCGGTCAGCGGCGCGCAGCCCGCCGCGAGGCCCGCGAGGGCCACCACGGTGGCGAAGACGGCGCGGACGGCGCGGATGGGCTGGCGCCTAGAACAGGACAAAGAGCGACACGACGAACACCACCAGGCTTCCTGCCGCCAGCCAGCGCAGCGTGGCGTTGTCGACCTTGGGCTTGTCGGGATCGTCGGCTACCGGGGCCGGGGCGTGGTCGTGGGAAGCGTCGTCCGCATGCGCGTGGTCGTGCCCATGCCCGTCGTGGGCATGATCGTGCCCGTGCGAGTGCGCGTCACCCTGCCCGCCGGCGGCACCCGGGCCGCCAGGGTCATCGTGGTCGTGTGCAGAGGGGGCGGGCGCGACGGTGCCATGCGCCGGATACAGGCTCGCCACCTTGGCGTTGAACGCGTTGAAGAATTCCTCCGACAGCTTTTTGGCCGCCGCATCGACCAGGCGCGAGCCGATCTGCGCGAGCTTGCCGCCCACGTTGGCTTTCACCTGGTAGGCGAGCTTGGTGTTGTTGCCATCGGGAGAGAGCTGCACCTGGGCGCCGCCTTTGCCGAACCCGGCCACCCCGCCCTGGCCCTCGAAGGCGATCGCGTACGAGTTGGGCGGGTTGAGGTCCGCGAGCGCGAGCTTGCCCTTGAACTTGGCCGACACCGGGCCGATGCGCGCGGTCATGAGCACTACGTATTCATTCTCGCCGCTCTTTTCGATCGACTCGCAGCCAGGCACGCAGGCCTTGAGGATTTCAGGATCGTTAAGCGCGTCCCAGGTTTGTTGCTGGGTCGCGGGAATGCTCTGCTCGCCGGACATTTCCATGCGGTTCCCCTTTAGTGGATTCGGTTGGGATTGGGTGCGGCCGCGGGTCTCACCGCGCGCGGCGCGGGCTCGCGCATCACGCGGCCCAGGTCGATCAGGCTCTTCAGATTATGCACCGGCAGGAAGCGGTCGACGTACGGCAGCATTGCGCGCACGCCGGCGGGCTTGGCCTCGAACTTCTCGTAGCGCAGCAGCGGGTTCATCCAGATGAGCTGCTTGCAGGCCATGTGCAGCCTCTCCATCTCCTCGGACAGGCCTTCGCCCGCCTCGCGGTCCAGGCCGTCGGTGACCAGCAACAGGCAGGCGTTCTGCCCGAGCACGCGGCGCGCCCAGCGCCAGTTGAACTCGTGCAGGCAGGTGCCGATGCGCGTGCCGCCCGACCAGTCCTTGATCGCGTCGGCCACGCGCGTCATGGCCACGTCCACGTCGCGGTGCTTGAGCTGGCGCGTGACATTGGTGAGGCGGGTGCCGAACACGAACACGCTGACGCGGTCGCGGTCGTTGGTGATCGCGTGCAGGAAGTGCAGGAACATGCGCGCGTACGGGTTCATCGAGCCGGAGATGTCGCACAGCACGACCAGCGGCGGGTGCAGCTTGCGTGGCGCAGTGCGCACCAGCGGGATGATCGCGCCACCTTCGCGCATCGTTTCGCGCAGCGTCGCGCGCAGGCTCACGCGCACGCCGCGCGCATCCGGCGCGTGCCGGCGCGTGCGCACCTCGGGCAGCGGCAGGCGCAGCTGGGAGAGCATCTTCTTCGCGTCGGCGAGCTCGGCCGCGGTCATGGTGTCGAAGTCCATGCGCTGCAGCACCTCTCGCGATGAGAAGGTGAGCTTGGCGTCGAGGTCGATCTTCTGGTCGGGCTGCTCGGGCTCGTCGCGCTTGGGTTGGTTGAACAGGGCATCCGTGAGGCGCTGGCTCTGCTCCTGCTCCTCCTTGCCGGTCTTGCCGTAGGTGGCCGGCAGCAGCGCCTGCATCATCTTTTCCAGCAGCTTGGGGTCGCGCCAGAAGATCTGGAACGCCTGGTCGAAGATCGGGCGCTGCTCTTCCCGCGACAGGAAGATCGCCGACATCGTCCAGTAGAAATCGTCGCGCCGCGCGGTGCCCGCCAGTTCGATCGCCCGCATGCAGTCGATCACGCGGTCCGGCCCTACGCGCAGCCCCGCGCCGCGCAGGATGCGCGCGAAGTGCATGACGTTCTCGGCCAGCTTGCCGTGGCCTGGCGCGGACTCGGGAACCAGCAGCATGGTTGCGCCCGGTGTGCTCTAGGCCGCGGCGGCCGACTGCGCCTCGGCGGTGAGGCGCACCGCTTCCTCGCCCGCGATGCGCTCGATGTCGTCCTGGTACTTGAGCAGCACGCCGAGCGTGTCGTTGACCGTCTGCGGGTCGAGCGCGATCTTGTCCAGCGCCACCAGCGCGTTGGCCCAGTCGATGGTCTCGGCCACGCCGGGCAGTTTGAACAGGTCGACCGTGCGCAGGCGCTGCACGAAGGCCACGATTTCGCGCGACAGGTTCTCGGCGGCGCGCGGCGCCTTGCGGCGCAGGATGTCGAGCTCGCGCGCCGCATCGGGGTAATCCACCCAGTGGTACAGGCAGCGCCGCTTGACCGCGTCGTGGATCTCGCGCGTGCGGTTCGAGGTGATCACCACGATCGGTGGTTCGACGGCCTTGAGGGTGCCGATCTCGGGGATGGTGATCTGGAAATCCGACAGCACTTCGAGCAGGTACGCCTCGAACGGCTCGTCTGCGCGGTCGAGCTCGTCGATGAGCAGCACCGGGGCCTTGCCCGGGGCGCCTTCGAGCGCGCGCGCAAGCGGCCGCTTGATGAGGAAGCGCTCGGAGAAGATATCGGCCGCGAGCTTGTCCTTCACGTTCTTGCGCTCGCCGGGGGTGGCGTCCTTGGGATCGCCCGCCGCCTCGGCCAGGCGGATCTCGATCATCTGGCGCGAGTAATTCCATTCGTACGCGGCTTGCGCGATGTCCAGGCCCTCGTAGCACTGCAGGCGGATGAGCTCGCGCCCGAGCGATGCCGCGATGACCTTGGCGATCTCGGTCTTGCCCACGCCGGCTTCGCCTTCGAGGAACAGCGGCCGCTTCATGGTGAGCGCCAGGAACACCGAGGTGGCGAGGCTGCGGTCGGCCACGTAGTCGGCCGAGGTCAGCAGCTTGAGGGTGTCGTCGATCGACGCAGGTTGAGAGGTGGGTTGAAACGCGGGTTGCGGCACAGATTGGGAAGCGGGTAGCTTGGTGGCCATGGGGGCGTGGGGACGTGAGCAAGGCGGAGGAGGCCCTATTTTCGGGCATTTCGGCGCCCGGGGCCACCCATGGCCGCGAAATGCCGGGGCGGTGGCCCTGAAGCGCACGCCGGCGATATCCTGCATTCGCATGAGTGAGCTATACTAATAAATAAAAAAGGTGAGTATAGCGATGGCGGGTGCGGCGATCTTCACCGAATTGTCCCTGACCGCGCAGACTGCGTACGCGCAGCTCCTCGAGGCCGCGCTGGCGGCCGACCACCTGCGCTCGGTGGCCGACCTCAAGGGATCGTTCGCGGCCAAGACTTCGAAAGGAAAAACCTACTGGTATTACCAGTACGTGGAGCCCTCGGGCAAGCTGCGGCAAGTGTATGTCGGGCCGGACAACGACGCAGTGCGGGCGTTGCGGGAGAAAAAAACTTCCGGCACCCCCCCCCGCTCGCAGGAGGCACTCGGAAAGCTCGCCCGTGCGGCCTCGGCACTGGGGTGTGCCGAAATCGTGCCGCGTCATGCGCGGGTGCTGGTGCGGTTGTCGGAGTACGGTTTTTTTCACGCCGGCGGCGTGCTGATCGGGACGCATGCCTTTCTCGCCTTTGGCAACATGCTTGGCGTGCGGTGGGTCGAATCGGAACGCACCCAGGATGTCGACTTCGCCCACGCCGGGAAAAGCCTGTCGATCGCCTTGCCGAGCAATATAACGATCAACACCGATGCGGCGATCAGGTCGCTGGAAGTGGGATTCCTGCCGGTCAGCACGCTCGGCTCGGAAGCGGGCGCAACCTGCCTCAACCCGCGCGAGCCCGAATTCCGGCTCGACTTCCTGACCACGCGCCATCGCGAAGGGGAGAAGACGTATCGGCATCCGCAGTTGGGCGTGAACATGCAGCCGTTGCCGTTCATGGAATACTCGCTCCAGGATGTGCAGCAGGCGGTGCTGTTTGCCGGGGAAACCGTCGTGCTGGTGAATGTTCCCAGTCCGGCGCGATTCGCGCTGCACAAGCTCATCGTCTTCGGCGAGCGCAAGGGCGCGTTCGCGACCAAGTCCGCGAAGGACCTCAGCCAGGCCGGACTGCTGCTTTCACGGCTGGTCGAATTGCGCCCGTCCGACATTTTGGAGGCCTGGGGCGACCTCATCGGGCGCGGGCCGGGGTGGCGGAGCAGGGCGCGCAACGGCGCGGATGCGTTGGCGCAACGATTTCCGGAATTGGGCGTGAGCAAGCTTCTTCCGCCTGCGGCAAAGCGCGCAACGGGCGGGGTGACGAAGAGGGCGCCGACAAAGCGCAAAAAGCAGGCGCGGCCGCGCACCACAGCGCTGCGGGCACGCAAGCTTCACCGCTGAAATAATCCTCCGCAACGCGTGCGGGAAAGCGCGTCGCAATGCGGAACGCCGCTCCGCAGTCCCCCATAGCAGGGCATCATTGCGCCATGAAAGCAGCCCCGTTCGAATATGTACGCCCGTCTTCGCTCGCCGAGGCGTGCGCCGTGCTCGCTGAGCATGGCGGTGACGCCAAAGTGATCGCCGGCGGCCAAAGCCTCGTGCCGATGATGGTCATGCGCCTCGCGCGCCCCGCCGTGCTGGTGGACATCAACCGGCTGGAAGACCTCAAGCAGGTGTCCGTCTCGGCTGATGCGCTGACCCTCACCGTGGGTGCAACGGTGCGCCAGTGCGTCATCGACCGTGACCCCCGCGCGCGCGAAAAGCTGCCGTTGCTCGGCAAGGCGCTCAAGTGGGTCGGCCATGTGCAAACCCGCAACCGCGGCACGGTGGGCGGTTCGATCGTGCACGCCGATCCGTCGGCGGAGATCCCGCTGGTGGCCTGCGTGCTGGACGCGACGCTGGTGCTGCAGGACGCAACCGATTCTGCCGAGCTGCCCGCGCGCGAGTTCTTTTTCGCGCCCATGGTCACCGCCATCGCGCCCGAGCAGTGCCTCGCGGCGATCCGCTTCCCGGTGTGGGACGGGTCGCGCGTGGGTTGCGCGTTCGAGGAGGTGAGCATCCGGCACGGCGATTTCGCGCTGGTGTCGGCCTGTGCGCAGGTGGCGCTCGACGCCGAGGGAAAGTGCACGCGCGCGGCACTGGGCATCGGTGGCGCGTCGCCTTTCCCGCACGCATTGCCCGAAGCCGCGGCCCTGCTCGTCGGCCGGCGGCTTGACGACAAGGCGATCGCCGAAGCCGCCGATGCCGCCGCCGATCTCATCGATCCCGATGGCGACCTGCATGCGACGGCCGACTACCGCCGCCATCTCGCACGCGTGCTGGCCGCCCGCGTGCTCAAGTCCGCCGCGGAGGACGCGCAATGAGCGAAACCCTGTACCCGGTCACGCTGAGCGTGAATGGCGAGCGAGTGGAGGCGCAAGTGCCTTCGCGCCAGACCCTCGTCGATTTCCTGCGCGACACGCTGCGCCTGACCGGCACGCACGTTGGCTGCGAGCACGGCATCTGCGGCGCGTGCTCGATCCTGCTCGACGGCGAGCCGGTGCGCTCGTGCCTGATGTACGCGGTGCAGGCCGAAGGCTGCGCGGTGACTACCGTCGAGGGCCTCGCGCTGCCCGACGGAACGCCGGGCGCGCTGCAGGACGCCTTCTGCGAGACGCACGCCCTGCAGTGCGGCTACTGCACGCCCGGGATGGTGATTGCCTCCCATGCGCTGCTCGAATCGAACCCGACGCCCACCGAGGCCGAGATCCGCGACGCCATCGGCGGCAACCTGTGCCGCTGCACGGGCTACAAGCAGATCGTCGAGGCGGTGCAACTGGCCGCAGCGAACCTTGCCAAGGGGGCGAAATGAAACAAGGCGCCCCCACCGCGCAGGCGTACCGCTACATCGGCAAGCACCGCCGCACCAAGGAAGACCCGCGCTTCGTCACCGGCCGCGGCCGCTTCGTGGCCGATATCGCGCTGCCGGGCATGAAGCACATCGCGCTGGTCACCAGCCCGCATGCCTCGGCGCGCATCAAGGCGATCCGCACCGAAGCCGCTCTCGCCATGGAAGGCGTGCGCTACGTGCTCACTGGCGCGGAGCTGTGCGCCAACGTCGACCCTCTGCCGGTCGGGGTGGATGCGCCGCGCGTGAACCGCTACCCGCTCGCGTGCGGCGTGGTGCGCTATGCCGGCGAATGGGTGGTGGCCGTGGTGGCCGACACGCGCGCGCTGGCCGAGGACGCGGCCGAAAAGATCGGGATCGACTACGAGCCGACGCCCTACATCCTCGACCCGGAGAAGGCCATCCTGCCCGGCGCGATCCTCGTGCACCCCGAGCACGGCAGCAACGTGCTCTACCGGCGCAAGTTCGTGTGGGGCCCGGTGGAGGAGGATTTCGCGCGCGCCAAGCACAAGCTGTCGTTCCGCGCGCGCTGGGCACGCAGCGCCACTGTGCCGATCGAGACTTTCGGCGTGGCCGCGCAATGGCACCCCGGCACCCAGTTGCTCGACATCTGGGCCTCGATCCAGATGCCCAAGTTCCCCGACCAGGCCGCGCGGGCGCTGCGATTGCCGGGCAACGCGGTGCGCGTGCATTTCGATGTCGACGTCGGCGGCAGCTACGGGGTGAAGCGCGGCATCAAGCACACCATCCTCACCGGCTATCTCGCCAGGCGCACCGGGCACCCGGTGCGCTTCATCGAGGACTGGCTGGAGAACATGCGTGGCGGCGACATGCACGGCCCCGACCGCATCTTCGACATGACCGCCGCGTTCGATGACGACGGCACGATACGGTCGCTCAAGATCCGCGCGCTCGACGACGTCGGCGCCTACGCGGGCCGCTCGCCGCTGCAGCTCGGCAAGCCCGTGGGTGCGATCGTCGGGCCCAACCGCATCAACAGCGTCGAGTACGAGCCGATCTCGGTGCTCACCAACAAGACCGCGCAGGAGGCGGTGCGCGGCTTCGGCCAGGCGCCCACCAACTTCGCCATCGAGTCGGCCATCGACCGCGTCGCGCGCCACCTCGGCATGGACCGCATCGCCCTCAGGAAGGCGAACTTCATCGCCAAGGAGCAGTTCCCCTACCTGATCCCGAGCGGCTCGACCTACGACAGCGGCGATTACGTCACCGTGCTCGACAAGGCGCTGGCCGCGGTGAAGTATCCTGAGCTGGTGGCCGCGCGCGATGCCGCGCGCAAGGCCGGGCGTCTCGCGGGTATCGGCATTGCCACCTGCTTGGAGCCCTCCGGCGGCAACTCGGCCTTCGAGCCGCTTTTCAATCCCAAGAACGAAACCACCACCTGGATGGACTCGTGCCTCGTGCGGGTCGACATCTCGGGGGCGATCACCGGCGTGATGAACACCTCCACCTCGGGGCAGGGGCACGAAACCCTGGTGGCGACCGTGCTCGGCGAAATCCTCGAGCGCGACCCGGACGGCATCCGCGTGGTGCATGCCGATTCGCTCAATGCGCTGCCCTCGAACAGCCCGGTGGGCAGCCGCATGGCGATCATGCTCGGTGGGGCCGCCGCCGGCGCGGCGAAGAAGATCAAGGCCGCGCTCATGGCGATCGCGGCGCACAACCTCGCGTTGCCCGAATCGGAGCTTGCCTACAGTGAAGGCAACGTGTCGGCCCGGGGCGATGCCGCTCGCACGCTTAGTTGGGACCAGCTGGTGGAGATCGCGCACCGCAAGTTCCACAAGCTTCCCGCCGGCCTCGAGCCGGGGCTGCAGGCCAAGTTCGTGTGGGAGGTGCCCACCGGTGGCGCGCTGCCCACGGCCGACGGCCGCATCCAGATGTACCCGTGCTACGCGTTCGAGGCGCACCTGGTGCTGGTCGAGATCGACCCGGCCACCGCGCAGCCGAAGATCAAGCGCTACCTGTGCGGCCACGACTGCGGCACGATGATCAACCCGGACATCGTGCACGGCATGACCTACGGCGGCATCGCGCACGGTATCGGTGCGGCGCTTTATGAGAAATTTGCATTCAGTGACAACGGCCAACTCGCCAGCCAGACGTTCATGGATTACCTTATGCCCAGCGCCTTGGAAGTGCCGTCGGCCGAAATCGTCGACCACTGCACGCCCTCGCCGCTGACCGAGTTCGGGCAAAAGGGATCGGGCGAAGCCGGCTACCTCGGCGCGCCTGCGG
>JBBQCV010000021.1:0-28452 GCA_038319115.1 Burkholderiales bacterium | reverse complement strand
GGCGTCGCGGGAGCGTCGATGCGGGTGTAATAAGGTACTCCGAATTGCTCCGTCAGCTCGGCGAAGTGCGCCCCCGGATCTTTGCCTGTCACCGCGGTCATCTCCGCGGCAAGCAAATCCATGATGATGCCATCCTTATCGGTAGTCCACACGCTGCCATCGCGCCGCAAAAAGCTGGCCCCGGCGCTCTCCTCGCCGCCGAAACAGAACGCGCCTCGATAGAGGCCGTCAGCGAAGTATTTGAACCCGACCGGAACCTCCGCGAGCGTGCGGTTTAACGAGTGCACCACCTTATCGATTAGGCTGCTGCTCACCAGGGTCTTGCCGATCGCCGCATTCCCCGGCCATTCCGCGCGGTGCTCCAACAAATACCGGATAGCTACGGCTAGGTAATGATTCGGATTCATCAACCCGGCCGCGGGCGTCACGATGCCATGTCTGTCAGCGTCGGGATCGTTGCCGAACGCGAGATTGTACTCATTCCGCAGGTTCACCAGCTTCGCCATTGCGTAGGGGCTCGAGCAGTCCATGCGAATCTTGCCGTCGTGGTCCACCGGCATGAAGGCGAACTGCGGATCGAGATTCGGATTCACCACCTTGATATTCAGACCGTAAATCTCCGCGATCGGTTCCCAGTAGCGCAGCGCGGCCCCGCCCAGTGGATCGACGCCAAGGTTGAGGCCGGCGCCGCGAATCGCGTCCATGTCGATGACATAGCGCAAGTCGTTGACGTAGGGCAGGACGTAATCCTGCTGGCGCGTCGTTTCGGCTCGCAACGCCGCGGCGAACGATACGCGCTTCACAGCAGCCTTGCGCTCCAGCAGCAAGACATTGGCTCGGTCCTGAATCCATTTCGTCGCGTCTGTGTCGGCCGGGCCGCCGTTGGGCGGGTTGTACTTGAAGCCGCCGTCCTCGGGGGGGTTGTGCGAAGGGGTGACGATGATCCCGTCGGCCAGCGCGCTGCCGCGGCCGCGGTTGCGGGCGAGGATGGCGAGGGACACGGCGGGCGTCGGGGTGTATTCGCCCTGCGCCGCGACACATACCTGCACGCCATTGGCAGCAAGGACTTCGAGCGCGTTTTCGCCTGCCGGACCCGACAGCGCGTGGGTATCGATGCCGAGGAACAGCGGCCCCGTGATGCCCTCTTCGGCGCGGTACTGGCAGATCGCCTGGGTGATGGCCAGCACGTGCGCCTCGTTGAAGGAGGTCGACTCAGGCGAGCCGCGGTGGCCCGAAGTGCCGAACGCAACGCGTTGCACCGCCACGGCGGGATCGGGGATACCGCGGTGATAGGCGGCGATCAGGGCCGGCACATCCAACGCCGGCACGGTGGTGGCGGGCTTCCCGGCCAGGGGGCTGATGCGCGGGTCAGTGCTCGCTTCGCTCATATCACGACTCCGGTGAGGTGGACCTCCACGGCGTGGTCGCGGCGGTCGTCCATCAGCCGGATCACGCGGCCATCCTGCGCGATGCCGTCGACGCTGATCCTGGTGGGCGTGCCGGGCTGGCCATCCAGTTTCACGGTGATGGCGTAGCTGGTTTCACGATAGCGGTAATTCACCTTGAACTCCTTCCAGTCGGCCGGCAAGCAGGGCGCGAAGGACAGTGTGCCCGACTCGACGCGCAGGCCGAGCAGCGACTCGAGCATCAGCCGGTAGAGCCAGCCGGCCGAGCCGGTGTACCACGTCCAGCCGCCGCGCCCGGCATGCGGCGCCACGGTGTACACGTCAGCGGCCACTACGTAGGGCTCGACCTTGTAGGTGGCGATGGTATCGGCCGAATTGCCATGGTTGACCGGATTGATCATGGTGAACAATTCCCACGCGCGCTCGCGGTCGCCCAGGCCGGCGAAGGCCATGGCCGCCCAGATCGCGCCGTGTGTGTATTGCCCGCCGTTCTCGCGCACCCCAGGCACGTAGCCCTTGATGTAGCCCGGGTTGAGCTCGGACTTGTCGAACGGCGGGTCGAGCAGCTGGATGAGCTGGTGGTCGCGCCGCACCAGCCGCGCGTCGAGCGAATTCATCGCGGCGGCCGCGCGTCGCGGGCCGCCGGCACCGGAGAGCACCGACCAGCTCTGCGCGATCGAATCGATCTGGCATTCGGTATTGGCGGCCGAACCCAGCGGCGTGCCGTCATCGAAGTAGGCGCGGCGGTACCACTCGCCGTCCCACGCGTGCGCCTCTAGATTGCGGCGCAGTTCGGCGGCCTGGGCTTCGCACCGCTCGCCAAACGCCGCATCGTCGTGCGCGCGCGCGAGGGCGGCAAAGCGCACAAGCGTGTCGTACAGGAAGAACCCCAGCCACACGCTCTCGCCCTTGCCGTGCAGCCCGACAAGGTTCATGCCGTCGTTCCAGTCGCCCGAGCCGATCAGGGGCAGGCCGTGCTCGCCGAAGGCCAGCCCCCGCACGATGGCGCGCACGCAATGCTGGTAGAGCGTGGCGCGCGTCTCGGAGCGCAGCGGCAGGTCGTAATAGGAATCCTCGTCGGGATTGACCAGGCGCCCTTCGAGGAAGGGCATCGATTCATCGAGCACCCCGGTGTCGCCGGTGGTGGTCACGTAGCGGCACACCGCCTGCGGAAGCCAGAGGAAATCGTCGGAGCAATGGGTGCGCACCCCGCGTCCCGAGGGCGGATGCCACCAGTGCAGCACGTCACCCTCGACGAACTGGTGCTCTGCGCAGCGCAGCAGGTGCTCGCGCGCCAGGCGCGGCTCGGCATGCACCAGCGCCATGGTGTCCTGCAGCTGGTCGCGGAACCCGAACGCGCCTCCCGACTGGTAGTAGCCGCTGCGTGCCCACAGCCGGCAGGCGAGCGTCTGGTAGAGCAGCCAGCCGTTGGCGAGCACGTTGAGCGAGGGTTCGGGGGTTTCGACCCGCACCGCACCGAGCGTATGCGCCCAATACGCGCGGCAGGCCTCGAGCGAGGCCTGCGCCGCACCTGCGCCGCGCACGCGCTTCACCATCGCGGCCGGATCGTCCGTGCCGGCGCGGCCGGCCGCGCCCAGGCGGAACACGATCTCGCGCGTTTCGCCGTCGGCAAGCTCCACCGGCACCTGGATCGCGGCGCAGGGATCCATCCCCGCGCCGAAGCGGTTGGACAGCCTCGCGCGCCGCATGGCCCGCGGCGAGCGCAGCGTGCCGTTGCGGCCGATGAATTCGCCCCGGTCGCCGGTCATGCTCACGCCCGGCGCGCGCGTGGATTCGTCGGCATCGAAGAAGGCCACGCGGTCGCCGAATTCGGCGTGGAAGGCGTTGCGCGCGAGCACTGCGCCGCTGGCGGGCTCGATATCGGTGACTAGGTGCATTGCCGCCTTGGGGCGCAGGTCGCCCAGCACCCATTCGACATACCCGGTGACCGACACGCGCCGCGGCCGGCCGGAGTCGTTGCGCAGCCGCAGTACCGAAAACTTGGTCGCCTCGACGCTGTCGACATGCACCGTGAGCTCCGAACGGATGCCCTCCTCGTCGTGCTGGAAGACGGAATAGCCGAAGCCGTGGCGGGTGACATAAGGAGTGGCGCCCGCGCGTGGCAGGGGCGTGGGGGACCAGAAATAGCCGCTCTCTTCGTCGCGGATATAGATCGCCTCGCCGGTGGTGTCGCTCACCGGGTCGTCGCCCCAGGGCGACAGGCGGAACTCGTGCGCGTTCTCGCTCCATGTGTAGGCCGCGCCGGATTCGGAGATCACGGTGCCGAAGCTCGCGTTGGCGATCACGTTCACCCACGGCGCCGGGGTGACCTGGCCGCGCGTGGTGGTGATCACGTATTCGTGGCCCTCCGGCGTGAAACCGCCGAAGCCGTTGAAGAACGCGAGGTCGCTGCGGGGAAGGACGGGCACCACTGCCGTGTCGTCGCGTTTGGGGCGAGTGGGCGCAAACCTCGGGACTCCCGCTTCGCGCGGTTCCTTGGCTGTGCGGCGGTCGACCTGGTCGTCGAGTGCGCCGCGAGTGTCGCTCACGATGGCGCGCGCCACGGTCTGGAACAGGATGCGGTCCTCGCCGGACATGTTCTCGGTCGGGCGCACGAAGATGCCGCCCGGCCGGTCGGTCTGGTTGGCCTCCACCCCGGCGGCGATCAGGCCGAGGATCTGCTCCTGCAGCAACTGGCGGTAGCCGGCGTGGTCCTCGTTCCAGATCACCAGGTCGACCGCCAGTCCCTTGAGCCGCCAGTAGGCATGCGCCTGCACCATCTGGCGCACGAGATCGATGCGCGCGAGGTCGCGGATCTGCACCAGCACGATCGGCAGGTCGCCCGAGATCGCATACCCCCACAGGCCGGACTGGCCGCGGCGGTTGCGCGCGATGACCGCGCTCTCGGCGCGCAGCGCGGGGTTGGCGTACAGGATCGAGCCGGCCAGCCGGCCGTAGAGCTGGGCGTCGGCCTCGGTGGCGTTGATCTGGCGCAGGTTGACCCAGCTGTGGGTCCACGCGAGGTCGAACACACGGTCGGCGAGGCGCCGGTCGCGGTACTTGTCCACCAGCGCCAGCGCGGCCTCGCGCGACTCGGCGATGCCCGACACGACGTCGAAGGTGATGGTCTGCTCGGCGCTGAGCTGCACGCGGTGGCGGATCGCCACCACCGGGTCGAGAACCGATCCCTGGGTACCGGACAACGGCCCGGCGCCGGTCATCGCCTGCGGCGCCTCGACGCTGTGGGTGCGCCCGATGAAGCGCATGCGGTCGGTCTAGTAGGAGGCCTCCGCGCTCTCGGCGCCATGCACCGCCATCAAGTGGAACATCCACGGCAGGCGCTCGTCGACCGAGCGCGGGCGGCGCGTGCAGAGGATGGCGTGGCGCCCCGGGACGATCTCGGTCTGCACGAACAGGTTGCTGAATGCCGGGTGCAGCGCATCGGCGGCCTGCGCGGCGAGCACCACTTCGGCGTAGCTGGTGACGTCGATGGAACGGCGCGTGCGGGCGCGGTTGGTGATACGCACCCGGCGCAGCTCGATGTCGTCCTCGGGCGAGACGACGATCTCGGTGTGGGTCTCGAGCTCCCGGTCCAGCCGGCGGAACTCGGCGCGCGCCTCGGAAAAGATCGCTTCGTAGGTGTCGGCCTGCTTGAGCGTGGGCTGGTGCGCGGTCGACCAGAACTCGTGCGTGGCGAGGTCGCGGATGTAGCAGAAGGTCCCCCAGTTGTCGCAGGTGGTGTCTTCGCGCCAGCGCGTGACGGCAAGATCCTTCCAGCGGCTGTAGCCGCCGCCCGCGTTGGTGACCATCACGTGGTAATTGCCGTTGGACAGCAGCTGCACCTCGGGGACCGGGGTGTCGGAATGGCGCACCACGCGCATGGGCATCTGCGGCCCGATCGACGCGGTGCGGATGTCCCCCAGCTCGGCGGTTTGGAAATGGAACGCGGTGGCCGTCGGGATGCGCTCCTGCAGCAGCAAGAGCGCCGACTGGAACTGGGTGTCGGAGGAGAAGCGCCGCTGCATGGGACGCTCCTTGAGCAGGTAGACCAGCGCGAGCAGGGTCATGCCCTGGTGGTGGGCCATGAAGGAGCGCACGATGGCGCTCGCCTGACCGCGCGGGACGCGCCCGGGCGTGTAGTCGACCGCCTCGAACATGCCGTAGCGCGCAAGCAGCCCATCGGCGGCGAGGCGCTGCAGGTTCTCGCACGCGGCTTCGGGGTCCACCATGAGCGCGAGGGCGGAGGCGTACGGCGCCACCACCGTGTCCTCGGCCAGCCCGCGCTTGATGCCAAGCCCCGGCACGCCGAAAGCGCGGTACTGGTAATTGAGCGCCGCATCGACGGCGTTGTAGCCCGACTCGGACATGCCCCACGGGATGTCGTGCTGCTTGGCGTACGCAATCTGGCGCCGCACCGCGGCGATCCCGGTGCGGTCCAGCAGGGTGTTGTCGTAGGTCGGCATGACCAGCAATGGCATCAGGTACTCGAACATCGAGCCGCTCCACGACAACAGGATCGGGTCGCCGCCGGTGGCGGTGAGCGCACGGCCGAGCGAGAACCAGTTTTCCTGCGACACCTGCCCCTGCGCGATGGCGACGAAGCTGGTGAGCCGCGCTTCGGAAGCGAGCAGGTCGTAATGCCCGGTGTCGCGGCGGTGGTGGTCGACGTTGTAGCCGACCGCGAACAGGTTGCGTCTCGTGTCGTAGAGGAAGGCGTAATCCATCCTGGCGAATTCGCCCGCTTCGTGCGCAAGCGCCTCGATGCGGGCGATGCGCGTGTGCGCTCGCTCCGTCACCAGCGCGGCCAGTATGCGCGCCTCGGCAAGCGCGGCCTCCTCGCCGGGTTGGCCGCTGTCGCCGAGGGCGAGGTCGCCGGCATCGAGCCTTTCCGCCACGCGCGCCTCCAGACCCGCCAGATCGCGCAGCGTCGGCAGCGGCCCGAAGATGGGCAGGTCGCCGAGCACGCGCCGCAACGCGTCGCCGCCCTCGGTTTGCGCGGTCCAGGGCGCGAGGAAATCGATCTCCTCCAGCGCATCGGCGCATTGCGCGGCCAGCGCCTGCAGCCAGCGGTGCCGCTCGAGCGCTGTGGCATCGGCGCCAGCGCCGGCGGGGTGCTTCACCGCGAGCGTGGCGGAGTCCTCGGCCAGTTGCGCGAGGCAGCTGCGCATCGCCTCGACCGTTCCCCCGCCCGCGCCGGCGTCCTCGGCCGCGTCGATGCGGCGGCGGAACTGCACGAGATCGTGGATCGCATCGCTGGCCGCGGATTGGGCCGCGGTCTCGATGGCGATGCCGGCGGTATCGGTGAGCCCTTCCAGGATGCGCGTGCCGAGGATGGGTTCGTCGGCGAGGGCCAGCAGGCCGGCGCGCAGGGTCAGCAGGTGCCCGGCGAGGTTGCCGCTGTCCACCGACGACACATACAGCGGCGGCAGGGGCTTGAGCGTCAGGGTGTCGTACCAGTTGTAGAAATGGCCCTGGTAGCGCTCGAGGGTGCGCAGCGTGGCGAGCGTATTCGCGGTGCGCTCCACCAGCCGGCCGCCGGTGACGTAGCCGAAATCGAGCGCGGCGAGGTTGGCGAGCAGCGCCAGGCCGATGTTGGTGGGCGAGGTGCGATGCGCCACCACCGCGACCGGGTGCTCCTGGAAGTTGTCCGGCGGCAGCCAGTGATCCTCGGGGCCGACGAAGGTCTCGAAGAATCCCCAGGTGCGGCGCGCGAGGCGGCGCAGGAACACTTTCTGGTCGGCGCGCAGCTTGGCCACCGCCCGCGGCATCGGGCGGCTGAGCCACCAGGCGATGGCCGGCGCCATGAACCACAGCGCAAGGACCGGGGCGGCCACGGGCAGCACACCGGGCCGCACATGGGCGAGCCAGGCGGCGATGCCTGCGGCGAAAGCCGGCGAGACCCACATGCGCCCCCAGGTGGCGAAGAAATCCCCCAGCCCGCCGGGGTTGGGCGTGCCGCGCAGCGTCCGCTCGACCTCGGAAGAGGGGTTCCATTCGAGCAGGCGCTTGCCCGTGACCAACAGGCGCATGTTGGTGCGCACGATCGCATCGAGGCTGAAGCAGGCCTCGTAGGGCAGGCAGGCGAGGCTCAGCCCCGCCTGGCCGAGCTGCTTGGCCGCCGAGCGCGTGGCGCTGGCCAGATGTTGGTCGGCCAGCACGTCGGTGGGCTTGGACACGAGGTCGAGCACCGAACTGATGAGGGCGGGCAGGAAAATGATGACCGCGGCGGCCAGCGTCCAATGCAGCGCGCGCGGCATGACCATCCAGCCGGCGACGAACAGGGCGGTGAGCGCGGCGGGCACGAGGCTGCGGCGCAGGTTGTCGAGGATCTTCCACTGCGACAGCGGCGACAGGCAGTTGCGCAGCCGCTCGCCGCGTGCGCCGGGCACGCGCGAAAGCAGCCACGTGACGATCTGCCAGTCGCCGCGGATCCAGCGGTGCCGGCGGCTCACGTCGGCGCTGTAGCGCGAGGGGTAATCCTCGAACAGCGTGGCATCGCTCAGCAGCCCGGCGCGCGCGTGGCAGCCCTCGAGCAGGTCGTGGCTGAGGATGCGGTTCTCGGGGAAGCGGTCCTTGAGCGACAGCTCGAAGGCGTCGACGTCGTAGATTCCCTTGCCGATGAACGAGCCTTCGCGGAACAGGTCCTGATAGACGTCCGACACGGCGCGCGTATAGGGGTCGATGCCGGGGTCGCTCGCGCAGAGCTGCGCATAGCGCGAGGCGTTGGTGCTGGGGAGGTTGACCGCCATGCGCGGCTGCAGGATGCCGTAGCCCTCGGTGACCAGCCGGCTGCGCTCGTCGAAGCGCGCCCGGTTGAGCGGGTGGGCCATGGTGCCGACGAACTCGCGCGCCGCGTCACGCGGAAGGTGGGTGTCGGTATCCAGGGTGATCACATACTTGACGGGGAAAAGCGCGGCGCGTTCGCCGACGACGAGCGAGAACGCCTCCGCCCCGCCGCCGCGCAGCAAGGCGTTCAGCTCGCCGAGTTTGCCGCGCTTCCTTTCGTAGCCCATCCACACGCTGTCGTGCGCGTTCCAGCGCCGCGGGCGGTGAAACAGGTAGAAGGGGCCCCCGTTCACGTCGCCGTAGCGCGCGTTGAGTTCCTCGATGCGCATGCAAGCGGCGCGCGTGAGCGCCTCGTCCTCGGGCAGGGTTTGCGTCGCCGCGTCGCGAAAATCGGTGAGCAGGCCGAACAGGAGGTTGGGGTCGCGGTTGGCGAGGAAGCGCACTTCGAGCGCCTCGACCAGCTCTTCGACCGCCTGCACGCTCCCCAGCATCGTCGGCACCACCACCAGCGTGCGGTACCCGGCGGGGATGCCGCGCGAGAAATCCATGCGCGGCAGGCGTTGCGGCTCGGCCAGCAGCGTGGCCAGCCAGTTGACCAGGGCCGCGGCGAGCTGGCTGCCGCCCAGCAACGCGACCACGCAGATCGCGGCGGATCGCCAGCCGTTCAAGCCCTCGGCATACGCTTCATAGGTCAGCGCGCCGGCGAACAGGAGCGAAAGCAGCGCCATGCTTCCCAGGTACAGCGTGAGCGGCACCTGGCTGCACAGGCTGCGCGCGATCTCCCCCATCGGCAGGCGGGCCTGGGTGGCGCGCGCGAGCAGGGGCACGCCCTTGTCGACAAGGTAAAAGCCCACGTGGGTATTGCGCCCCCCCGCGGGGCCGGCAGCGCGGGCCTGATGCGCGAGCTGGATCGCCTTGCGCGCCACTTCGCCCTCGGCCAGGCCGCTGTAGCGCGCGAACCTTTCGATCACGTGGCGGTAACGGTCGCGGGTGATGAAATCCATCGCGGCGTAAGTGCCATCGGGGTCCTCGCGCAGTTTCTGCTCCACGCCGCTCATGGCCTCGACGAAATCGCGCCAGTTCATCGCCCCGAGGAAGCGCAGGCTGCCGATGCTGTTGCTGATCGACACCTGGTTGGCCGCCTGGCTCTGGGTCTCGTTGTGCACAAGCTGCTCGATGGTGAGGCCCGATTCGGACAGGCGCTGCTCGATCCACGTGAGCGGCAGCGCGAGCGCCGAGCTGTGGCCCTGCAGGCGGCGCGCAAGCTCGGCCACGAAGGAACTGCCCATCGGCGGGTTGGACCGCGCCATGTCGGCGGTGACCAGGATCAGGCTTTTCGGGTCCTTGTCGGCGATCTCGATCATCGCGTCGGCCCACGATTCGGCCTGGCGGCGGTCGAGGGTCGCCGCCGCGACCCCGACGCTCACGCGCCGCAGGTTCTCGATCAGCGCCAGGCGCAGCATGATCGGGATCGCCCACAGCTCGCCCAGCGTGAGGTCGACGGTTTTCTGGTAGGCCGCCACGAAGCGGTCGAGGCTTTCGGGGTCGACGCGCCCGTCACCATGGGCGATGGCCTCCAGCGCGATGTCATAGACGCGCGGCAAGCCCGCCGAAGGGCCGTTGGCCAGCAGGGGCAGCTCGCGGCTGTAGCGCTTGGGGAAGTGCCGGCGCGCGGTGCGGATCTGGTCTTCGATGAGGTAGAAATTGTCCAGCAACCATTCGCCCGCGGGCGTGGTGCGGCGGTTCTCGCGCACCGCGGCCATTACTACGTTGCAGGCGCTCACCAGCACGCCCTCGTTCTCCACCAGGCGCTCGAGCAGGCTGTCGTGGCCGGCGCGCGGGGCAAGCCGGTGCGACTCGGCCAGCATGCGGCCGTGCAGGTCCATGCGGTCGGCGCTGAAGAGCTCCGAGCGCAGCGGCGGCTCGGCGTCGGCGGCGGCGTACTTCTGCGCCATCGCTCCGCCCTGCATGCGCGTACCCCAGCGGCGCAGCGCGGCGCGCATGGTTTCGATTCGGGCTCTTAGAATTTTCGGATCTCCATCTGTGCAGCGAACTCTCGGCGGTCCGTGATGGGTCCGGGACGCAAACGGCAGCGTTGAGACAATGTTAGCGAGGTTAGCTGTCGCGCTGCGCACAGTATGTGCGAGAGCGCACAGATTCGCCGCCTCCCGCGCGCGATAGTGCTCGCATCGCGGAACAGGCTGTTCCCCAACTTATCTTCGCGCTCGCGACATGCCGCGGTGGCGCCGGCGCGCCAACAGGAGTCACACCATGAAACCCCGCATCCATTCGATCGCCGCCGGAATTGCGCTGGCGGCCGCGACGGCGCTGCTGGCCACGGGATGCAGCCGGCAGGAGCCGGTTCCCCCGGGCGCATCGGCCGCACCCAAGCAATCGGTCGGCAACCAGATCGACGACACGGTGATCACCACCAAGGTGAAGTCCGCCATCGTCTCCGACCAGGAAATCAAGGGCCTGCAGATCCAGGTCGAAACCCGCAAGGGCACCGTGCAGCTGAGCGGCTTCGCCGACAATCAGGCGCAGGCCGATCGCGCCGTCACCATTGCGCGCGCGGTGCCGGGCGTGCAGGGCGTGGAGAATGGCATCAACCTCAAGCTGGGCGCCACCACCATCGGCAACAAGGTGGATGACGGCATCGTCACGGCCAAGGTCAAGGCGGCGCTGCTGGCCGACCCGAGCGTCAAGGGCCTCGACATCAGCGTGGCGACCAGCAAGGGCGAAGTCCAGTTGAGCGGGTTCGTCGACAACCAGGCGCAGATTGACCAAGCCGTAGGTGTGGCGCGCACCGTCGAGGGCGTGCAGGGCGTCGAAAACAAGATGGCACTGAAGAAGTAGGAGCAGTCCCGGGGGAGAACTCCCGGGAACGCAAGCCGCGAAATAATCGCCCCGGTTTCTGCACCCGTGCTTTTGTGTGTGGTAACGCACGGATCGACGGCGCAATGCGGGCGAAGATTGCAGTTGGCGCCGGTTACCTCCCTGACTGGCGTCGGCAGTACCGGGCCCGGTCGCGGCACTCCCGCCTCCGGGCCTTTTTTGTGCCCTCAACCCTCGCCGCGATCGCGGAAGATCTCATAGCAGGAGCAGGCTGCCGCCTCCAGCCCGCGTGCATTCAGGATGGTGATGTTGCCGCGGCTGTAGTCGATCAGCTTGCGCTTCTTGAGCGCGTGCGCCGCCTTGGTGACGCCGACGCGGCGCACCCCCAGCACATGGCCGAGAAACTCGTGCGTGAGGCGGAATTCGTCCGAGCACAGGCGGTCGCGGGTCATGAGCAGGCGGCGCGCGAGGCGGGCCGCGACCACGTGGAAGCGGTTGCATGCCGCCGTCTGGGCGAACTGGATCATGAGGGCGTGGTTGTGCAGGTACAACTCGCGCTGCAATGCGTTGCTGTGGCGCAGTTCCTTGCGCAGCGTGGCGGCATCCAGGCGCATCGCCGACCCGGCGCCCTGCACCAACGCGCGCACTGGGCTGCTGCCGTAACCCAGGGCGAACGCAGCGCCGAGCATCCCCTCGCGGCCGACGAGCCCGACCTCGAGGGCCATGCGGGCGTCGACGACAGTCAGCAGCGACACCAGCGAATCTCCGGGGAAGTAAACGTGCTTCACTGTCGCGCCGGGTTCGTAGAGCACCTCGCCGAACGCAAGGCTCACCGGGTCCATCTTCGCCGCCAGGCGCTGGTAGTCGCCACGTGGCAACGCGGCGAGGATGGCGTTCAGTATCGGGCTGCGCTCCGCCGAGGCGGCATGGGGCGGGTTGTCGCGGGGCACTCGCGCGCGCGCCGATTCCCTCGGCGTCACTGCCCTCGTCGTCACTTCATGCTGGGAAGCCAAGTGGGTATCCGGTGTGGCAGGAACAGAGCTTGGTGGACAGGCGATTGCGTTGGAGGAAACCGCAGCGCAAATGGCGCAGTGTCCAAGCTACGCATAACGACTGAGCATGTATGTACGCGAACGCACAGAGAAATCGGCGTGCGTGCGCGATGATCCGCGCATCCGGGAAGGCGGGAGTGAAGGTCGCCAAAACGCAAAGGGACACATCATGCTTTACACGATTGCGGTAATCCTCGTCATCCTGTGGCTCTTGGGACTGGTGACGTCCTACACCATGGGCGGCTTCATCCACATCCTGCTGGTGGTCGCGATCATCGCGGTGCTGCTGCGAGTGATCAACGGACGAACGCCGCTCTAGGATCCCCCGCAAGCGGCGTTCCCGCTCCCCAGGAATTCCGAACCGCCGTGGCGCCCCCTGCCGTGGCGGAGTCTTCAGCCGCCCTATTCGTACGCACCAGCAAAAGCAACCCACCAAGGAGCTTCAATGCCAGCCAACCCCACTTCCGGAGCCTCTAAGGAGCGCCCCACACTCACCGACATCCCGACCCTGCGCAAGCGCGCTCGCGAGCATATCGAACAGGGCGCCGTCACCGAAGGCTACGCAGCCGAGCGCGAGACGGTGGTCAAAATGCTCAACGAAGCCCTCGCCACCGAACTGGTGTGCGTGCTGCGCTACAAACGCCATTACTTCATGGCCTCGGGCATCCACGCCGGGTCGGTCGCGGCGGAGTTTCTCGAGCACGCCAACGAGGAGATGGCGCACGCCGACAGCCTCGCCAAGCGCATCGTCGAGTTGCGTGGCGAACCGAATTTCTCCCCCGAGGGCATGACTTCGCGCAGCCACGCCGAGTATGTCGAGGGCTCCACGCTCAAGGACATGATCAAGGAAAACCTCGTCGCAGAGCGCATCGCGATCGAAAGCTACCGCGAAATGATCAACTACCTGGGCGAACGTGACCCGACCACCCAGCGCATGCTGAAGGAGATCCTCGCGATGGAGGAAGAACACGCCGACGACCTGTCCTCGCTCATGGAGGGGCTCGCCTGAGCGGGCAATTGGCGCGCGGGGGAGTCTGACCAGCATGGTGCGACTCGAGTTCTTCGTCGAGCTGAAGTACGGCATCGTCGGCGCGCCGGCCGACTTCATCTTCAACGTCCACGCCACGCGCACGCGCTGCCAGTCGCTGGTGCGCGAGGACTTCCAGGTCAGCCAGGACGTGCCGGTGTCCCTGTTCATCGACCAGGCGCACGGTAACCGCTACGCGCGGTTGCGTGCCGGTCCCGGCGACCTCGTGGTCCGCTACGAAGCCACCGTCGACATCGCGCACCACACGGCCGCGCCCGATTCGATCGGCGAAGTCGCGATTGCCGACCTGCCGCCCGAAACCCTGCCCTACCTGTTCCCGAGCCGCTACTGCCAGTCGGACCGCCTGCAGCAGGTGGCGCGCGACGAGTTCGGCACCATGACACCGGGGTACGGGCGCGTGCGCGCCATCCGCGACTGGGTACAGGGCCGCACGCGATTCCAGTCCGGCAGTTCGAACCCCACCACCTCTGCGGTGGACACGCTCACCGAGCAGGTGGGCGTGTGCCGCGACTTCGCCCACCTCATGATCGCCATTTGCCGGGCGCTCAACATCCCGGCGCGCTTCGTCACCGGAATCGACTACGGCTCGGACCACGAACTGTACGGCCCACCCGACTTCCACGCCTATGTGGAAGCATTCCTCGGCGAGCGCTGGTATCTCTTCGACCCCACCGGGATGACGGTGCCGATGGGGCTGATCCGCCTCGGCACGGGCCGCGATGCGGCGGACGTTTCTTTCGCCACCATCTTCGGCGCCGTCAGCGCCGGCGCGCCGGTCATCGGCATCGAAGCCATCGCGGACAACCGCAACGGCTTCGCGATGCCGTGGGTCAACCTCGACGCACTGTCGACCAGCGACTATTCAGACCTTGCGACTGCCGTAGCTGAGTAGCTGGCCCGAGGCGCCCTTGGGCGGATGCGCGCGCAGCGCCTCCTCGTTGGGCTCGGTGCCCCAGCCGGGCCGGTCGGGCAGCACGAGGTGGCCGTCGACGAACTCGGGCACGTGCGTGAACAGCTCGTGGTCCCACGCGATGCGATCGATATCGGTTTCCATGATGCGCAGGTTGGGCACCGCGGCGGAAAAATGCGCGTTCATCATGGTGCACAGGTGGCCGTAGAAATTATGCGGGGCGACATTGACCTCGTGCGCGGCCGCTGCGGCGGCGATCTTCATTGACTGCCACACCCCGTTCCACGGCGTATCGACAATGGCCACGTCCATGGCCTGCTCGCGAAAGTAGGGCAGGAACTCGCCCAGCCCGAGCAGCGTCTCGCAGGAACTCACCGGGTGCGGGCTCTGGCGGCGGATGTACGCCAGCGCCTGCGGGTTGAACGAGTCGATCTCGACCCAGAACATGTCGAGGTGCGCGATCGCGCGCAGGATCTTCAGGTACCCCTCGGTCTTGGCGTTGAAATTGAGGTCGAGCAGGATGTCGACCCCCGGCCCGGTGCCCTCGCGCAGCGCCTCGAGGTGCATCACGAGGTTGCGCAGCACGTCGCGCTCGATGTTGAGTTCCGGCGCGAACGGCGAGCCGAATCCCGGGCGGTAGCCGCGCGGGTTCTTCTTCGCCTCGTCGTACAGGAAAATGTTGGTCTTGCAGGCGGTGAAGCCTTTTTCGCGCACTTCGCGGCCGAGCGCGCGCACCCCCTCGAGGTCGGTGATGGCCGGCTTGTAATGGGCCGGGTGGTTGATGCGCCAGGTGGCGCAGTGCGACCAGTACACGCGGATGCGATCGCGTACCTTGCCGCCCAGCAGGCTGTAGACCGGCACGCCCAGGTGCTTGGCCTTGGCGTCGAGCAGGGCGTTCTCGATCGCGCCCATCGCCAGCGCCACCACGCCGCCCGAGGCCGGGCGCGTGGCGCAGTACAGGTCGGCGTGGATCCTTTCGTGCTCGTCCACGGGCTTGCCGATGACGCGCGGGGCGAGGCGCTCGATGACCGCGCCGACGCCCGGCGCACCGAACCCCTCGTCGAACTCGCTCCAGCCGACGATGCCCTCGTCGGTGGTGACCTTGACGAAATGGTAGTTGCGCCAGCCCGCATCGCAGGCCAGCAGCTCAAGGGTCTTGACGTTCATCGGGGCCTCGCCGTCGGTTATGTTGCCAATAATGGAAATTCAAATGGCTGTAAAGTGAACAGGAAAGCCAGCCTTTGATTAGGAAAGTCGTACTTTCCTGACTTCAGAAACCTTCGAGAACCACCTTGCCGATCGACTTCCCGCTTTCGATCAATGCGTGCCCTTTCCTGAGATTGGCGGCGTTGATGCGGCCGAGGTTCTGGGTCATCGTGGTACGCAGCGTGCCCGCGTCGACCAGCGCGGCGACATCGCACAGCAGGTCGTGCTGCGCCATGATGTCCGGCGTGCCGAACATGGAGCGTGTGAACATCGCCTCCCAGTGGACCGAGACACATTTTCGCTTGAGCGGGACCACGTCGAGGGTGGCGGGGTCATCGATCAGGCCGAACATGCCCTGCGGCGCGATGATGTCCGGCATCGCCGGGTAATGCTTCGCGGTCTGGGTCAGGCTGGCGACGTAGTTCACCTCGGGGTGGCCGATGCCCGCGAGCCCGGCGGCGAGCGGCTGGGTGTGGTCGATGGTGTGGTGCGCGCCCATCTCGAGGCACCAGCGGATCGTCTCCGGGCGCGAGGCGGTGGCGATGACGGTGAGGCCCGTGAGCTGGCGCGCGAGCTGGATCATGATCGAGCCCACCCCGCCCGCCCCGCCGATCACCAGCAGGCTGCCACCCCGCCCTGCGTTCCCGGTGCCGGGTGATTGAGCGTCGCGGCGCGGGATGCGGAAGCGGTCGAACAGCAGTTCCCAGGCGGTGATCGATGTGAGCGGCAGCGCGGCGGCCTGGGCAAAGGAAAGGCTCGCGGGCTTGGCGCCGACGATGCGCTCATCGACCGCGTGCAGTTCCGCATTGGTGCCGGGCCGGATGTTGGAGCCTGCATAGAAAACGGCGTCGCCGGGGCGAAACAGCGAAGCTTCGCTGCCCACCGAGCGCACCACGCCCGCAGCGTCGAAGCCGAGCACCTTGGTTTGGCCCGCGGGCGCGCCGCGCATGCGCATCTTGGTGTCGACGGGATTGACCGACACGGCGCGGACTTCGACGATGAGGTCGCGCGGCCTCGCCTGCGGATCGGCGGCGTCGAAGTCGATCAACGACAGGCTTTCGGCGATCGGCAGGCTTTGGGTGAACCCCACGGCTTTCATCGGATGCATTTCCTCTTTGCGGGCGAGTGCGCACGATAAACGAGGCCGGGTCGCGGTGCTAGACTTTTGCCCGTGGGACGGCAATGACATTTGCCCGTGGGACGGCAATGAAGCGTGTCGCAACGAGGATCAAAAAGGAGGTCGCAATGAAGCTGAGCGCCGAGCAACTGGCCGCGTACGAGCGCGATGGTTTCCTCGTGTTCCCGGATCTCGTGACGCCTGCCGAGGTCGCCGTGCTGCGCAGCGAGGTCGTGCGCCTGCGTGACGTGGACGCCCCGGGCGTGGTGCGCGAAGGCAGCAGCGGCGCGCCCAAGTCGATGTTCCGGCTGCACGAGGACAACGGCGCTGGCGCGTCGCCCGCGTTCCGCGCCATGTCGCGCACGCCGCGCGTGCTCGGCGTGGCGCAGCAGGTGCTGGGCGAGCGCGACCTCTACCTGCACCACTCCAAGGTCAACGTGAAGGCGGCCATCGAAGGTTCGGTGTGGCCGTGGCACCAGGACTTCGGCGCGTGGAACCTCGACGGCATCCAGCGCCCGGACATGGCGACATTCGCGGTGCTGCTCGACGACGCGACCGACCTTTCGGGCTGCCTGTACCTGCTGCCGGGCAGCCATCGCTGGGGGCGCACCGAGGCCTACCTCGACACCAGCACCGCGTACCGCCTGTGGTCGGTGACCCCTGAGGACATGAAGAAGCGCATGGCGGCCTCGCCGCCGCCGGTGACGCTCGCCGGCCGCGCCGGCACCTGCGCGATCTTCCATTGCAACCTCATGCACGCAAGCGGCCACAACCTGTCGCATAACGACCGCTGGCAGGCGTATTTCTGTTTCAACACCTGCGCCAACCGGCCCCTGGATGTGGACACGCCCCGACCGGACTACGTGCGCTCGACCAACTGGGCGCCCATGCAGGCGGTGGAAGACAGCGCCCTCCTGGCCCTCGCGAATCCCGCGCCGGGCGAATGTACCGGAGCCGGTACACAAACTAACAGGAGAGCCGCGCCCCGCTTGACTATGGCAAACCGAAAGTCCGGGATTCGGCGTTAGAACGCTTCCTTGTACGGGCGCAGGTCGATCTCCTGCGCCCACGCGGTGCGCGGCTGTCGGTGGATGTGCCAGTAGGTCTCGGCGATGGCATCGATGCCGAGCAGGCCGTCGGCGCCGCGTTCGGCCAGCGCCTCGGGCCGGCGCGAAATAAGGCGATGGCCGTTGATGCCGCCATCGATCACCACATGCGCCACGTGGATGCCCAGCGGCCCGTACTCGCGCGCCATGCTCTGCGCGAGCATGCGCAACCCGGCCTTGGCGGCGGAAAAATGCGCGAAGCCCGGCTTGCCGCGCAGGCTGGCCGAGGCGCCGGTGAACAGCACCGTTCCGCGCCCGAGCGGCACCAATCGCCGCGCCGCCTCGCGCCCGACGAGGAAGCCGCCAAAGCAGCCGATGCGCCAGAACTCTTCGAAAGTGGCGGCGTCGAGTTCGCGCAGGTCGATCTTCTGGTTGACCCCGGCGTTGAAGGCGACGAGGTCGGCCGGCTCGCGCCCGGCCCCCGGCGCCATCGCGCGGTCGAACAGCGCGATCACGTCGGCCTCCACCGTGGTGTCCATCGCCACGGGCTCGGCGCTTCCGCCGGCGGCCTGGATGGCTTTGGAAACCAGCGCGACCTTGGCTTCGGTGCGCCCGGCGGCAAGCACGTGATAGCCGCCGGCGGCAAAGCGCCGGCAAAGGGCTGCGCCCAGGCCCTGTTCGGCACCGACCCCCACTACCACTGCGGTTGGCATGCTCATGGGCTGCGCGGGGTTCAACCTTCGAGCGCCACCGGCGGCCGGTGCAATGCGACCTTGGTTTCGCCTTCGAAGGCATGCGCCAGCTGCAGCACGCCGAAGTCGTCGCGAAACCGCCCCACAATCTGCAGCCCCACCGGCAGCGCTGGAGCGTCATCGGTGAAGCCCGCAGGCACCGAGATCGCCGGATGGCTGGTGACGGTGATGTAGTAGCAGGTCTTCATCCAGTCGATGTAGTTGGCTAGCTTCACGCCGTTGATCTCGTCGATATAGGCCTGGGTCACCGGGAAGGGCGCCACCTGGTTCACCGGCAGCAGGAAGAACTCGTAGCGGTCCATGAACTCGCGCATGCGCCGGTACACGTCGGAGCGCAGCGCCTGGGCGCGCGCAATGCGCGGCCCGTCGAGCTTCATGCCTTCCTCGATGTTCCAGATCACGGTGTCCTTGAGCTTGCTGCGGTGCTTTTTGAGCAGCGCGCCGTATTTCTGCACGAATCCCACCGCGCGCAGCACATGGAAGGCCTCGTCGGCGCCGGACAGGTCGGGCTCGGCATCCTCGACGATGCAGCCGAGCGACTCGAACACCTTGCGCTGCTTTTCCAGCACCGCTGTCACGCGCTTGTCCACCGGCAGCCCGCCGAGGTTCTTCGACCAGGCGACGCGCACTTTCCTGAAATCGCGGCCCAGCGGCCGGGCGAAGATCGAGCCCGGCTCGGTGATGCTGATCGGCGAGCGCAGGTCCGGGCCCGCCATGGCCGAGAACAGGAACGCCGTGTCCTCCACCGAGCGCGCAATCGGCCCGATGACCGATAACGTGGCCCATGCGTCGCCGGTGGGGTAGTAGGGCGTGCGCCCCGGCGTGGGGCGAAAACCGACCACGTTGCAGAAATTGCCCGGGTTGCGCAGCGACGCGCCGAGGTCGGAGCCGTCCGCGAACGGCAACATGCCGCAGGCCACCGCCACCGCCGCGCCGCCCGAGGATCCGCCGCAGGTCTTGGTGAGGTCGTAGGGATTGGGCGTGGCGCCGAACACCTTGTTGAAGGTCTGGCTGCCGGCGGCGAACTCCGGCGTGTTGGTCTTGCCCAGCGTGATCGCCCCGGCGGCCTTGAGGCGTTCGACCAGCACGTGGTCCGCGTCCGGCACATTGTCCTTATAGATTGGCGAGCCGAAGGTGGTGCGGATGCCCTTGGTCACCACCATGTCCTTGTAGGCGATCGGCAGGCCCGCCAGCGGGCCGACCTCGCCGCCGCGGGCGAGCTTCGCGTCGAGCTTCTTCGCTTCCTTCAAAGCCGCTTCGGGCAGGAAGGTGACGATCGCGTTGACCTTGGGATTGACGCGCTCGACCTGCGCGATGTGCGCCTTCATCACTTCGAGCGCCGAGAGCTTGCGGGTGCGGATCATGCGCGCGAGCTTGCGCGCCGGCTGGAATACGAGGCTTTTCATGGGACCCCTACATTAGGACGATGTCGAATTGTTCCTGCGTATAGCTGCTTTCCACCTGCATCGAGATCGGCTTGCCGATGAAGTCCGACAGCATCGCGAGCGACTGCGATTCCTCCTCCTCGAAAAGGTCAATCACCGCGCGGCCGGCCAGCACGCGGTACTCGCGCGCATTGAAGGCCCTCGCCTCGCGCAGGATCTCGCGCAGGATCTCGTAGCACGCGGTGCGCGCGGTTTTCACCTCGCCGCGCCCGTCGCACATCGGGCAGGCCTCGCACAGCACGTGGGCGAGCGACTCGCGCGTGCGCTTGCGCGTCATCTCCACCAGCCCGAGCTGGGTGAAGCCGTTGACCGTCATGCGCGTGCGGTCGCGCGCGAGCGCCTTGCGCAGCTCCTCGAGCACCGCGCTGCGGTGCTCCTCGGAGTCCATGTCGATGAAGTCGAGCACGATGATGCCGCCGAGGTTCCTCAGGCGCAGTTGGCGCGCGATGGTCTGCGCCGCCTCGAGGTTGGTCTTGAAGATCGTGTCGTCGAAGTTGCGCGTGCCCACGAATCCGCCGGTGTTCACGTCGATGGTGGTCATCGCTTCGGTCTGGTCGATGATGAGGTAGCCGCCGGACTTGAGATCCACGCGCCTCGCCAGCGCCTTCTCGATTTCCTGCTCGACGTTGTACAGGTCGAAGAGGGGCCGCTCGCCGGTGTAGTGGTCCAGCCGCGCGCGCACCTGCGGGGTGTAGGTCTCGGCGAACGTGGAAAGTTTCTGGAAATTCTCGCGCGAATCGATCATCACGCGGCCGGTATCGCCCGAGACCATGTCGCGCAGCACGCGTTGCGCGAGCGACAGGTCCTCGTAGACGATTTCGGCCGGGCGCGCGGCGATCGAGCGCTCCCTCACGTCGCGCCACAGGTGGCGCAGGTAGGCAATGTCGGCGGCCAGCTCCTCGGCGCTCGCGCATTCGGCGATGGTGCGCACGATGAAGCCGCCCTTCTCGTCCGGCGGCATCACCTGCTGCAGGCGCTCGCGCAGCGCCGCACGGCCGGCCTCGTCGCCGATCCTCTGCGAGATGCCGATATGCGGGTCCTGCGGCAGGTACACCAGCAGGCGACCGGCGATGGAGACCTGCGTCGACAGGCGCGCCCCCTTGGTGCCGATCGGGTCCTTGATGACCTGCACCACGATCGGCTGGCCCTCGGCGAGGATCTTTTCGATCGGCTTGGCGGGCGTGGTGCAGCCTTCGCGCGGGCGGTGCTCCCAGATGTCGGCCACGTGCAGGAAAGCCGCGCGTTCCAGGCCGATCTCGACGAATGCCGACTGCATGCCCGGCAGCACGCGCGCCACGCGGCCCTTGTAGATGTTGCCCACGCGGCCGCGGCTGGCGGAGCGCTCGACGAGCAGTTCCTGCGCCACGCCGTTCTGCATGACCGCGACACGCGTTTCCTGCGGCGTGATGTTGATCAGGACTTCCTCGACCATGGGCGCGGGTCTCAGGCGCCCGCCAGGCGGCGGTCCTGCGGGCGCCCGAAGCGCTCGATGAGTTGCGCCGTCTCGTACAGCGGCAGCCCCATGACACCCGAGTAGCTGCCGCGGATGGCGGCGATGAACTGGCCCGCGCGGCCCTGGATCGCGTAGGCGCCGGCCTTGTCGTCGGCCTCGCCGGTCTCGACGTACCGCTGGATCTCGGCGGAGGTGAGGGCACGGAAATCGACTTCGGTGGAAGACACCGCGAGCTCGACGCGCTCGTCGTACTTGAGCGCCACCGCGGTCAGGACTTCATGCTGGCGCCCCGAGAGCTCGGCGAGCATGGCCGCGGCCTCCGCCCGGTCGGCGGGTTTGGCGAAGATACGGCCCTCCAGCGTGACCGTGGTATCGGCCGACAGCACCGGGCTGCGCGGCAGGCTGCGTTGCTGCATGCGCAGCCAACCGCCTTCGGCCTTGGCGCGGCATACCCGCTCCACGTAATCGCGCGGCGTCTCGCCCTCGAGCGCCGCCTCGTTGACCTCGGGCTCGCCTTCGGGTCGCTCGCGGAACAACAGCAGGTGGAAGCGCACCCCGATCTGGGTCAGCAGTTCCCTGCGCCGCGGGCTGCGCGAAGCGAGATACAGGCTGCGGTCCTGGGGGCTGATCATGGCGGCGGGAATCTGGGAGAGGCTCGTTTCGAGTGTAGCAGGCGCCGCAAACGGGCGTTTCACCACCGCCGGCCTGGCGCTAATCGCGGTGGTAAGGGTGCCCTGTGAGGACGCAGGCCACGCGGTACAACTGCTCGGCGAACACTGCGCGCGCGAGCGCATGCGGCAGCGTGAAACTGGACAGCCTGAGCAGCGCCTCGCACTCGCCCTTGAGGGCCGGGTCGAGGCCGTCGGGCCCGCCGACCAGGAAGGCGGTCGGCACGCCCGAATCGAGCCACTGCCGCAAGCGGGCAGAAAACTGGCGGGTGGTCATGTCCTTGCCACGCTCGTCCAGGCCGACGAGGCGGGTGCCACGAGGCAGTGCGGCGCGGATCTTCGTGGCTTCGGCGGCCATGAGTTGCGGCACGGTCTTGCCGCTGGTGCGCGGCTCGGCGCGCACTTCGACCAGCGCGGCCTCGAAGCCGCGCGGCAGGCGCTTCAGGTATTCGTCACACGCCGTCGTCGCCCAGCCGGGCAGCTTGTCGCCGACCGCGACAATCGACAGGCGCGGCAATGGCTAGGCCCGGCAGGTGCTTGCGCGCGGCGTGGTGCGCATCGGCCTTGTCACCGCGACCGGCTCGCGGGTGCTTTGCGCCCGGCGGTGCGCTTTGCGGGCGACTTCTTCTTCGCCACGGGGCGGGCCTTGGCTTTCCGGGCAGGAGCTACCGGCTTGGCCCTGGCCTTGGCCTTGGTCTTGGTCTTGGTCTTGGCCTTCGGTTTCGCCTTCGCCTTGGTGTCTGTCCGGCGGACGGGCTCGGTGCTTGGGCCCGCGCTCGGGCGCACCGGCACCGCGTCGCGCTTGATCTTGACGTCCTTGCCGCCCCAGAGCTCCTCGAGGTTGTAGGTGAGGCGCGTGGTGGGATGCATCACGTGGACGATGATGTCGCCGAGGTCGACCAGGACCCATTCGGCGGTGTCGCCGCCCTCCGTCCCGTACACGCGCGCGCCGAGCTGCTTCAACTTTTCCTGCACGTTGTCCGCGAGGGCCTTGACCTGGCGCGTGGACTCGCCGCTCGCGATCACCACGCGCTCGAAGAACGGCGACAGCCGCTCGGTGTTGAACACCACGATATCGCGGCCCTTGATGTCTTCGAGCGCGTCGACCACCGCGCGTTGCTTTTTCCGGATATCCATCAGATGTGCTGGTGCTCCTGGGACGAATACAGGTGGTGCGTTTGAATATAGTCGAGAACCGCGTCGGGCACCATTCCCCGCACCGATTCGCCGGCCGCGATGCGGCGGCGGATCTGCGTGGAGGACACGTCGAGCGGCGTCATCGGCACCACGGTGACGGGGTGGTCCCCGGCGGATGGTGCAAGCGTATGGTGCGGCCGCGCGAACACCGCGATCCGTGCGAACGCGAACAGATCTTTCCAGCGGTGCCACGTGGTGAGCTTTTCGTACTGGTCCGCGCCGATCAGCAAGGTGAGCCCCGCGCGCGGCCCGAACTCGGCCTGCAGCGCTTCGAGGGTTTCGACCGTGTACGAGGGCGAGGGTTTGCGCAGCTCGCGCTCGTCGAGGGTAAAGCGCGGCTCGCCGGCGATTGCGAGGCGGATCATCGCGGCGCGATGCGCGGCCGATGCGACCGGCGCGGCGCGGTGTGGCGGGGTGCCGCCAGGAATCCACAGCACACGCTCGAGGTGCAGGGCCGCGAGCGAGGCATGGGCCGCGGCAAGATGCGCGATGTGGACCGGGTCGAACGAGCCGCCGAGGATGCCGGTGCCGCCCGCCTTCAAGCGCGCACTTCGCCGTGGCCCAGGACGACGAATTTCTGCGAAGTGAGCCCTTCGAGTCCCACCGGGCCGCGCGCGTGCAGCTTGTCGGTCGAAATGCCGATCTCGGCGCCGAGGCCGAACTCGAAGCCATCGGCAAACCGGGTCGAGGCATTCACCATCACCGAGGCCGAATCGACCTCGCGCAGGAAGCGCTCGGCACGCGCGCGATCCGCGGTCACGATCGCGTCGGTGTGCTGCGAGCCGTACTTGGCGATGTGGTCGATGGCCTCGTCGATGCCCTTGACCACCCGGATCGCCGCGATGGGCGCGAGGTACTCGGCGTACCAGTCTTCCTCGGTGGCGGGCAGGGCGTCGGCCACGAGCTTGCGCGTGGCCGCATCGCCGCGCATTTCCACGCCTTTGGCGCGGTAGATCGCCGCGATCGCGGGCAGCACCCTGGCGGCGATGGATTCCGCCACCAGCAGGGTCTCGAGCGTATTGCAGGTGCCGTAGCGCTGGGTCTTGGCATTGTCGGCGATGCGCACCGCCATTTCGGGGTCGGCCGCGTCGTCGATGTAGACGTGGCACACGCCGTCGAGGTGCTTGATCATGGGGATCTTCGATTCGCGCATCAGGCGCGAGATCAGGTCCTTGCCGCCGCGCGGCACGATGATGTCGACGAATTCCGGCATCGTGATGAGCGCACCCACGGCAGCCCGGTCGGTCGTTTCGACCACCTGCACCGCAGCCAGCGGCAAACCGGCCTCGGTGAGGCCTTCGCGAATGCAGGCGGCGATCGCGCGATTGGAGCGGATCGCTTCGGACCCGCCGCGCAAGATGCAGGCGTTGCCCGCCTTCAGGCACAGCGCCGCCGCGTCGACCGTTACGTTGGGGCGCGATTCGTAAATGATGCCGATCACGCCAAGCGGCACGCGCATGCGGCCGACTTCGATGCCGGTCGGGCGCGTCTGCATTTCGGTTATGCGGCCGATGGGATCGGGCAGCGCCGCCACCTGCTCGACCCCCGCGGCCATCTGCTCGACGCTCTTCGCGCTCAGGGTGAGGCGGTCGACAAAGGCGCCGTCGCGGCCCTCGGCCACCGCCTTGGCGACGTCGTGCCGGTTCTCTGCCACGAGGTCCGCCGCGCCGGCGCGCAGGCGCGCCGCAATGGCATTCAGCGCGCGGTCCTTGGTGGCCGTGTCGGCGCGTGCAATGTCGCGCGCAGCCGCGCGCGCAGCGCGCCCGAGCGAGTGCATGTAGGCATCGATGTCCGGCTTGGTTACGACCTCAGCGTCCATGCTGCAATTCTAGACCCAGTTTCAGGAACTCATCCCACACGCTGCCCTTGGCGATTCCCTTGATGACGCGGTCGATGAGGGCGGCATGTGCGAGAGCCGCATCGGCGGATTCCTGCCTGAAGCGGCGCAGCGCCGCCTTCATCATCGGCTCCTTGTTGCGCCACACGCGGTTCTCGCGAAACAGCTGCTCGGTGGGCCGGCCGGACGCGATGCCGGACAGGATGCGCGACAACGCGCGCAGTTCCTCCGAGACCGCCCACAGGATGAAAGTGGGGGCTTCGCCTTCACCGCGCAGTCCCTCCAGCACGCGCGCGTAGCGGGCCATGTCGCCACCGAGCAGCGCTTCGACCAGGCCCTGCACGTCGTAGCGCGCCACGTTCGACACCGCGGCCTCGACGTCTTCCAGCGCAAGCTCGCCGGGCGGCAGCAGCAGCGCGAGCTTCTGCACTTCCTGGTGCGCGGCGAGCAGGTTGCCTTCGACGCGGTCGGCGAGGAACTCGAGTACTTCTTTTCCGGCGCGCTGGCCGACGCGCGCAAGGCGCTGGCCGATCCATTCGGGCAGGCGCGCGCGGTCGATTTTCCACAGGTCGATGACCACCCCGGCGCCGGCAAGCGCGCCGAACCACGCCGAGTTCTGCCCGGTCTTGTCCAGGCGCGGCAGCGACACCAGCGTGAGGCACTCGGGGCTGGGGTCGGCGCAGTAACGCTCGATCGCCTTGGCGCCCTCGGTGCCCGGTTTGCCGGTGGGCAGGCGCAGCTCGACAATCTTGCGCGCGCCGAAAAGCGACAGGCTCGCGCCCGCATGCAGCAGCTCGCCCCAGTCGAAACCGCGCTCGGCCACCAGCAGCTCGCGCTCGGCGAACCCCTTGGCGCGCGCGGCGGCGCGGATCGCATCGGCCGCCTCGAGGGCCAGCAGCGGCTCGTCGCCATGCACCACGTACAGAGGGGCGAGCGACTTGCGCAGGTGCGCCTCGAGCTGTTCGGCGCGCAGCTGCACGGGGCGGGGCTGGCCGCTACTGCACGACCGGCTTGGCCGGCTGTGCGGCCGACAGGCGGCGCAGGATCTGCTGCACGAGGTCGGACTGCATCTCGCGGTAGATGGCCGCTTCCTCCGCCTCCTTGGCGAGGATGTCGGTGTCGTTGTAGGTGAGGTCGCGCGTGATCGACAATGTGGAGAGCGGGACGAACTCGCCGCCCTTGCCGTCGTGCACGCGCAGGTTCACGCGGTACACGAGCTGCAGTTCGCGCACCCGGCCGGCGCCGGAGAGCGACAGGATGTTGCGGAACTTGGTCTCGCCACTCAGTTCCATCTGCGCCTGCGCCGCCTTGGGGTCGTCCACGACCCTGGTGCGCGTGCCGCCCTGGATGTTGCGCTTGAGGTCGAGCGCCACGCCGCTGGAAGCCTTCGGGATGTAGATCGTCTCGAACGGCAGCGCCGCCGTCCCGCGCAGCTGGAACCCGCAGGCCGACAGGGCCAGTGCAAGTACGACAATCAAAATCCTCGGTGCAGACATTCTCAAGCGAAGCTCCCGGGGGGTGCGGGGGGGTCGGGAAGGCCCCGCCGCAGGCGGAAGGGGCCCGAACCCCCTGCTCCTCTCACACCACTACATTAATCAGCCGACCCGGCACGATCACGATCTTGCGGATCGCCTGGCCGGTCACGTACTTTTGCACGAGGGCGCTGGCGATGACAAGCGCCTCCAGCGCCGGCCGGTCGGCCGCCTTGGGCGCCTTGAGGCTGCCGCGCGTCTTGCCGCCGACCTGCACCACGTATTCGATTTCGTCCTGCTCGAGCGCCTTGGGGTCGGGCTCGGGCCACGGGGCCGCGAGGATGTCTGCTCCGAAACCGAGCGCAGCCCACAAGTGGTGGCACAAGTGCGGCGTGATGGGCGAGAGCAGGCGCAGCAGGATCGACAGGCCTTCCTTCGCTTCGGCCGCGGAAGCGTCGTGCATCCGCTCCAGCGCGTTGAGGATCTTCATCGTGGCCGAGGCCACCGTATTGAACTGGTGCTTGCCGAGGTCGTAGTTGGCCTGCTTGAGCACCGAATGGATCTCGAACCGGGTGGCCTTGCGCAATTCCGCCGGCGGCTGCGTGCCGGGCGTGCCCAGGCTCGCGGCGTAGGCCCACACGCGCTTGAGGAAGCGGAACGACCCTTCCACGCCCTCGTCGGACCATTCGAGCGACTGCGTGGGCGGCGAAGTGAAGATGATGAAGAAGCGCGCGGTGTCGGCGCCGTAGCGTTCGATTAACGCCTGCGGGTCGACGCCGTTGTTCTTCGACTTCGACATGGTGCCGATGCCGGCCGCGGTCACTGGCGCGCCGTCGGAGGAGCGCTTGGCCGCGACCGCGCGGCCCTTGACGTCGCGCTCGACCGTCACGTCGGCGGGATTGATCCACTCGCGCCGGCCTTCGGGCGTGTCGTGGTGGTAGAGCTCGGCGAGCACCATGCCCTGGGTGAGCAGGTTGGTGAACGGCTCGGTCACCTCGAGCAGGCCTTCGTCTCGCATCACGCGCGTGAAGAAGCGCGAATACAGCAGGTGCAGGATGGCGTGCTCGATGCCGCCGATGTACTGGTCCACCGGCATCCAGTAGCGCGCGCGGTCGTCCACCATGGCCTGGTCGTTGTCCGGGCACGCGTAGCGCGAGAAATACCACGACGAGTCGACGAACGTGTCCATGGTGTCGGTCTCGCGGCGCGCATCCTGGCCGCACGAAGGGCACTTGCATTCGTAGAACGAAGGCAGCTTGGCGAGCGGGTTGCCGGTGCCGTCGGGCACGAGGTTCTCGGGCAGCACCACCGGCAGGTCCGCCTCGGGCACCGGCACGTCGCCGCAGGCCTTGCAGTGGATGATCGGCACAGGGCAGCCCCAGTAGCGCTGGCGCGAGATGCCCCAGTCGCGCAGCCGCCACTGGATGTGCTTGTCGCCCAGCCCTTTGGCCTTGAGGTCGGCGGCGACCGCATTCACGGACGCGCTGAAATCCAGGCCGTCGAACTTGCCCGAATGGATGTTGGTGCCGTAGTCGGCGTATTCGGGCCGCCACGGCGGGGGGACGCTGTCGCCCGCGGCGCCTTCGCTCGCGCGGCGAATGACCGGCTTGATCGGCAGGCCGTATTTGAGGGCGAATTCATAGTCGCGTTCGTCGTGCGCCGGCACGCCCATGACAGCGCCGTCGCCGTAGCTCATGAGCACGTAGTTGCCGACCCACACCTGGATCTGCTCGCCGGACAGCGGGTGGGTGACCGTGAGGCCCGTGGGCATGCCTTTCTTTTCCTGCTGCGCGAGCTCGGCCTCGATGACCGCGCCCTGGCGGCATTCCTCGATGAACTGCGCGAGCGCCGGATTGCCTTTGGCCGCATGGGTGGCGAGCGGGTGTTCGGCGGCGACCGCGCAGAACGTCACGCCCATGATGGTGTCGGCGCGGGTGGTGAATACGTTGAGGTTCTTTTGCTCGCCGTCGAGCTCATACGGGAATCCGAAGCGCACGCCCTCGGATTTGCCGATCCAGTTCTTTTGCATGAGCTTGACCTGCTCGGGCCAGCCGGTCATCCCGTCGAGCGCCGAGAGCAGCTCTTCCGCGTAGGCCGAGATGCGCAGGAAATACATCGGGATCTCGCGCTTCTCGACCACCGCGCCGGTGCGCCACCCCTTGCCGTCGATGACCTGCTCGTTGGCGAGCACCGTCTGGTCGACCGGGTCCCAGTTCACCACG
>JBBQCV010000020.1:0-29163 GCA_038319115.1 Burkholderiales bacterium | reverse complement strand
AGAAGGTCTCCTTCGACGTCACCACTGGCCCCAAGGGCGAGCAGGCGACGAACATCAAGGCGATCTAAGCAGCATCGTCAGTAAAAAAAGCCCGGGCGACCGGGCTTTTTTGCATTCAGGGCCCGGCTTGCCGGGCCTTTTCTTTTTCGTCCAGCCAGGATTTCCGGCCGGCAGGCAACCTCCTAGCGCAACGACTCGTTAAGGCGCTCGAGGATGGCCGCCCCCGGGCACAGCTCGCCGACGCCGTACTGGTTGAACGGCACCTCGGTGGTGCCCATATGCTCGTGCAAATCGACCGAGCCGGGCTTGGCATACAGAAGTCCAGTCACGATCTCGCCGCGAGACTGATGCTCGAGGATGTAGTTCATCGCCGCATTGCGATCATGCGGGTCGTATTCGGGGTGGATCTTGCGCAGGCGCAGGACCGTGCCGTCGTGCTGCTCGACCTCCACCACCTCGCCATCGGGATAGTCGACCGTGATCTCGCTCTTGCGCGGGATGAAGTCGATCCGGTTGACCGCTTCGTTGTGCTCGCGCACGTAGTCGTAACTTTTGGTGCTGCCCGGGTGGTTGTTGAATGCCACACAGGGACTGACCACGTCGATGAAGGCAGCGCCCTTGTGCGCAATCGCGGCCTTGATGAGGGGAACGAGTTGCTGCTTGTCGCCCGAGAAGCTGCGCGCCACGAACGTGGCACCCATGATGAGCGCGAGTGACACCGTGTCCACCGGCGCGTCGGTGTTCTCCACCCCGCGCTTGGAGCGCGAGCCCTCGTCCGCGGTGGCCGAAAACTGTCCCTTGGTCAGGCCATACACGCCGTTGTTCTCGAGGATGTACACCATGTTCACGCCACGGCGCATAACATGCGCGAACTGGCCGATGCCGATGGAGGCCGAATCACCGTCGCCGGAGACGCCCATGTACAGCAAGTCGCGGTTGGCGAGATTGGCCCCTGTGAGCACCGACGGCATGCGGCCATGGACCGTGTTGAAGCCATGCGAATTGCCAAGGAAATAGTCCGGCGTCTTGGAACTGCAACCGATCCCCGACAGCTTGGCCACGCGGTGCGGCTCGATGTCCATCTCCCAGCACGCCTGGATAATCGCCGCCGAGATCGAGTCGTGGCCGCAGCCCGCGCACAGCGTCGACACGCGGCCTTCGTAGTCCCGCCGGGTGAAGCCGACTTTGTTGACCGGCAGCGTCGGGTGGTGGAGCCTGGGCTTGGTGATGTAGGTCATTACGCAACCTTCCCTTTCTTCAGCGGCTCGACGTTCATGAGCCGGATGCGCTCGCCGATCTCGCCGGTGATGAACCGCGCGGTGATCGGGGTGCCGTCGTAGTGGAGGATAGGCATCACCCGGGCCGGGTCGATGTTGAGTTCGTTGACGATCAGGCCGCGCAGTTGCGCATCGCGGTTCTGTTCCACCACGAAGCATTGCTCGTGGTCGGCGATGAAATCGGCCACCGAATCGGGAAACGGGAAGGCACGCACGCGCAGGGTGTCGACGTGATGGCCCTGCGCCTCGAGGGCGACGATCGCCTCGCTCATGGCCGGGCTGGTCGAGCCGTAGAAGATCACGCCGAAGCGAGTCTTCTGGCGCGCCTTGCGCAGCACCGGCTGCGGCACGAGGCCCTTGGCCGTCTCGAACTTACGCAGCAGCCGCTGCACGTTGTAGACGTAGTCGGGGCCGGCTTCGGAATACGCGGCATATGCGTTCTTGGTCGTGCCGCGCGTGAAGTAGCCGCCCTTGTCCGGGTGCGTGCCGGGATAGGTGCGGAACGGGATCCCGTCGCCGTCCACGTCGAGGTAGCGCCCGAACTCGGTTCCCGCGTCGAGCATTTCGCGCGTCATGACTTTGCCGCGGTCGTAGCTGCGGCTGTCGTCCCACTCGAACGGCCTGGTCAGGCGCTGGTTCATGCCGATGTCGAGGTCGGTCATCACGAACACGGGCGTCTGCAGGCGGTCGGCCAGGTCGAGCGCGGCGGCGGCATGCTCGAAGCACTCGTGCGGGTCCTCGGGAAACAGCAGCACGTGCTTGGTGTCGCCGTGCGAGGCGTAGGCGCACGCCACCACGTCGGACTGCTGGGTGCGCGTCGGCATGCCGGTGGAAGGGCCGCCGCGCTGCACATCGATGATGGTCAGGGGAATCTCGGCGAAGTAGGCCAGGCCGATGAACTCCGTCATCAGCGACACCCCCGGCCCGGAAGTCGCGGTGAAAGCGCGCGCGCCGTTCCAGCCCGCGCCGACCACGATGCCGACCGAGGCGAGCTCGTCCTCGGCCTGCACGATCGCGTACTTGCGCTTGCCGGTTGCCTTGTCGACGCGCAGCCTGGCGCAATACTTCTCGAACGCCTCGGCCAGGGACGACGAGGGAGTGATGGGGTACCACGCGCACACCGTGGCCCCGCCGTATACGCATCCCAGCGCGGCGGCGCTGTTGCCGTCGACGAAGATCTGGTTGCCCACGTTGTCGGCCTTCTGCACGCGCAGGCCGATCGGGTGCTTAAGGCTCTCCATTGCGTACTGGCGGCCCAGCTGCAGCGCATTGAGGTTGGGCTTGAGGAGCTTTTCCTTGCCCTTGTACTGCTCGCCGATCAGCTCGGCGATGGCGCCCGCATCCATGTCGAGCAGCGCCGAAAGGGCGCCGATGTAGATGATGTTCTTGAATAGCTGGCGCTGGCGCGGGTCGGTGTAGGTCGCGTTGCAGATCTCGGTGAGCGGCATGCCGATCACCGTGATGTCATCGCGGAACTTCGAGGCTGGCAGCGGCTTGGAGTTGTCGTAGAAGAGGTAGCCGCCCGGTTCGATTTCCTTGAGGTCGGCGGCCCACGTCTGCGGGTTCATCGCCACCATGAGGTCGACCCCGCCGCGCCGTCCCAGCCAGCCCTGCTCGGTCACGCGCACCTCGTACCAGGTGGGCAGGCCCTGGATGTTCGACGGAAAGATGTTGCGCGGGCTGACCGGCACGCCCATGCGCAGGATGGCCTTCGCGAACAGCTCGTTGGCCGAAGCCGAGCCCGAGCCGTTGACGTTGGCGAACTTGATGACGAAATCGTTGACTGCCTCGATCTGCTTTACGCCGGTCTTCATGCCGCTTTCCTGTTTGTTTCCGGGGCGCCGCCCTGCGTTCGGCAGGCCGGTCCCGCGTAGGTCATTTCGATGAGGAATTTCTGCATGTCCCAGGCCCCGGTCGGGCAGCGCTCGGCACACAGGCCGCAGTGCAGGCACACATCCTCGTCCTTGACCATCACGCGCCCGGTCTTGAGGGAGTCGGAAACGTACAGGTCCTGGGTGAGGTTGCTCGCAGGCGCGGTCAGTTGCTTGCGCAAGTCGGGCTCATCGGCGTTCTGCGTGAACGTGATGCAATCCATCGGGCAGATGTCAACGCATGCATCGCACTCGATGCAGGCGTCCTTGGCGAACACCGTTTGCACGTCACAGTTGAGGCAGCGCTGGGCTTCCTTGTAGCCCGCTTTGGGGTCGAAGCCGAGTTCGACTTCGATCTTGATGCTCTTGAGGGTCTTTTCCGCCGCGGCCCACGGCACGATGTTGCGCTGCTCGCCAGACACATCGTTGTCGTAGCTCCATTCGTGGATGCCCATCTTCTGCGACAGCATGCGCACGTTGGGGTCCGGCCGCAGCGCCAGGTCCTCGCCGCTGAGCATCTTGTCGATCGAAATCGCCGCATCGTGCCCGTGCGCCACGGCCCAGATGATGTTCTTCGGGCCGAAAGCCGAGTCGCCACCGAAGAACACGTTTTCAAGGGTCGACTGCATGGTTACGGTGTCGACCACAGGCATGCCCCACTTGTCGAACTCCAGGCCGATGTCCTTCTCGATCCACGGGAAGGCGTTTTCCTGTCCCACCGCGATCAGCACGTCGTCACACGGCACGAGCACGTCGGGTTCGCCGGTCGGGATCAGGTTGCGGCGTCCCTTGGCGTCGAACTCCGCCCGCACCTTTTCGAAGGTCATGCCGGTGAGCCGGCCGTTGTCGTGCTCGAACGTCTTTGGCACCATGAAGTTGAGGATCGGGATGCCTTCGTGCATCGCGTCTTCCTTCTCCCACGGGGAGGCCTTCATCTCCTCGAACCCCGAGCGCACGATCACCTTGACCTCGTCCCCACCCATGCGGCGCGACGAGCGGCAGCAGTCCATCGCGGTGTTGCCGCCGCCGAGCACGATCACGCGCCGGCCGATTTTTTCGATGTGGCCGAACGACACTGACGAGAGCCAGTCAATGCCGATGTGGATATTCGCGCCCGCCTCCTTGCGCCCGGGCAGGTCGAGGTCGCGGCCGCGCGGCGCGCCGGTGCCGACGAACACCGCGTCGAACCCTTCGTCGAGGACCTTCTTGAGCGAATCGACGCGATGGCCTCCGCGCAGTTCCACGCCCATGTCGAGGATGTAGCCGGTCTCTTCGTCGATGACCTCCTCGGGCAGGCGGAAGCGCGGCACCTGCGTGCGCATGAAGCCGCCCGCCTTGGCGTCCGACTCGTACACGGTTACGTGGTAGCCCAGCGGCACGAGGTCGCGCGCCACCGTGAGCGACGCCGGCCCGGCACCGATGCACGCGATGCGCTTGCCGTTCTTCTTGCCCGCCATAGGCAGGCGCGCAGTGATGTCATCCTTGTTATCGGCGGCAACGCGCTTGAGCCTGCAGATGGCCACCGGCTCGGCCTTGTCGAGGTTCTCTTCTTCGACCCGGCCGCGGCGGCATGCCGGCTCGCAGGGACGATCGCACGTCCGTCCGAGGATGCCCGGGAATACATTCGATTCCCAGTTGACCATGTAGGCGTCCGAGTAACGCCCTGCGGCAATCAAGCGGATGTATTCGGGAACCGGGGTGTGGGCGGGACACGCCCATTGGCAATCTACGACTTTGTGGAAATAGTCGGGTACTCGGATATCGGTCGGGCGCAACTCCCACTCCTCGTGTCGCCCCTTGTTTTTGGTTTTCGCGCCGTCGGGGACGGTCCGGCGCTGCGCCAGTCTACTCTCCACAAGGGCGAGTGAAAAGCGTGGCTTATCAAGCACTAATGGCAGGGTCTTTGGATCGTTTCGTTCACGATTTGTTACATTTGCGCAAGCGCTTGCGTCACTCCAGCCGGATGTCGTTTTCCTTGATCAGCCTGGCCCACGCGCGCCGCTCGATGGCCACCTTGCGGGCGAATTCCTCCAGTCCGATGCCAGTCGGAATCGTGCCCCTTTCGCGTAGGAACTCGACCATTTCGGGCGACCGGATGATCGCCGCCAGCTCTGCATGCAGCTTTTCCGTGATAGCCCGGGGCGTTTTGGCATGCACGAAGAAGGCGAACCAGCCCACCACCTCAAATCCGGGATAGCCCGCCTGTGCCATTGTCGGCACGTCGGCCAGTCCCGGCAGGCGATGCTCGCCGGTCACCGCAAGGATCCTCACCCGTCCCTGCTTGGCGAAATTGATCGCCGAAACCGGGTTGTTGAACATGTACTGCACCCGTCCGGCGACCAGGTCGGTCATTGCCGGCGCGTCGCCCTTGTACGGAACGTGGGTCGAGTCGGCCCGCAGCGTGCGCTTGAGAGCCTCACCAAAAATATGCTGGGTGGCGGCCAGGCCGAGGCTGGCGTAGCTGGTCTTGCCTGGATGCGCGCGCAGGTAGTCGCCGAGTTCCTTTACCGACTTGGCGGGAACCTCGCTCGGTACGATCAGCGCAGTGGCGACCTCGGCGATCTGGGTGAGCGGCATGAAGTCTTTTTCGGCGTCGTACGGCAGCTTCGGGTTCAGCGCCGGCAACTGCACGAGGCCCGATGGCGCGGTCATCAGCAGCGTGTAGCCGTCGGGCTCGGCGCGGGCCACAGCCTCGGTGCCGATGACCGTGTTGGCGCCCGGCTTGTTCTCCACCACGACCGGCTGGCCCCACTTCTGCATGAGCTTCTCGCCGATCTTGCGCGTGATGAGGTCGGTGGCCCCGCCCGGCGGGAACGGGATCACGATGCGGATCGGCTTGGACGGGTACGTCGCGGCGTCCTGCGAGTGGGCAGGCGAAACGCTGCCCAGCGCGAGGGCGGCAAGGATCAAAAGCGGGTTCAGGCGGATCATCGGCAATCTCCGGCGATTCAAGGTTTCAAGGCGTATTCGGCGAGGGTTTCGCCCATCGCGGTTTCAACTTCGGGATAGACCGCGGGATCGAATACCCCAGCTCCGAGCGGGATCGAATTGCGTGGCGCAATCACGATGGCCGCCGCGGTGCCCGGTTTGAGTTCGGCCACCGAAACCGGCTCCCCCGTTACGGCATCGAAGCTGGCCAGCATGTCGGGAAAGGTCGCGATTCGCGCGCCATCGAGCGTCGCGGTCATGAATTCGTTGTAGACGCCGAGCACGAGCAGGCCGCGTGCGGTTCGCACGCTAACCCTGCCGATGTCGAACCCGTCGCGGTAGGCCGCATCGTTGGCCGTGACTTCACCGCTCAGCGTCTCGCCCTTGAGGAATTCGCTCGCCGCACGAATACGCGCCGGCCCGCTCGCCGCAAGCATTGCATCGCCCAGGCCGTGCGCAAACGTAATCGATCCCGGCGCACCGCTGGTACGCACGAATTCGACCAGGAAAGGGCCGCGCACTGCGTTGATGAGCCCGCCGTTCTGCACGGCAGCGGCACGCATGACGCCGGAGGTTTTCATGACGTCGCCATGCACCAGCACCGACAGGGGCGCATCCCCGCCTGCCGCACCCGCTTGCCATATCTTCGCCTCGGGCCGCGACGCGAGGCCCATGGCACCCATTTTCACGGTCGGATGGGCGCGGCCATTGGTGGCCGCGTCGGCCACGGGCACGCCGAGTGCCGCTGCGATCACCCATGCGTAAAGGCCCGGCACATGCCCGGGAATCACCCCGGCCAAGCGAATGCCGCTGGCAGCGAGAACCGCGCGTGCAGCGTCGACCGCGTCGCGCGGCTCGGTGCTCGCCTTGGCCTGCCCCGGCGCGCCAACTGCGGTGGATACGAGCAGGGCGTCATCGGCATCGAATTCGTTCAGCGTCGCAAACGCCACTGCGCCGTAGGCAAGCGCGGCTTCGCCCAGGCGCCGATGGCGCGCCGCCGAGCCCCGCCCGCTCCCCCCGGCCGAGAGCACCAGCCCACCGAGGATGGCGGCCTCGAGGTCGGCGGCGGCGAAATTACGCCGCATGATCGAATATCACGAACACATCTCCTGATTGCCCATGAGCGCCCACTCAGGCACTGGTGGGTACGCCGCCCAGGCCCACGCCGTGCCGCTCGCATGCTTCGATGGCGGATGCGTAACCCGCATCGGCATACCGGGCGATGCCAAGGCCCGTGTCGCCGTTGAGCACGGCCTCGAGGCGTTCTGCTGCGGCGGGCGTCCCGTCGGCGATCGCTGTCTGACCGGCACTCATCATGCGGCCCACATTGGCATGGACGGCGACCAGGTCCGCACCGGTGGAACATGCCAGCAACGCGTTCAGGATGGGCCAATCCGCGATGGGATCGCTGCCGTCCTTCATCTTCTCGGTCTCGCGGAAAGGGCTCGCCACCGAGCCGGCGTCGAGATGGTCGCGCGTGAAGGCGATCGGGCCGGAGATGCGCCCGTCGGCAACCGCGGCATTCACCGCCAGTGCCAGGCGCGCACGCTCGCCGTGGCCGAGCCAGCCGATTCGCGCCGGCAAGCCCTGGAATTGCACGTGCTTGCGGGCCAGCGCGATCCAGCGTCGGATGCCGTGGCCGGCGGGAAACAATCCCTCGATCAGCGTGTCGACCGCATCGATGTCTTTTGCATCCCCTGACGCCGCCACCCATCGGAATGGCCCGATCCCCTCGCAGAACAGCGGCCGGATGAACAGGGTGACGAAAGATTCCATCGTCAAGGCCGCTTCCAGCCCCAGGTCCGCGGCGCGCATGCGTAGGGTGTTGCCGTATTCGAAAGTCAGTGCACCACGCTGGCGGAATTCGAGCATTGCGCCTACATGACGCAGCAAGGTTTCGTTGCCGCGCGCAAGCGCCGCATCCGGGTCGGACTGCACCAGCGCCTCCATCTGCGCAGGCGTCAGCCCCGCAGCCACATAGCCCCGCCGCGGATCCACCGTGCATTGGTCCGTGAGGATGTCGGGCTGCCAATTGCGTGCGAGAAGCGCTTCGTAGACGTCGGCCACGTTCCCGGCAAGGCCGACCGAGCCGCCGGCACCGCGCTGCCTGACCTCCTCGATCCGCGCGATCGCCTCGTCGATCGAGGCCGTCATGCGGTCGAGGTAGCCGGTATCGATGCGCTTTTGCATTCGCGCCGGGTTCACCTCGACCACCAGCGTGGCCGCGCCCGCCATTTTTCCCGCCAAGGGCTGCGCTCCGCCCATGCCCCCGCAACCGCACGTGAGGATGGTTCGTCCCGCGAGCGACCCGCCGAAATACGTGTCTGCGGCGCTGGCGAAACTCTGCCACGTTCCCTGCAAAATGCCCTGGCTGCCGATGTACTGCCAGGCAGCGGCCGTCATGCCCGCGGTGATCGTAAGGCCCGCTTGCTCCAGCCGGTACACCGTCGCCTCGTCGGTCCAGCGGCCCACGACCAGCCCGTTGGCGAGGATCACCCGGGGCGCGCGGGCATGCGTGCGGAACCGCGCGATCGGCTTGCCCGACTGGACCACCAGCGTCTCGTCGTTCCCGAGGTCCTTCAGCGCCCCGACGATGCGGTCGAACGCATCCCAGTTGCGCGCCGCCTTGGCCGCGGACATGTAGATGACGAGGTCTTCCGGGCGTTCGCCGTTCTCGAGGTTGTTTTCGAGCATGCGCAGGATCGTCTCCTGCTTCCAGCCCTTGCAACGCAGCGCGAGCCCGCGCTGGGCGACGATGCGGCGCGGCGTGCTGCCGACGGTGTGGCGATCCCGATGCATGCGGGAATACTACAGGCCCCCGAATCTGCCGCACAGAAGCGTTTTGCTCCCGCACCACGCGCCCGCCGCAGCAGCTTCGGGCTAGCCCGCCGCCCCCGCGAAGCGGTGCTTCGCGTCGGTCTCGAAAAATACCGACACGTGATATGCGACACGATCGTGCTCGTCGCGCACCGCGCTTACCGTGCGCCACTCCCGGTAGACGCTGCCGTCCTTGCGCCGGCTCCACGTGCTGCCCGACCAGTGGCCGTCGCGCTCGATGTCTGCCCTGAGCGCGGTGTAATACGAAGCGGGCTGCATCGCGAGGCGGAACTTCTCCTCCGGCTGGCCGATCGCCTCCTCCGGTGCGAAGCCGGTGATACGGCAGAAGGCTTTGTTGACGCTCACCACGCGGCCGTCGGCGGAAGCGATCATGATTGCCTCGGCCATGTTCGCGAACGCGAGCGCCGCTACGCGAAGCTGTTCGCGGCTGGCCTGCAGCTCGGTGATATCGCGCGACACCAGCACCGCGCGCGACCACTCGCCCGCCGCGTCCCTCACCGGATGGCCCGAGCATTCGAGCACGCGCACCTGGCCGTCTGGGCCGATCAGTCGGAACTCGAAATGCGCGTCCACGCCATCTTCCAGCATCTTGCGAAGCTCAGAGCGCACGCGTGCCGCGTCAGCCGCGTGAACGCACCGCAAGGCGTCCGTCCCCAGCAGTACGTCCTCGGCCGCGAGCAATCGTGCGTACGACGGGCTCGCGTAGCGCCAACGCGCCTTGGCATCGACGAGGGCAATGAGGTCGCCCGCGTTCTCCGTGATGATCCGATAGCGCTCCTCGCTCATGCGCAGTTCCTCGCGAGTTAGGATCACCCGACGCGTCTGGCGGTGCACGATCGCGCCGACGGCGCACACGTAGCCGATCGACCCGATGAAGGCCAGCGCCGAGACCAGCGGGCTGGTGTCGGGGTCAAACTCGAACCCGCGCACCGCGCCCCACAGGACCGCGCCGAGCGCGAATAGCGCCATCGAGGGAATCAGCCCCCGCGCGCCGCGATTGACGAGGTTGTTGAGCAGGGCGCCCGACAGGAGCGCATACGTCACCCACAACGGGAAGGCGAGTTCCGCGGACCACACGCCGAACAGCAGCGCATCGAACAGCAGGTTGGCGTGCTCGGCGTGCCGCGGCCTGGGGGCGCGGCGCGCATTGAGGTAGGCGAGATGCGGGTAGGCGAGGAAGGTCAGCGCGAGGAAAACCCACGACGCAGCACCTGCGCCACGCTCGGCAAGCAGTGCGCCGATCACCGCGAAGCAGAACGCGAAAGCCCAGGCGCGTGCGACGTAGACCATCCGAACCAGGCGGCTCGGACGAGGCCTGTCGCGCTCGGGCGGGCTCGCGCTTGCGTACACTTCGGCTCCTCGAATGGTCAGGCGAAACACCCCGCCCACATTAGCAGAACGGGCGCGCCCGGAGCGGCTAGCACGTTGGTATGTGTCTGATTGTCCAGTCCAAAAGAAAAAGCCACCCGGAGGTGGCCTTTTCCATATCGCGTGCCGAAGTCTACTCGGGCGAGCGCTCTGCTGCAGCGGCGCGGCTGAGTTCGGCCTTGGACTTGCGGCCCGGGGCGGGCTTGGGAATGTAGCCGGCGGCGCGGTACAGCGTGCCGTCGATCTTCTTGCCGTCCTGGAAGCGGATCACGCGGCAGGTGGTTACTTCGCCCTTGAGCGAAAGCGCCGACAGGCTCAGCCGGGCGTCGGCCAGCGGGATGCCCGTGCCGATCGCGATCTCGGAGTCGAGCTTCTCACCATTGCCTTTGAGGTATTTCAGGATCTCGTCCAATTCACAACTCCTTTACGTTGCCAAATGTCCGTCAAAGCCCTCGCCTGCGGCCTCGTTCGAGGAGCGGCGCGCCTTGCGCGGGCCGAACCTTCAGAAAACTGGCGTCCCCTGCGGGATTCGAACCCGCGTACTCACCGTGAAAGGGTGATGTCCTAGGCCTCTAGACGAAGGGGACTGATACGCTGCAGCAGCTTGTTCGGTGGTGGAGGTAAGCGGGATCGAACCGCTGACCTCTTGCATGCCATGCAAGCGCTCTCCCAGCTGAGCTATACCCCCACGCGAGGGCCCAGATTATAGCCCAAGGCCGCTGTTTTGGAAAGATATTCCTTACTCGGCGCCGAGGCACCGGGCGAGCCGGCCGAGGACCGTTTCGCGCCCCAGCAGCGCCAATACCGCGTCGATGGAGGGGGTCTGGGTGCGCCCCGCGACTACAACTCGCAGGGGCATCGCGAGCTGCGGCATCTTGAGCTTGGTGGCCATGAGCACGGCCTTGATTTCGCCGGAAAGCGCGTCTTTGTCCCACGCGGTGAGCGCGCGCAACTTTTCTTCCAGCATGCGCATGGCCGGCTTGACCTGCGCTGTGAGGTGCTGCTCCAGCAACCCCGCTTCCGGCTCGGCTGCTGCGTAGAAAAGCATCGCCGCTTCGGCGAGATGGATGATGGTGGTGGCGCGATCCTTGAGGAGCGCGACCACCGGCCCGAGCGCAGGCCCGGCGGCAACGTCGATGCCTTTTCCGGCAAGCACGGGTGCGACCAGCGCCGCAAGGCGCGCGTCGTCGGCAAGCTTGATGTAGTGCTGGTTCAGCCAAAGCAGTTTTTCCGGGTCGAACTGCGCCGCCGAACGGCTGGCGTGCTCGAGGTCGAACCACTCGGTGAACTGTGCCATGGAGAACACCTCTTCGTTGCCATGCGACCAGCCCAGCCGCGCGAGGTAATTGAGCAGCGCCTCGGGCAGGTAGCCCTCCTCGCGGTACTGGGTGACGCTGACCGCGCCATGGCGCTTCGAGAGCCGCTCGCCATCGGGGCCCAGGATCATCGGCACATGCGCATACGCCGGCAGCGGAGCGCCTAGCGCGGCGAGCATGTTGACTTGGCGCGGCGTATTGTTGACATGGTCGTCGCCGCGAATGACGTGTGTGATGCCCATGTCCCAGTCGTCGACCACCACGCAAAAGTTGTAGGTCGGGCTGCCGTCGGAGCGCGCGATGATGAAGTCATCGAGCTCGGAGTTCGACACCGTGATCGGCCCCTTGATGAGATCGTCGAAGGTGACCGCCCCTTCTTGCGGGTTCCTGAACCGCACCACAGGCTTCACGCCGGCTGGCGGGGATGCCTTGGAATCGCGCCAGCGCCCGTCATAACGCGGCTTTTCGCCGCGCGCCATCTGCTGGCGGCGCAATTCGTCGAGTTCGTCCTTCGAAGCGTAGCAATGGTAGGCCTTGCCTTCGGCCAAAAGCTTGTCGATCACTTCGCGGTATCGCGCCATGCGATGGGTCTGGAAGAAGGGACCCTCGTCCCACGCGAGTCCGAGCCACGCCATACCGTCCAGGATGGCCTGCACCGAAGCCTCGGTCGAGCGCTCGAGGTCGGTGTCTTCCACGCGCAGGATGAACACACCCTTGGCCTGGCGCGCGAAGGCCCACGAATACAGCGCCGTGCGCGCGCCGCCGACGTGCAGGAACCCAGTTGGGCTCGGGGCAAAGCGGGTGCGGACAGGTGAGGTCACGATTCTGGGGTCGCTCGCGTAGGCGCCGCGAGGAGCGCGGGCAGTTGAAGACGGAACGTAAAGGCGCGTATTGTAGTCGTGATGAACACGCCGGGGCACAAAGCAGGAGCCGAACAAAGCGCGGGCCGCAGGGTCACCCTGAACACCGGCTCGCAGCAAAATGCCCTCCAGCCCGACGCCATGCCGGGGTACCGGCTGCCCGTCTATCCGTATCGCACGCCGCCCGAGCTTGCCGGAGCGGCACCGCACTCCTACCCGGTGATCGTGGCCGGGGCCGGTCTGGGCGGGCTGGTGTGCGCCCTGGAACTCGGCGTCCGCGGCATCGACGTGGTGGTGCTCGACGAGGATGACACGGTCGGCGCGTCGGGCCTTTCGTCGCGCGGCATCTGCTATGCGCGCCATACGCTCGAAATCCTCGAGCGGTTCGGCATCGCCGATCGCATCCGCGCCAAGGGCATCACATGGAACGAAGGCGACGTGTACCGCGGCGACCGCCACCTGTACCGGTTCAACCTGCAGCCGGGCGAAGAGCAGAAATTTCCCGCGTTCGTCAACCTGCAGCAGTTCTATGTCGAACAATACCTGGTTGAAAAGGCCGCGCAGTTCGCCAGCATCGACCTGCGGTGGAAAAACCGCGTCGTCGACGTGCGCCAGGGCGCGGACTGCGTGGAGGTCGATGTGCAGACCCCGGACGGCAGCTACACCACTCGTGGCCGGTACCTCGTCGGCGCCGACGGCGCGCACAGCACGGTGCGCGAGAAGGTCGGTGCGCGCGACTGCGAGTCCGCCCTGTATGAAAACACCTGGTGCATTGCCGACGTGCGCATGGCGCCTTCCACCGAGGCGGTGCGCAAGGCCTACCTCGACAACCCGCTCAATGAAGGCGGCGCGATCTGGTACCACCAGATGGCCGACGGCATCTGGCGCACCGACTGGGAGATTGGCCACTATGCGGACCCGGAAGCCGAAGCCCGGCCCGAACGCGCCATGGCCCGGCTGCAAAAGCTGCTGGGCGAAACGGCCCGGTTCGAGCTGGTCTGGGTGGGGGCGTGGCGGTTTCGCCGGCGCTGCCTGGAAAAGCTCAAGCACGGGCGCGTAATGTTCCTCGGCGACGCGGCGGCCCAGCATTCGCCGTTCGGTGCGCGCGGCGGCAATCGTGCCATCCAGGATGCCAACAACCTTGCCTGGAAACTCGCCTTTGTGCTGCAGGGCAAGGCTTGCCCCGGCCTCTTGGATAGCTACGACGTCGAGCGCCACCAGGCCGCGCGCGAGGCCGTGGAGATCGCCTCGCGCAGCGCAACCTTCATCGGCCCGGAGACGCCCGGCCAGCGGCTGGTTCGCGATGCGATCCTCGACCTGGCCGAAAAGAACCCCGCGGCCCGCGCCCTCGTCAACGTCGGGCGCCTGTCGGAGCCTTGCGCGTACATTGCGCCCCAAGTCGCGGACGATGGGTTCGACGCCCCCCACGCCGCCCCGGGGGCCGCGGCGCCCGACGGGAAGGTCCGCCTCGGGAATGACGAGTTTTTCCTCGCCGACCGCTTGCAGGGCCGCTTCAGCGTCGTATATTTTGGCAGGAGCGGGCCGCCACTGGGCATGGACATCGAAACCGGAATCTTCAACATCGATCGCGCATCGGCCCCCACGCTGCTCGGGCGCTACGGCGTCGGCGAGGCTGCGACGTATGTTTTCCGGCCCGACGGGCACGTGCTCGCGCGCTGCGGCGGAATCGATGCGAAGTTTGCGCGCTCGTCCATCGAAGCGCTGCTTGCATCAGCGCAGAAGCCGGCAGAACCCGGCCCGTCCACGGACAGCGCGCTCGAACGGGACCGGCTCTACGAGGCGTTCGCCGCCCTCATCGACCGGACCGACGAGGCCGAGCGAGCGCGCGTGCTTGCGCGCCTGGTCGTTTCGCTCGCCGACCGGCTGGGCGACCCCGCCGCGACACTGCAGTCGATCGCCCTGGCCCAGGGCGAAAGCCCTCCGGCGCAATGGCCATGACCCAGGCCAGCATCGAAATCGCGCTTCTCATCGCCAGCATCGGCTTGCTGATCCTGTATCGCTTCCTGCATGCGCGCCGCGCGCGCCTCGACCCGTTCAGCTCGACCCGCACCGTGCACAACAGCCTCCGCGTGCAATGGGCCGGCATGGTTACCTCCACCGCGGACCGCGGCATCCTCGCGGTCCAGACGCTGCGCAACTCCGTGATGGCCGCGAGCTTCATGGCCTCGACCTCGGCGCTCGCGCTGGCCGGCTCGCTGGGATTCGCAAGCGAGGCCGACCGCCTGGCCGCGATATGGCACCGCGACCACGCGCTCCCGATGGCGAGCGCGCTGTTCCCGTTTAAAGTGTTCCTGCTGCTCGGTGCGTTTTTTACCGCGTTCCTGCTGTTTTCGCTCTTGATCCGCCTGTACGACATCGCCGGCTACGCGGTGGTGTTGCCCGAAGGGGCTAAATCGATCGCGCATTTCATCAATCGCGCGGGCAGCCTGTACGGGGACGGCCTGCGCGTTTTCTACATGACGATTCCGGTAGTGGCGTGGCTGTTCGACGCCACCATGATGCTGGCCGCCACTGCCGGCGTGCTGTGGATCCGCTGGCACCTCGACACCACCGATATCCCGCAGGGGTGAAGCCGCGCGCCGGCGCCGGCACGCGTGTTGGCACGCGTTGACCGTACCTGGCGGCATCGCTAGAATGCGCGCCTCCGTCCAGGTGGATTCGCCGGTTCCTGCGGCCACACTTTCGGGGCGATTAGCTCAGCGGTAGAGCACTGCCTTCACACGGCAGGGGTCACTGGTTCGAACCCAGTATCGCCCACCAAATCATTCGTTTGCGAGTCGTCTTCGAGCCCATTTGCAAGTGCTGGGACGCCGCGTTTCACCCCCACTACCGCTTGGCAGGCGAAATCGCCTCCCCGTTGCGTTATCCTCGGGGCATGGGAATAAGAACATCAATCCTTGCCTTGGTGGTTTTTGCCTCGCCCGCGCTGGCCGGCGTGATCGAAGGCCGGGTGATCGAGGTGCCCGATGGCGCATCGCTCACGGTGTTGTCACGCGAAGGCGCCTCGATCCACCGCATCCGCCTGGCCGGCATCGATGCGCCGGGCAAGGAGCGCGCCCTCGCAGGGCGCTCGCGTGAAAGCCTCAGGCGGATAGCCGGTGGAAAGTCGGTGCGCGTGGAAACCAGCACCATCGACCCGCGCGGCCTGCTCGTCGGCATTGTTCTCATCCATCGCAACCCGGCTGAGTGCCGCTCGAAACCTTGCCCGGAAGTGTTCGATCCCGCCGTGAGCCAGTTGTCGGCAGGCTTGGCCGTGATCAACGAACCGCTGCTGGCCCAGCAAATTACTGAGGCCCGCCATGTCTACGCCACTGCCCAGGCCAAAGCGCGTGCCGCGCGGCTGGGCCTGTGGCGCGAGGGTTTTTCGAACAGCGCCGAAACTTCGCGCTAACGGGTTTCAGCCGTGGCCGGCAAACAGGCACGCGGCCACGAAGGCCCAGGTAAGGATGTCGGCCCCGAGGACGAGTTCTGGCATGGTTGGCTCCGGATAGTGAAGTAGGCGCGGTTTTTCAGCGGTTGCGCGAGAAACGGCAACATAAAGTACTGTGTATTTATACAGTAACTCGGCGGGCGCCGCAACTGCTAGCCTCCAGCAATGCTCACCATCGACGATATCCGCGCTGCCGCAGACCGCATCGGGGCGGCAATCGTGCGTACCCCGCTCCTGCACAGCCGCACGCTGTCGGCCTTGACCGGTGCCGAGGTCTTCCTCAAGTTCGAAAACCTGCAGTTCACCGCCTCTTTCAAGGAGCGCGGAGCCCTCAACAAGCTGCTGACGCTAAGCGCGGCTGAACGCGCGCGCGGGGTGATCGCGATGAGCGCCGGCAACCATGCGCAAGGGGTCGCGTACCACGCGGCGCGGCTTGGGGTGCGCGCTGTCATCGTCATGCCCAAAGGCACCCCCAATACCAAGGTGCGCGGAACCCAGGTCTTGGGCGCGGACGTGCGCCTCGAAGGCGAAACCCTGGCCGACGCCGCGACTTTCGCGCGCGACCTTGCCGCGCGCGAAAAGCTCGTCTTCGTCCACCCATACGACGACGAGTCGGTCATTGCAGGCCAGGGCACCGTCGCCCTCGAGATGCTGGAGGACCGCCCCGATATCGAAGTCCTGCTGGTCCCGGTCGGCGGCGGCGGGCTCATCGCCGGCATGGCCACCGCCGCCAGGGCGATGCAGCCCGGGATCGAGATCTTTGGCGCCGAATCGAAGCGGTTCTGCGCCATGTACCAGCGCCTGGCCGGCCTGCCGGTGCAGGTTGGAGGCGACACCATTGCCGAAGGCCTGGCCGTGCGCGACGTCGGCGAGCTGCCGCTCGCCATCGTGCGATCGCTGGTGCGGGAAATCCTGCTCGTCGACGAGGACACCATCGAACAGGCCATCGTCGCACTGGTCGAAATGGAAAAGACCGTCGCCGAGGGCGCGGGTGCGGCCGGCCTCGCGGCGCTCATGACGCATCGCGCGCGGTTCACCGGCAAACGCGTCGGCATCGTGCTCTGCGGCGGCAACATCGACACCCGGGTGCTGTCCTCGGTGCTCATGCGCGGCCTGGTGCGCGACGGGCGGCTCGTGCGGCTGCACATCGCGCTGCCCGACGTGGCCGGAAGCCTGGCCAAGGTGACCGCGCTGATCGGCGAAGCTGGCGGCAACATCGTCGAAGTACAGCACCAGCGCGTGTTCGGCATCGCCTCGGTGAAGACCCCGGAGGTCGAGTTCGTCATCGAAACACGCGATGCCGACCACACCACGTTGCTGGTGGCCGCGCTGGAATCGGCCGGTGTGCGCGTGACGCTGCTCGCCTAGGGCGCCTTCTTGCCTGCCGGGGCGATAAGTGAGGCGCGCTCGCGCAGCGCCTCACGCTCGAAGCCGGCGATGCGCTTGTACTTCTCCGCCATCGCCTCGAGTTCTTCTTTCGTGACCACATCCTCGATGCGCGCGAAGGGCTTGTCGCCAGTGCGCTCATGGACCGTGCGCAGGATCGCGTCCGGGCCGACCGAGCGGTTGGCGATCACCACTTTGTAGGCCGGCTCGAGGCGTGCTGCCTCGTAGGCCGACAACGCCGCTTCGACACCCGGCGCCTGCCGCAGGCAACCGGCCAACACGCGTGCATCGAGGATCGCCTGGCCGCCGCCATTGGAGCCGCGCGGGTACATCGGATGGGCGGCATCGCCGAGCAACGTCACACGGCCCTGCGTCCAGTACGGCAGCGGGTCGCGATCGACCATCGGGTATTCGAGGATGCTGTCGGCGTCGCGGATCAGCCCCGCAATGTCGAGCCAGTCGTGCGCGCGGTCGGCGAACACCGGATAAAAGTCCTCGATCCGGCCGGCGAGATTCCAGTCCTGCATGACGTTGCGCGGTGACTGGATCTCGGCCACCCAGTTGATGAGCTGGCTGCCGTCGGGATAGGCGCGGATCGGGTACACGACCATCTTGCCGGTTTCCAGCCAGCCGGCGATCACCATGCTGGCACCAGACAGGTAGGGCCGGGCGTGCGTCACGCCGCGCCACATGTTGATGCCCTGGTAAGCGGGTGCGCCCTCGGCCGGAAACAATTGCCTGCGCACGGCCGAGTGGATGCCGTCGCAGCCCACGACGGCGTCGCCACTGGAACTCTCGCCGTTGGCGAATTTCACCCTGACCGCGCTGCCCTCCTGCGCGAAGCCGACGCATTTCGCACCGGGCACGAAGACATCGGGGCCGCAACGCTCGAGGAGTTCCGCGAGCAGCACCGCATGCAGGTCGCCGCGATGGATCGACAATTGCGGCCAGTCGTAGCCGGCGAACCGGCCGCGCGGCTCGCGATAAATGAAATGGCCGAAGCGGTCGTAGAAGCACACCTCCTTCGTCTCGACCGCCACCGCCGCCAGCTTCTGCTGCAGCCCCAGCTCGGTCAGCTCGCGCATCGCGTGAGGCAGCAGGTTGATGCCCACCCCGAGCGCGCGTACCTCCGGCGCCGCCTCGAATACGCGGCATGCAATGCCCACCTGATGCAGCGACAGCGCGAGCGTGAGCCCGCCGATGCCCCCGCCCACGATGAGGATCGTCGGTTCGCCCACTCGTCCCGCGCCCCTGCCCTGGCCTACGTCGCTCAGGCGCGGCGCTTAAGCATGCGCAGCGGGTTGTAGGCGAGCACGGTCACGCCGTCCTGGTTGACCACGATATTCGAGGTGCGCACCAGGCCGCGGTCACCCTTGGACGTGAGGCGCGCCTCGGTAACATGGGCTTCAACATGAATGGTGTCGCCGATGCGCGTTGGCGCCCTGATGTCGAGCTGGGCACCGAGGAATGCAAGGCCGGTGTCCTGCATCGTCGGCAGCAGCAGCCCCTCGGCGAACGCATACACCAGCGCCCCGGGCACGGCACGCCCCTTGATTGCGCGGTCGGCGTCGTCCTCGACCGCGAACAGTTCCTCGGTGAGCCAGGTCAGGTTCACGAACGCGGTCAGGTCGCTCTCGGCGATGGTGCGCCGGTGGGTGCGGAATTGATACCCGACGGGAAGGTCCTCGTAGCAGAAACCGCGGCCGACGATGGGAAGCTCTTTGCTCATTGGGATCCTTTGCGAGTAAACGGGTGGCATGACTAAAAGGATTGCGGAACCGCGGCCATGGCGAAAGCAGAATTTTAGAACATTGAATTCAGCCGAACCAACAAACATGCGGCTCTCGAGGCAGTTGTCATACTATTTCGCTTATATCTCCTCGGCCGGACCGAATACCCAGCCCAGGGCTAATACGACTTGGGCAGACCCAATACGCGCTCGGCGATGAAGCACAGAACGAGCTGCGGACTCACCGGCGCGATGCGTCCGACCAGCGACTCGCGCAGGTAGCGCTCGACGTGGTATTCCTTCGCATAGCCGAAGCCGCCATGGGTCATCACCGCCTGCTGGCAGGCATCGAACCCCGCCTCGCCCGCGAGGTACTTGGCCGCGTTCGCCTCGGCGCCAGAGGGCTTGCCGGTGTCGTACAGCCAGGCGGCCTTGAACACCATGAGGTTGGCCGACTCGAGCGCCATCCAGTTGGCTGCGAGCGGGTGCTGGATACCCTGGTTCTGGCCGATGGGCCGGTCGAAGACGACCCTTTCCTTGGCGTACTGCGTGGCGCGCCGCAGGGCGCAACGGCCCAGCCCGACCGATTCCGAAGCGATCAGGATCCGCTCCGGGTTCATTCCGTGCAGGATGTACTGGAAGCCCTTGCCTTCCTCACCGATGCGGTCGGCCGCGGGGACCGGCATGCCGTCGAAGAACACCTGGTTGGAGTCCACGCACTTGCGCCCGAGCTTCTCGATCTCGCGCACTTCGACGAACTTGCGATCGAAGTCGGTGTAGAAAAGGGTGAGCCCGTCGGCCGGCTTTTTGCATTCCTCGATCGGTGTGGTGCGCGCGAGCAGCAGGATTTTCTCGGCGATCTGGGCGGTGGAGATCCACACCTTCTGGCCCGAGACGATGTACTTGTCGCCCTGCTTATCGGCCTTGGTCTTGATGCGCGTGGTGTTCAGCCCCGTGTTGGGCTCGGTGACCGCGAAGCACGCCCGTTCCTTGCCGGCAATGAGGTTGGGCAGCATGCGTTTTTTCTGCTCTTCGGTGCCGAATACAACCACGGGGTTCAGGCCGAAGATATTCATATGCACCGCCGATGCGCCGGAGAAGCCCGCACCGGACTCGGCGATCGCCTGCATCATGATCGCCGCCTCGGTGATCCCCAGCCCCGCGCCGCCATGCGATTCCGGCATGGCGATGCCGAGCCACCCGTCGCGTGCAAGCGCCTGGTGCAGCTCGGTCGGGAAGCCGCCCTCCTTGTCTTTCTTCAGCCAGTAATCGTCGCCGAATTGCGCGCAGATCTTGGTGATCGCCTCACGGATGGCGTCCTGCTCGGGGGAGAATCCGAAGTCCATGTCGGTCCGATATTGGGGTCCAGGGCAGGATTATCCGCGCAAACAAACCGCGTCGACCGCGCAATTTCGATTCAGAACGCCCTTCACGTTCTTCCCTCAGCCGGCTCTCCCATCGAACGTGGCTGAGGGAGCCCGGCGGCCAAAAAACAAGGGCCGGAGTCGCTGGTTCGACCCCGGCCCTGCCTGCCTCGCCGTGCCGCCTACTTGTCCAGCGGCCCGCCGCTCGACGCGGTGCGCCCGCCCGGGCTCAGGGGACGGCCTTCATTTCGGTCCTTGCCACTGCGGTCGCTGTGGCCCGTGAGACCGGGCTGGCTGCCCTTCTGCGCCTCGCTCTGGCGGCCGTGCTGGGTCTTGTTGTCGAACTCGCGGGGTTCGGGGTCGCTCGATGTGTCTTGGCCGACCTTGTGCTTTTTCTCATGCAGCGGGTTGTCCGGCGAGGTGGATTTGCGGCTGTCTTTCATGATGTGCTCCTGTGAGGGTTAGTTCGCGGCTTGGCGCAGGTGCTGCCTGACCGCCTCTGGCGAAGGGCCCACCGCGTTGACGATGGCCCACAACGTGCTCGCGCCTATGTCGAGTTCGCGGGTCCAGTAGCGGACCTCGTTCGGGTCGCCCAGATTGATGCGGGCGGGATCCTGCGTTGGCAGGGTTTCAGGTGTATCCGACATAAGCCCTCCTTGGAAGGCTTCAGGATGGGCGCGATCGGGTCTCTTCGCCATTGCCGGTATACGCCGGATTCACGAGGACGTTTTGCCGGTGGGCTGTAGGACGCAGCCATCCCAAATTGGCCCGCCCCGCTGACTGGCCTAGCGAGCCGGATCCGGCAAAATCGGGGTCATGGAGACCGTGGATCCACGCGAAGCAATGCTGCGACAGCGATGCCTCAAGCAGATGCACCGGTGGGTGCGGACACAGGTCGCCAACGACCTGCGCCGTATCCGGGCACGCAGGCGGGAGATGGAGTGCCGTGAGGCAGCCCCGCGCAATGGGTGCGCCTCAGGCGGCGCGCACGGCTCCCGTACGAAGTAGGTCCGCAATCTCGGCGTCTTCCATGCCGATCTCGACCAGGATCTCGCGCGTATGCTCGCCTGCTCCGGGCACGGGGCGCCGCAGGCTGCCTCCACGCCGGCCATTGGCATACACTGGGAAGAGCGCAAATTTTTCGCCGCCGATCTCGGCGACATCCTCGCGCGCCACGATCTGGGGCAGCGTCGCCGCTTGTGACGGGGTGAGGCACAGGTCGACCGGGACATCGGCCTCTTCCAGCACCTTCACCCATTCGTCCGCGGTCCTCGCCGCGATTAGCTGCGCGAGGCGGGCCGATAGCGCGTTACCGTTCTTGCGTCTTAGCGCGTCCGTCGCGTAACCGGGTCCGCCAAGATCGGCGGCAAGCTCGGGCAAGAGGGCAATGGCGGCCTTCACGAAATTGTTCCAGAAGTGCTCCTCGAGGATGCCGAGTGTCAGACTGCGGCCGTCCTTGGCCTGGAACACGTCGTTGACCGGGAAGATGTGCGCTTTCGGGTCGACGTCATGGCTGAGCGAGTGCCGCATCGCCGCCCAGAAAAATCCGGCTTCGAAAAGCGATACGTCGAGTTCCACCCCCTTGCCGGTCTTGGTGCGCTCGAACAGCGCAGCGAGCACCGCCGCGGCCGCGGCGCTGCCCCCGGCCATGTCGGCCACCGGCAGCGACGAACGCGATGGCGGTTTGAGCCACTGGCCCGGAAACGACAGTCCGCCGCCGGCGGCAACGTAATTGACGTCGTGGCCGGGCCGCTCGCGCCACGGCCCGGTCTGGCCATAGCCCGAAATCGCGCAGTACACGATGCGCGGGTTGTATGCCGCGAGCGACGCGTAGTCGATGCCGAGCCGCTTTGACACACCCGGCCGAAAGCCCTCCAGCGCAATGTCAGCCTTCTCGGCCAGCCTGCGCACGATGGCCTTCGACTCGGGAGCCTTGAGGTTGATCGCGATCGAGCGCTTGTTGCGGTTCTCGGTGCGAAACTGCACCGGCACATATCCCCGTCCCGGATCGCCGTTGATCGACTCGACCTTGATCACTTCGGCGCCGAGGTCGGCGAAGATCGCCGAGCAGAACGGTCCCGGCACAAACATGGAAAAGTCGACGACCGTTACGCCATCGAGCGGGAGCCAGGGGTTGGGCGATGATTTTGGCATGGAAAGTCAACCTTTAATTATCACGGATCTAATCAGGAAGCCGTTGTAACGGCAGTTGATTTGTCAATACTGGAAACTATTGGACACAGCGCGGGGTTCGCCCGGGGAGCGCACCGAGCCTGCCCCTGAATTTGCGGCGGCGTCGAAACGCAGCGCCGACGCGGAAGTTTACGCAGAATCCCTGCGATACACCCGCGCAGGGGCCGGTTTGCTTTGCTTACGATCGATACCGCGGTCGGTTCTGGAGGGACATCTTGCTTCGCTTTGCGCGAAGGATAGCCCGTTCCGCCGGGACACCGACAAGCGCCGGGGTCCCGCTAGGAAGTCGGGGAAGTCACCTCGAACACGAGCTGCTCACTGCGCCCGGCAGGTTGGCCAAGGCAGATCATTCCGCGTCCGCTCAACAGCACCTGGTTTCGCTGCACCAGGGTTTCGCCCGCGTTGCCGAACGTGACGTACGAGCCGTTCAGGCTGGTGTCGATGTAGTAGAAGGCCCCGTTGCGGTACTCGATGAAGCCGTGGCTGCGCGAGGCATCGATGTTCGCAATGACAAGGTCGGAGCCGGGGTCACGCCCGATGGATAGATGCTTGATGCGCGCATCGAGCGTCCACTGCCGCCCCTCGTAGTCCAGCCTGATGCGTGCGGTTCCAAGCGCCGCCACCGGAGCGAACTTCGTGACGGTCGCTTCCTCGTCCGCGGTATCGCGCCAGGCAATCTCCTCGACCTGGATCTGGTCGATGCGGCCGCGGATGTCGAGTGGGCCGAGCCGTCGCATCGAGCGCCGCACGCTGAGCGAGATGCCCGGCGCGCTGGCGCTGGTGGTGAGGATCTGGCCGGGCTGCGCGTGCGCGGTCAGCCGGCTTGCGACGTTGACCGCATCGCCGAAGACGTCGCCCGCGCGCTCCATGAACCCGCCGGAATGCAGGCCCACGTGCATCGAGGGCCGGACCCCATGCGGCGCATCGATGGCATCGACACCGATCAGCAGGTCGCGCGCCGCGCGTGCGGCGGCATCCGCATTGGGAAGGACGGCGAGGATCTCGTCACCGATGCTCCGCACCACCCGCCCGCCGTACGCCGTCACCGCTTTTTCCGCCAGGGCGAGCAGCGCATCTATCACCATCCGCGCCGCCTGGTCGCCCAGCTGCTCATGCAGCAGCATGCTCCTGCTTACGTCGGCGAAAAGGATCGCGGGCCCGCGCCCATCCTTGCGATGGACCTTGGGCAGCGTGACGTCGGGGCTTGCGCCGGCCAGCGGGACGGCCTCGATACTCTTCGTGGCTCCGAGCATTCGACTTCTCCGATTCCGGACCGGCGCCTGGGAGATGTGCGTCTTTCGATCCGGCGCATGGATTCCACGCGCACGCCGATTGTCGGGAGGGCGCGCTGAATTTCAAAACACTTTCTTACACACTTGGTGACGCAATGCGCATTCCGGTTAAAATTTCCGCGATGCGAATGCGCAATAGTTCCTGTCCTGCGTGGATTACCCGCTCCAGCGCCCGGCCTGGTTCCTTATGTGCGCCAGCGTACAGGCGGGGGTGGCGGGCGCCCTCACACTGCGCGCCATGGGATTCTGGTTCACCTTGGCGCACGCCGCGCGCGCTTTCTTCTGGCTCGCCCTGATCGCGCTGCTCGCGCTGCAGGTCTTCGGCGGGCGCGACACCACGCAGGCCAAGCGCAACGCGCTGCTCGACCAGTTCCAGACCGAGCGCAAGTCGCGCGTCATCGCCCTCATCCACCGCCAGGAAAGCCGCAGCATCCTCGGCGTGGACGTCGCCAACCATATCGACATCGAGGATTCCGAAGCGGTCCTGCGCGCCATCCGGCTCACGCCGCCCGAGCAACCGATCGACCTCATCCTGCACACGCCCGGTGGCCTCGTTCTCGCCGCGGAGCAGATCGGCAAGGCGCTCGTCGAGCACAAGGGCAAGGTCACGGTATTCATTCCACACTACGCAATGAGCGGCGGGACGATGATCGCGCTGGCCGCCGACGAAATCGTGATGGACCCCAACGCGGTCCTCGGCCCGGTGGATCCGCAGATTGCGGGCATCCCGGCCGCGGCGATCCTGCGCGTGCTCGAGGTCAAGAAACCCGAGAAGATCGACGACCAGACGATCATGATGGCCGACATCGCAGCGAAAGCCCGCCTGCAGGTGGCCAGCTTCATCGCCGAGATCCTGCAAAAACGCCTGTCCAAGGAAAAGGCCACCGAGCTTGCGGTGGCGCTTTCGGAGGGCCGCTGGACGCACGATTTTCCGATCACGGTCCCCTTCGCCCAGCAGCTCGGGCTGCCGGTCACGACGAAAATGCCGCTGATCGTCTACGAACTCATGGACCTGTACCCGCAGTCGACCACGCAGCGTCCCTCGGTGATCTACATCCCGATGCGTGGTGCCGATGGCAAGGGCGATCCGTCCGCCCCCGCGCCGTCCAAGCGCGAGACGATGCCGGTCAAGTAGCGGGCATCGCGTGCCGCCCTAGCGCCGCGCGTTCTCCGCCTTCTCGAGATAGGGCGGCGCATACATAACAAGAATCTTTGCCTTGTCGCTGGTCACGGTGACCTTGTGTATCTGGTCGGCCGGGAAGAAGCACGCCTCGCCTCGCGCGAGCACGAATTTCTCACCGCCGATTTCGATGTCGGCGCTGCCCTCCAGCATGTAGCACGCCTGCTCGATGCCCGGATGCGCGTGCGGCAGCGCGCCCTTGCCGCGCTCGACTTCGCCAATCAGCATTTCCAGTTGCGTCGCGCCTACGGTTTCGGGCCCGATCAGGCGGAAGTTGTTGGTGCCGTGGTGGTTGGCGGGCGAATAGGGCTTAACGTCGCCCTGGCGCACATGATATTTGCTCATTGGGTCACTCCTTTCTCTTGGCGTAGCTCACGCCCAGCCCGGCGCGCGCGTCCTGCTGGATGCCGTACTGGGGAATCGGGTAGCGCAGGCCGTTCTTCGCCAGCGCCTCCATGCCGGCAATGGCTTTGGAGAGGTATTCAGGCGGCAGCGCCATGAGGAGCTCATCGTCCAGCACGCCACCGTAGCGGCGCTCCGCGAAACAAGGCAGCGAAAGGCTGGGCGTGCGCGTCTTGAGTGCCCTGCCCCAGGAATCCGCGCAGGACGATTCGCCGACCACGCCCCAGTCGAAATTCTTGTAGCCCGCCCATTGCAGACCATTGATGAAAATGATCATCTGGCCGGGCGTGGCGTAGAACAGGCAGATGTCGGGCGGGTCGAGGCGGCCCGAGGTCAGCGGCGACACGGCCATCGCCGCATACTTTCCCGACGGCACGACATGCATGGCGGCCTGGTGGCTCGCGGCGTCGGCGGGCGTGGCGTACCAGACGCCCGCATAGCGCTTGCCCGCGCGCCACTCGGCGTCCTGCGGATGCAGGCCGATGACGGCGCCGCACTGGTCGCCCACGAGGTCGGCGCGCGTGATGCCGACCGTCCAGCCCAATCGCGCCCCCTGCGCGACGATCTGATCGGTAGTGTGGATGGACTGCGGGCGGCGGATGCGTGGAATCGCCTCCATCTCCGCAACCGTCTCGAACAGCTTCATGCCGAACGGGTTGGTACGCAGGCGCAGCAGCCGGTTGAGGCTGTCGACGATCGCCTGCCAGTCGAAAGTGGATACAGGCGCAGCAACTGCCTGTGCTGGCGCCATTGCCGCCGGTCCGGGAGGCGCTTTGGCCATCAGGTCAACCCGGCCTTCTGCCGCTTCGCGGCGATGCGCTCCATGCTCTTATGTTTGTCGACGATGAAGCGAACGTGTTTCGCGCGGCCGCACTCCTCGATGATGTCGCGCGCCACGACCTCGAAAGTCACGCGACGGCGGTCGACTTCGGTGATCTTCGCCTCGATCGTCACCACCATGCCAAGCGGCGTGGCCGCGAGGTGGTCGATGCTCACATGCGCACCGACCGAGTCCTCGCCTTCGTCGAGATGGCGCAGCAGCAGGTCGCGGCAGGTGTATTCCATGTCGCTCACCATGCGCGGGGTCGCGTACACCGCATTGGCGGGCCCCATGAAGGAAATACAGCGTTCCTCGTTGACCTCGATTTTCTTCGAGATCGAGTCGCCGGGGGCGAGCGTCGGTTTCATGGCGTCATCCTTTTTCGTCGAGCAGTGAGTCGAGCAGCGCCTGCGCGCGTGGCGGGATCGCGGTGGCAAGGTCCACCGCCTCCTCGCCCGGCACGTGCACGCGCGTGAAAGTATGCCCCTCATACTTGAGCGGCCGGGTCGCATCCAGCCCCATCTTGGCGCTCACCCCGTCCACCCGGCCCGTGAGCGTGGTTGAGGGATCGAGCGGCGAGCCTTGGGCCCCGGCCACTACTAGGAGGTCGCGGTCGGCCTGGAACCGCGTGGCCACCGCCCACTCGACTTCGGTGGGGTTGTGCACGTCCACGTCATCGTCCACCACGATCACCTGCTTCAGGTCGAAATGCGCGCCGAACGCGGCCATGATGACGTTCTTGGCTTCCGATTCGCGCCGCTTCTTCATTTTCACGTACAGGTGATAGCGGCAGGTGCCGCCGCGCGACAGGTGTGCGTCGAGCACGTTGGGGAAACTGCGCTGCAGGAGCCCGAGGATCGTCGCCTCGCGCGGGATCGCCCCCAGCATGAGGTGCTCGAGCTCCGCCGGCACTATGGTGTGGAAGATCGGGTTGCGCCGGTGCGTCACCCGCTCGACCGCGATGACCTGGTGCTGGCCCGCGGGGCTGTAGGTGCGCGGGAATTCGCCGAAAGGGCCTTCGAGTTCGCGCACGTTGGGCAGCACCCGCGCCTCGATCACGATTTCGGCCTGCGCCGGCACGCGGATCTCGCTGCCGATGCACTTCACCACCTCCAGCGGCGCGCCGTGCAGGCTGCCGGCGATCTCGAGCTCGTCCTGGTCGATGGGCACCACCGCCTGCGAGGCAAGCAGCGTGAGCGGATCGACGCCGATCACGATCGCGATGGGAAGCGCCTCGCCCTTCTCCTCGGCCATGGTGTGGAATGCGGACAGGTGGCGCGGCAGGATCAACGCCTGCAGCCTGCGGCCGTCCTTTACCTGGATACGCTGGATGGAGACGTTCTGCACGCCGGTCTTCGGGTTACGCGCGACGATGACACCGGCGGTGATGTACTGGGCGCTGTCGTGCGCGTTGTGACGCGGGATGGGCAGGAGCTTGAGGATATCGGCGCTTTCCACCACCACCTGCTGCACCGGGGCACGGGCGGCCGGCACTTCGGTCCAGGGGGTCGGCTTTTCGGAGGCGTCGCGAAATGCCGCGAGCAGTTCCGACTCTTCCGCGCCCATGGCCTCGGCGATCCATGACCGCGCCGCGACGAAGCCCGACACGACCGACATGCCCCGACCGCCGGCCTTCGGGAACAGCACCGCCTGCTGCCCGTCGAGCTTCTTGGCGATGGCGGCCAGTTCGAATTCGAGCGCCACGCCTTCGCGCGCCACCGCGAGGCGCTCAGTCGACGCGAGGTGCCTGAGCCAGCCGCGCAGGCTGCGTGCATGCGCCGGCGACATTCGTTTCCGGCCGGCGCCCATTCAGGGCGCCTTGGAAAAGGCGCCCACAGCGCGGAGGATCTTTGTGTTGTACATGGCGTGACCGGAAGTTTGCGTCGTGGACGAGGGCGAATGCAGATTCTGCCGCATCCGGGCGGCAGCGCGCACGAAAAGGCCGACATTCACGCTGCCCGGCGCGAACCGTTTCGCAACCTTCAGCCTGGGAGCGAATGGATCGCAGGCAAGCGCGAGTTTGGACGGGAGTATCCTGTGATGCTGGCCGCATCGACGGCCGGCAACGCAGCATCGAGGAGAAACGCCATGTACAAGCACATCCTGGTCGCCACCGATGGGTCCAAACTCTCGCTCAAGGCGGTGAAATCGGCCACCAGGCTTGCGGCCGCAGTGGGCGCGCGATTGTCCGCCCTGTATGTGATGCCCGAATACATGCCGCCGGTCTACGGCGAGGCGACGATGTACGTGGCCGTGGCCTCGCCCAGGCGGTTCAAGCAGGTGGTCGAGAAAGATGCTGCGGCAGCGCTCTCCGCCGTGGACGAGGCGGCCGAGGGCGCGGGGGTTCGCTTTACCGCGGTCAGGGCGACCGATGCCCAACCATGGAACGCCATCGTCAAGGTCGCCCGGACAAAGAAATGCGACCTCATCGTCATGGCCTCGCATGGCCGGCGAGGCCTGTCGGGATTCCTGCTCGGCAGCGAAACCACCAAGGTCTTGAGCCACTCCAAGGTGCCGGTGCTGGTGGTGAGGTAGCACCGCAGGGTATTACCGCACAACCGGGCTCCCGCGAACGACCGCGGACAGCTTCACGCCCGCGCCGCTCCGCTCATGCGTTCCCGGACTAACGAAACACCAGCACCGGGACCTTGGAGTGCGACAGCACCTTTTGCGTCACGCTGCCCGCGATCATCCCGGTCAGGCCGCGGTGGCCGTGCGAGGACATGAAGATGATGTCGGCACCGCATTCGGTTGCAGTCTCGATGATGCCCTCGTGCGGCTGCGAAACCTTGCTCACCCGCCATTCGTAAGGCACTCCCGCCGCCTTGGCCGCCGCCGCCGGGCCGACGACGTGCGCCTCCGCGGCGACGCGTGCGCGCCGCTCGAAC
>JBBQCV010000019.1:0-30077 GCA_038319115.1 Burkholderiales bacterium | reverse complement strand
GGCGGCGTACGCGCGTGGACCTCGGCCGGCCACAAGCTCGTGCGGCTCACCGAAGCCCCGCCGCCGGTCGATCCGGCCACGGCGCCGCCTACCGCCCCACCTTTCCGCGGCACGGCCAACCTCGACCTGCTGGCAACGCGCTTCGACGTGCATGACGCTATCGGCTCGAGCGAATCCGTGATCGTCGACGTGCGCCGGGACTCCGAATATCACGGCACCGAGAAGCGCGCCCGCCGCGCCGGCACGATTCCCGGCGCGGTGCATGTTTTCTGGCGCGAGCACATCGGCTCCGACGGGGCTTTCCGGCCCGCGGACGAGATCCGCGCGCTCTACGAATCCCGCGGCGTCACGCCCGACAAGACTGTGATCCCCGTATGCCAGGGCGGCTATCGCTCGGCCAGCACTTTCATTGCGCTCAAGTCGCTCGGCTATCCGAGGGTGCGAAATTACGTTTCCTCGTGGGGCGAATGGGGGAACCGCGACGATTCAGTCATCGTCACGCCCGGGGAGGAAACCGGGCGTACCGCTACGGCTGGCGGCGTAGTGCCGAAGCGCCCCGGGCCGCCCGCATGATCCCCGCCCTCGAAGCCCTCGAAAGACTGCGCGAAGGCAACCGCCGTTTCGTCGCCGAGCAGCGCGAGGACGAAGCCGCGAGCCGCAGCCGGCGCCGGGAAGTGGCCGCCGCGCAGGAGCCCTTCGCGATCATCCTCGGCTGCTCCGACTCGCGCGTGCCGGCAGAGATCGTCTTCGACCAGGGTCTCGGCGACCTCTTCGTGATCCGCGTCGCCGGCAACATCGTGGCGCCCTCCCAGATCGGCAGCGTCGAATTCGCGGCGGAGAGGTATCACGTACGCCTCGTCGTCGTGCTCGGCCATTCGCAGTGCGGCGCGATCCTCGCCACGCTCGAGGAGCTGCGCCGCCCTACGGCCGCCCGCTCGCGCAACCTGCGTTCGATCGTCAGCCGCATCCGGCCCGCGGTCAGCAAGCTCGTGGCCGCCAAGCCGCCCCTGCGCCACGACATGCTGGTACATGAAGCCGTGCGCGCCAACATCCGCGTATCGACCAGCCACCTGAGGAACGGCGCGCCGATGCTCGAAGAGGAGATCCGCGAAAACGGCCTCATGGTCGTCGGGGCGGAGTACTCGCTCGAGACCGGGCTGGTGGATTTTTTCGACGTTCCGGGCTGACGATTTCGAGACTTTTTTTCCAAAACCCCGCGCCGGTCTTGGCTCTGCGGGGAATTTTGTGCCGGTATCAGTACATCAGCGGGGCTCTGGGTCCGACAGGTGCGCGTCGCGGCGCTTGTAGAGATCGTCGTCCGCGTAACCCATCGCCTCCGGGCGACCCTTGCCGAGCATGACCTGGAAATACACCGGCTCGAGGCTGTCGTTGATGTAGCCGTGGATCACCCCGGGCGGGCAGGCGATGCACTCCCACGGGCCCAGCCGGATGTCGATCCTGCGGCCCGATTCGTCCTGCACGAACGCGGTGAGGTAACCCTGCAACACGAAAAAGATCTCCTCCACCTCGTGCGTGTGGGCGGCGTTGCCCTGCCCGGGCTCGACGTACATGATGCTGAGCGTAAATGCGCGCGGCGGGATCGCGGCCGTATCGCCGTGCTTGCCCGAGCCGCCGGCGCCGATGAAGCGGTGCTGCGCGCGCTTGAAGCCCTCGATCCTGGCGTCCTCGAAAGCAGCCCAGTCGGCCTTGCGGTCGCGAAAACGCGCGACGTACTTGTGCGCGATTTCGTCGAGCGTTAGCGCGGCGACGTCGGCAGGCATGGGGTGGCGTGCAATGGTCATGGTGAGTCCTTCGTTTTTCAGGCGGGTAGCGCCGCGGAAGCCTTGCGCGCCGGCAGGATGCCGAGTTCGGTCACGCGTTCCTGCGTGTACAGGTCGTTCCAGTTGGTCCAGGCAATGTCGGTGACCTTGTAGGGGTCGTAGTCCCGCGATGGCAGGGCGATGCGCTTGCCGCCGAGGTGGACGTGGCGGATGCGGGCCTTGTCCTGGAGGATGGCGACGTCCTCCAGCGGCGAGCCGGCGACGACGATGAAATCGGCCGCGCGGCCAGCCTCGAGCACCCCGAGCGATTCGCCCCGCGCCATGAAGCCCGCCGTCACCGAAGTGGCGGCGCGCAGCGCCTGCGCCGGCGTGAAGCCCAGGTCGTTGACGAAGATCTCGATCTCGCGCGCGTGCCACTCGCCATAGGGCGTCACCGCAAAGCCCGAATCGGTTCCGGTCATCATCGGGATGCCCGCTTCGCGTGCGCGGCGCAGGTTGGCGCAAGCGGTCTCGTATTCGCGCTGCACGTCGCCGATGCGCCCCTTGAGGTAAGCCGGTTCGCTCGGACGGGTGAAGTCGACGATATTGCGCGGGAAAGTCAGCGTGGGGCCGATGGCGCTGCCGGATTCGAGCATCGCGTCGATGCATTCCTGGTCGAGGTAGAAGGCATGGAAGATCAGGTCCACCCCGGCGCGAGCGGCGTACAGAGTGGCCTCCCTGCCGCGCGCGTGCACCACCACCTTGCGGCCCTGGCGGTGAGACTCGGTCACGATGTCGGTGATTTCCTGCTGGGTGAACGCGGCGATGTACTCCCCGTCGGGGCGGCGCTGCACGCCGTCGAGCGCGACCTTGATGCAGTCGACGCCGTTCTTGGACTGCACGCGGATCTCCTCGATCGACTCGTCGCGCGAAGTCACCAGCTTGCCGATCGACGTGTCCGGCACGCCGATCCACGTGGGGTACCAGTCAGTCAGCCCTTGGCGCGTGGTGAGGTAGCGCCCCGCCGCCGTGACGCGCGGCCCCTCGAACAGGCCGAAGTTGATCGCGTTGCGCACCGACAGCGAAATCTGCCCGGAATCGCCTGGCGAGCAGATCGAGGTGTAGCCCGCCGCCAGGCACTTTTGCGCAAAGAACAGGCCGCGGATGGAGCGGAATTCCATCGGCTGGTAGAGGTCGATGTCCTCTTCGGTCTTGGCGTTGCCGTAGGCCAGGTGCGTGTGCACGTCGTGCAGCCCGGGCATGACGAACAGGTCGCCATAATCGAGCTGCGTGTCGGTCGGGATGGGACGAGGCGCGGACTGCGCGGGGCCGGCATAGGTGATGCGGCCTGCGTCATCGCACACCAGCACCTGGTTGCTTCGCGCGGCGTCTTCACTGCCGGTGAAGAGCTTGCCGCATCGGATGTGGGTCGCCATGCGTTGCCTCCGGTGTCAGGTCAGTACAGGAGCCGCGGCAGCCACAGCGCGAGCTCGGGAAAAAAGATCAGGATCCACACCATGAGGATCATCACCGCCAGGAAAGGCAGCGAAGCCCGCGCGATATACATGACCGAAAAACGCGGCAGCACCCCATGGATGGTGAACAGGTTGAGCCCGAAAGGCGGCGTGACCAGCCCGATTTCGGCCAGCAGGACGAAGGTGACGCCCCACCAGATCGGGTCGTAGCCGAGCTTGACGATCACCGGCATCACGAACGACAGCGTAAGCAGCATCATCGCCATCGAATCGAAAAACATGCCGAGGATGAGGTACAGGATCACGATGGCGAGCATGGTGCCGTACTTGCCGAGGTCCATCCCCAGCACCGCCGAGGACAACTTGGCGGTGGCGCCGATGTCCTGGAACACGAACGACAACAGGCGCGCGGCGAAGATGATGAAGGCGATCATGGCCGTGACCTTCACCGCCGACAGCAGTGCTTTGCGCACCATGGCGTAGCTCAGGGCGCCGTAATACCACGCAATTCCCAGCGACAGGATCGCGCCCAGCGCGGAGGCTTCGGTGGGCGTCATGAGGCCGCCGAAGATCGAGCCCATGACCGTGAGGATCACCACCAGCCATGGCAGCATGTCCTTGATCGCGACCATGCGCTCGCCCCAGGTCGAGGGCGCGGCGCGCGGGGCAAGCTCGGGACGCAGCTTGACCATCACCACCACCGTCAGCATGAGGAGCACCATCAGCAGCAGCCCGGGGATCATCGCCGCGGCGAACAGGCGCGCCACCGAGACGTTTTCCCACGAACCGTAGACGATCAGGATCAGGCTGGGCGGCACCAGCACGCTGAGCGTGCCGCCGACCGCGATCGCACCGAGCGAGAGCTTCGGGTCGTAGCGGCGCTTTTCCATTTCGGGGTAGGCGATCATGCTGAAGGTGGCGGCCGCGGCAACGCTCGAGCCGGAGATCGCCCCGAACACGCCGTTGGCTGCGATCACCACCGAGGCGAGGCCGCCAGGCAGCCAACCGAGCCATTTCTCCAGCGCAGCGAACAGCAGGTTCACGGCGCCGCTGCCGGAAAACACCGCCCCCATGAAGATAAACAGCGGCATGGCCAGCAGCGTGAACGAATTGAGCGACTCCCACGCCGTCCATGCCATCTGCACCAGCGGCTTGTCGACGACAAACACCAGCCCCGCGCAGGCCACCAGTCCCATGGCGACGCCGATTTCGGTGCCCAGGGCGAGCAGCACGAACAACCCGCCCATGAGCAGGACGGTGACGATCTCGGGGCTCAGGCCGGCGGCGCCCACGTCAGAACTCCTCGCCGCCGAACTCGTCCGCCGGCCGCCCGGCCCGGAGGTCGCCGATGGCGCGCGCGAGCTGGCCGAGGATCACCAGCGCGAACAGCGTGAAGCCCACCGGCAGCGCCATCTGCGGCCACTTGAGCGGGGTCATGAGGAGCGAGTTCGAGCGCATGTTGCGGGTGAACGAATCGCCGATGAACTTCCAGCTCACCCATGCCGCGACCGCAACGAACGCGAGCGCAAGCACCAGTGTCGCCACCCGGATGAATCCGGCCGCGCGCGGGGGGATGCGCTCGACCACGAACGTGATGCGGATATGGCTTTTTTCGGCCGCCGAGTAGGCCAGGCCAAGAAAACCTATGGCCACCATCGCGTAGCCGCCAAGCTCATCGCTCAGGATCAGCGGGTTGTTGAGGACGTAGCGCGAGACGACTTCGACCATCGTGAGCACCACGATGGCGAGCAGCACGAGCGATGCGGCGTAGCCTGCGCCATGGGCCACCCGCTCGACCAGGCGAACGAATTTTTGCATCGCCGTGCCTGCCTCCCCCGCCGGCGAATTACTTCGCCATGTCGCGGATGAATCCCACCGACGGCCCGCGCGCATGCGTGGCCGCAATGCGCAGGACTTCCTTGCCATGCGGGCCGGCGGTGTCGAGCCACTCCTTGACCACCGGTTGCATGAGGGCCATGGCCTTGCGCACCTCGGCCTCGTCGGGAACGATCATTTCCGTCTTGGCCGACTTGATCCACAGGTTGTAGGTGTACTCCATCTGCTCCAGCGCCGTGGCCATTTCGCCGGTCAGGTCAGCCGATGCCTTGAGCAGGCCATCCTTCTGGCGCGCGTCGAGCTTGTCCCACGCCTTGAGGTTGATGAGGATGTACTGCGGGAAGATCGGCGTGATCGGCCAGATCGAGGTGTACTTGGACATCTGCGTGAGGCCGCGCTCGGCGCCGAAGCTCTTGCTGGTGGTGATCGCGTCGACCGTGCCGCGGCTGAGCGCCTCCTCGATCTCGGCCACCGACAGCGTTAGCGGGCTGCCGCCCAGCGCGCGCAGGGCCGAAGTCTGGGTGCGGCCCGAGGCGCGCATCTTCACGCCCTTGAAATCGGCCACAGTGCGGATCGGCTTGTTGCCCCACAGCGAGTTGTTGGCCAGCGAGATCGCCGCCCCCAGCACCTTGAAGCCCGCGGGCTTGGTGTAGGCATCGAGCACCGCCATCATCTTCGGGTCGAGCAACGCCTGCGCGTACTCAGTGGCGCCGTTGGGAATCTCGGAGAAGAATCCCGGGATGCCGCCGAAATCAAGCAGCGGATAGGTGCCCGAGGCCGCCGCGATCGACTGGGTGCCCATGAGCACGCGGCCGTCGCCGACCGCAAAAGCCGAATCCATGATGCTGAACAGCTTTTCCTTGTTGTCGAGCTTGACCGTGCCGTTGGTGTAGTGGGTGACGAGCTGCTCGAAGCGACCGCCAGGACGGAACGGGTACACCAGGATGTTCTGGCGGCCATAGGCGCCTTCCCAGTTGAACGACAGCGTGGTGGGCGCGGCCGGCTTGGGCTGCGCGTTGGCCACGGGGATCGCAAGCGCGGCGGTCACCGCAACCGCCGCCAGCAACCCGGCGCCGAATCCCCTGCTCTGGAACTGCATTGCTCTGCTCATTATTCCCTCCGTTAGTTCTGCGACCTGGACTGGATTTCCCACAATAGCGCCTCCGGGTTGACCGGGGTGCTGTTGATTTCGATATCGAGGTGCGAAAGCGCGTCGCACACCGCGTTAGCCAGCGCCACCGGCGGCGATATCGCACCGCCTTCGCCAAGCCCCTTCACGCCGAGCGGGTTGAGCGGCGAGGCGATTTCCTGGTGGACGAGGACGATCTCGGGGACGTCGCTCGCGACCGGCATCATGTAGTCCATGAATGTACCGGAAAGCAGCTGGCCCTCGGCGTCATAACGGATCGCCTCGAAAGTAGCGCCGCCTATGCCCTGCACCACCCCGCCCACGATCTGCGCTTCGGCCAGCAGCGGGTTGACGATCACGCCGCAATCGTGCGAAACCACGTAGCGCTCGATGGCCAGGCGCCCGGTGTCGGTGTCGACCTCGACGATGGCGGCATGAGCGGCGTACGCCCACGTCACTGTCTGAGGCTCGAAGTAGTACGTTTCCTGCAGTCCCGCCTCGACACCGGGCGGGCGACCGTGGTCCCAGCCCGGTCGCGCGGCCTGGGCGAGCTCGGCAAAGGTCAGCTCCGCGCCGGGCACGCCGGCCACGCCTACTTTGCCGTCGCGCAGCTCGAGGTCGCTGGCCGCACACTCGAGCTTGTGGCCCGCGATGGCGAACATCTTGTCGCGCAGCTTGCGGCTGGCGTAGTGGATGGCGGCCGATACCGTCACCGTGGTGCGGCTGGCGATGGTGCCGAAACCCATCGGGATCGAGGCGGTATCGCCGAACGAGACGATGACGTTTTCGGGGGCGATACCCCATGCGTCGGCCGCCACCTGGGAGAACACGGTTTCCATGCCCTGGCCGTGGGGGCAGGCGCCGGAGGACACGTAGACCTTGCCGGTCGGGTCGATGCGCACTGTGGCGCCCTCGAACGAACCGACACCCGTGCCTTCGGTATAGCAAGCCAGGCCCAGCCCGAGGTAGCGCCCCTGCTTGCGCGCCTCCGCCTGGCGGGTGCGGAAGGCGTGCATGCCGCCGATCGCGTCGAGGGCTTTCTCAAGGGCTTGCGGGTAATCGCCGCTGTCGTACACGATGGGCTCGCCGTCGCGATACGGGATGCCGGGCGAATAAGGCATTTCGGCATGGGTCACCATGTTGCGCCGACGCACCTCATCGGGCTCCAGGCCCAGTTCGCGCGCCACGAGGTCCATGAGGCGCTCCATGACCTGCACCGCCTCGGGCCGCCCGGCGCCACGATACGGCGCGTTAGGCACTTTATTGGTGGCCGCGACACGCGCCTCGATGGAGAAATGCGGCACGCGGTACGGCCCGCAGATGTGCGCGGCGGTGTTGTAGACGACGGCCACACCGAGCGGATTCCACGCGCCGCAGTCGACCACGAAGGTGTCGCTCAGGGCGAGGATGCGGCCGGCATCGTCGAAAGCGATCTCGGCCTCGTGGTGCTGGTCGCGCGAATGGCACGAGCACAGCATATGTTCGGCGCGTGTCTCGACCCAGCGTACCGGCCGGCCGAGCAGCTTGGCGAGGAAAGGCATGAGCATGTCTTCGGGGTACACGTGCCCCTTGACGCCGAACCCCCCGCCCACGTCGGGTGCGATGACCCGGATGCGCGCCTCGGGAACGCCGAGCGTAGTAGCTATCTCGCGCTGCACCCAGTGGACCACCTGGGTCGAGGACCAGACGGTGAACGAATCGGTGCGGCCATCGTAGGCGGCAGCCACGCCGCGGCATTCCATCGGCATCGCGGCGTAGCGATGATGCGAAAAGCGGCGTTTGAGCTTGCGTGGTGCTGCATCGATCGCCTTACGCGCATCGCCCTTGGTGACGTGGAACCAGCCGATCTCGTTGGTGCCCAGGCGCTCGTGCACCAGCGGCGAGCCCGCCGCGAGGGCAGCGTAGGGCTCGACCACGGCCGGGAGCGAGTCGTACTCGACATTGACCAGTTCGGCGGCGTCTTCTGCCTCGACGCGCGTGCGCGCGATCACAATGGCCACCGCTTCGCCCACATGGCGCACCTTGTCCGTGCACAGCATCGGCTGGCGTGGGTTGAGGATGCGATGCGCAATGGCTGCCTTCCACTTGGCCGGCAGCGGCATCTGGTTGTCGCGCACCGGCGGCAGGATCTTCTCCAGCTCGGCACCCGACATCACGAGCGCCACGCCAGGCGCGTTGGCGGCTGCGGTCGTATCGACCGACTTGATCCATGCATGGGCCACGGGGCTGCGCACGAATACGGCGTGCAGCATGCCCGGCAGCTCGAGGTCGGCAATGTACTGGCCCTGGCCAAGCAGGAGGCGCGCGTCCTCGCGGCGCCGGACGGACTGACCTACGAAAGGCAAAGAGGCTCCCCGCGAATGATTTCCGAAGCGGCCAACCCTAACAGAACAAAGGCGACAGGACGCGCCTGCACCGCGAAATGCAAAAAAATCATCGCGCGCAGCGGGTGGGGGTCGTTGCGTGCGGGGAGTACGGCGTGGCTACGCCGTCGCTGGCACGTCCAGCGTCGTCACGCGTCGCAACTCGCGCCGATGCTTGGTGTCGTCGAACGGCCGGCCGCGATGCATGGTGTGCCAGCCGATCCTAGCAGAACCCGCCGCCCGCCTTCCATTGATGCCGGCCGTGCTTCAGGGCAACTGCGTTTTTTTGCCCTCTGTGACCGGGGACACAGACCAACCTCACAATCCTGACCAGAATCCGCGCGTGAATCCCGAAAACCATCCGCTGCCTCCCCAAGACGGAGAAGCGCTGCCCTTCCGCGGCGGCAACGACATCCTCATCGGCGAATTTCTCGGCACGCTGTCGCGCGAACTGCGCAGTCCGCTCGCCCCGTTGCGCGCGTCGCTCGAAATGCTCAAGCTGAGCGCCCCGCCCGGTGTCGCGATCCAGATCATGGAGCGTCAGGTGGCCGACCTTACGCGCCTTGTGGACGACCTCACCGAGATGTCGGCCATCACGCGGGGCGAGGTTCACCTCGCGCGCGTGCCGGTCAGGCTCGACACCGTAGTGCAGTCGGCTGTGGATGCGGCGATGCCGCTTATTCGCGCTTACAAGATGCGCATCACCGTGAGCCTGCCCAACGAGCCTGTGATGCTCGAGGCCGACCCGGCGCGCCTGGCCCAGATGCTCAGCCACCTGCTTACCAATGCGGCCAAGTTCTCCGCCGGCGGCAGCACCATTTCGCTCGAAGCGCGCAGGGACGGCGCCGAGGCGGTGATCACCGTCAGCGACGAAGGCGAAGGCATCTCCCCCGAGCTGCGGCCGCGCCTGTTCGAGATCTTTGCGCGCGGCGAGAAGAGCGACAAGCCCAATCACGGCGGGCTCGGCCTCGGCCTGGCCATGGTCCGGCGCCTTGCGCAGATGCATGGCGGCTCGGTCGAGGTGGAAAGCGAGGGCCCGGGCAAAGGCAGCCGCTTCGCCGTGCGCCTGCCGGTCAAGGCGGGTTCGGTCGACGCGGCACCGGTCAACATCCTGGTGGTCGATGACAACCGCGACGCAGCCGAGAGCATCGGCATGCTGCTCGGCCACCTCGGCGCCGAGGTGCGGGTCGCCGAGGACGGCACCCAGGCGCTGGCCGCTTTCGAGGTGTTCCGGCCGCGGGTGGTGTTCCTCGACATCGGCATGCCGGGCATGGATGGTTACGAGCTGGCGCGCCGCATGCGCTCGATGCCTTCCGAGCCGGTGGTCACGCTGGTAGCACTGACCGGGTGGGGCCAGGATGACGACAGGAAGCGCGTGATGGGCGCCGGATTCGACCACCACATGGTGAAGCCGGCGCGCATCGACGCGCTGCAATCGCTGCTGGATTCGATCCAGGCCTCTCCCGCACGTCACTGAACGTCGCGGTCCCCCGCCGGGCATTTTGTTGCCGCACCCGAATGCGTGTAATCGCGCATCGAACGCCCGGCCGTGGACCCGATTCTCAAACATTCACTTACGTAAACCTAATCGCAGAGCCGATCTCCTGCCAAAGGGTGTACCGGTAGCGGTACATTCTGCAGGGCTGGTTCGGTCAGTGTGGCTTGGGCGAAATCGCCGCCCCGCCGTGCAGGAGCCGCTGGCTCGCGCGTCCGCGCACGAGCGCCGGGATGCGCAGCTCGAGGTCGGTGGCCCAGCGCCTCCAGAACAGCGTGCGCAGCGTTTCGTCGCCGAAATCGGTGGTCGCGAGGCGGCGCACCTCGCCGCCCTCCAGCGCCGCGATCGGCACGCCGTCGCGAAACAGCACCCGATTGCCGGCAATCGCCGGCACACGCGCCTCGGGGGTCAGCACGCCGACGAGGTTCAGCGGGTCGGCCGGCGACACCGCCACCAGCGCGCCAGTCTTTTCGAGCTTGCGCACATGGCCGTGCTTCGCGGGCGGAATGCAGTGTCCCCCGCCATGTCACAGAGCTTCCGTTTCCTCAAACCGCGAGGTTCAAGTCGGTCGCGTTCCGTCCGCATCAGGCCCGTCAGCCGGGCTTGGAGAGCGCACCCGGAAACAAGCACAACAGCGGCGCTGTGGTCGGCAACCTGAGAGGTCAGTCTCAGCTTTTGAAACAAGAGGCCCGCGCACGCGGGGGACAACTGCACTGTACTGTGCAGCGTGGCGCAACGCTGTCAGAGAAATCCCATTTCTTCGTAAGCTGTTCGCTGGCAGCGAAGACCTGAAAAAGTCGGGTCAGAGTCGACTTTCTCCAGGAAATGTGGATCGCACACGGCGCGTCCGGTAAGTCGACTCTGACCCGACTTTTCGAGGCGGGCGCTAGCGCGCCTTCAGCTTGGCTTCCACCAGGCGGCCGAAGAATGCTGCGCCCAGCGGCAGGGCGTCGTCGTTGAAGTCGTAGCCCGGGTTGTGCACTTCGCATCCGCCTTCGCCCGGGCCATTGCCGATGTTGATGTAGCACCCAGGAACGCGCTCCAGCATGTAGGCAAAGTCTTCCGAGCCCATGACGAGATCGGGATTGCGGTTGACGTTCTGCTCGCCGACCAGCTCGTTACAGATCTGCGCGGCGAAGTCGGCCTGGCCGGCATCGTTGATCGTGGGTGCAAAAGTGTTGCGGAAATCCACTTCGGCCGTGGCGCCGGCGGCTTCCGCCGTGCCCTTGACGATGCGCCGCATGGACGCTTCCAGCCTCGCCATCACTTCTTTGGTGAATGCCCGCGCGGTCCCGCCCATATGAGCGGTCTGCGGGATCACGTTGTAGGCATCGCCCGCGTGGATTTTTGTCACCGACACCACCGCGGTGTCTATCGGGCGTACGTTGCGCGCCACGATGGTTTGCAACGCCACCGCGATCTGCGCGGCGACCAGCGCGGCATCGACGCCGGTTTCGGGCCGCGCGCCGTGCGAGCCCCTCCCGGTCACGCGGATGTCGAAGAACGCGCCGCCGGCCATCATCGGGCCGGCCTTGACGTTGAATTTCCCCACCGGCAGGCTGGGCCGGTTGTGCATGCCGAAGATGGATTCGCAGGGAAACTTTTCGAACAGGCCGTCGTCGACCATCGCCCGCGCCCCGCCGATGCCCTCCTCGGCCGGCTGGAAAATGAAATGCACGATGCCGTCGAATTTGCGCGTCTCGGCAAGGTACCTCGCGGCGCCCAGCAGCATGGTGGTGTGGCCGTCGTGACCGCACGCGTGCATGACGCCGGGATGGGTCGAGCGATGCGCGAACGTGTTGGCTTCCTCGATCGGGAGCGCGTCCATGTCTGCGCGCAGGCCCACGCTGCGCTGGCTGGTTCCAGCGCTCAGGGTACCCACGACACCGGTCTTGCCCAGCCCGCGGTGGACCGCGATGCCAAACGACGCCAGCTTGGCCGCGACCAGGTCGGCGGTGCGCGTTTCCTGGAACCCGAGCTCGGGATGCGCATGGATGTCGCGCCGCCAGGCAGTCATGTCCCGGTGCAGCGAATAGAAATGCGGGTCGATGCGATCCCTGGCGGTCATCCGGGCAGCTCCTGGAAAGTGGCGGGCGCGGCGGCGTGGAAAAGGTGCCGCTATAGTACCTTTCCGCCGGCCTCCTCGATCAGGTGCATGTTGGCGAGGTCGGCCACCAGCTTCATGGGCTGGCCGTCGCGGGCGCCCGAATTCGGGTTCACCCGGCCGCAGACCTCGGTCTTGCCGATGTTGAAGTAAACGAGGGTCTCCATGCCCATGGGTTCGGTAACCTCGAGCGGAACCTCGAAGGGAACCTCGTTCGGCTCCATGTGCGGGCGCTGCTCGAAGATGTGCTCCGGGCGCAGGCCGAACAGGAGCCCGCTGGCGCCAACGTGCTGGCGATAGCGCGAGGTCCGGTCCTCAGGCACCGGGAAAACGAGCGCCGGGCTGAGCCTCACCTGAAGCCTGCCGCCCTCCTCCCCCAGCACGCAGGGGATGAAATTCATCGCCGGCGAGCCGATGAAGCCGGCCACGAACAGCGTCGCGGGAAAGTGGTACAGGTCGTTCGGCGTGCCGACTTGCTCGATGCGCCCGGCGTTCATGACCACCACGCGATCGGCCAGCGTCATCGCCTCCACCTGGTCGTGCGTCACGTAGACCGTGGTGGTGCGCACCTTCTGGTGGACCTTCTTGATCTCGGTGCGCATCTGCACGCGCAGCTTGGCGTCGAGGTTGGACAGGGGCTCGTCGAACAGGAACACCTTCGGGTCGCGCACGATCGCGCGGCCCATCGCGACGCGCTGGCGCTGGCCGCCCGAGAGCTGCTTGGGCTTTCTTTCCAGCAGCTCGGTGATGTCGAGGATGCGCGCGGCATTCTCCACCCGGCGGGCGATCTCCTCCTTGGGCGCCTTCTTCAGGCGCAGCCCGAAGGACATGTTCTCGTACACCGTCATGTGCGGGTAGAGAGCGTAGTTCTGGAACACCATCGCGATGTCGCGGTCCTTGGGCGGCACGTCGTTGACCACTTCCTCGCCGATCATGATGTCGCCCGCGGTGATGTCCTCCAGCCCGGCGATCATGCGCAGCGTGGTGCTCTTGCCGCAGCCCGAGGGGCCGACCAGCACCACGAACTCCTTGTCGTTGATCTCGAGGTCGATGCCCCGCACCGCGGGCGTCTCGTCGTAATTCTTCACCACTTTCCTGAGCGTGACCTTGGCCATCGGGCGCTATCCCTTCGTCGCGCCGGCGGTGAGGCCGGCGATGTAATAGTCCATGAGGAACGCATAGATGATGAGCGGCGGCGCGGCGCCGAGCAGAGCCCCGGTCATGATCTGCCCCCAGGTGAACACGTCGCCCTTGATGAGGGTGGTGATGATGCCCACCGAGAGCACGAGCTGGTCCTCCGAAGTGGTGAAGGCGAGCGGGTAGAGAAACTGCGCCCACGAAACGGTGAACGCAAAGATGGTCGCGGCGATGATGCCGGGCAGCGCCACCGGGATGAAGATCCGCGTGAGGATCTGGATATAGCCCGCGCCGTCGATCAACGCGGCCTCGTCTAGCTCCTTCGGGATGCTGGCAAAGTAACCGATCATGATCCACGTGCAGAACGGCACCGTGAGCGTCGGGTACACCACTATCAGGACCCACCAGTGGTTGATGAGCTCGATGCCCGTCAGCTCGTTTACCCACGCGAAGATCTTGAACAGCGGTATGAACAGCAGCGTCTCGGGGATGAGGTAGGTCAGGAAAACGCCGGTGGCGAGCGTGGTCGAGCCCCAGAACTTCATGCGCGAGAGCGAGAACGCCGCCGGCACGCTGATCAGCATGGTCACGATCACCACCAGAACCGACACCACCGCCGAATTGCGGAAGAAAGTGAGGTAGCTGTTGGAGGTCAGCAGCGCGGTGTAGTTCTCCAGCGTCGGGTGGAATATCCACCACGGATTGGTCACCGCCGAGATCTCGGCGCTGCTCTTCAGCGAAGTAATGAGCATGTAGAGCGGCGGGGCCAGGAAGAAGATCACGAAGATCACGAGGAAGAAGTACGACCACACCATCGCGCGTTTGCGGTCGCCTTTCATGCTGCGCATGACGGCTCTCATGAATCCCCTCCCCTTCGGGTGATGTCACGCAGGATGAAGATCGCCGCGATGGCGAGGATCGGGAACATGAACAGGGACACTGCCGCCCCCAGCGGCAGGTCGCTGCTCTCGATGCCGAGCTTGAACGCCCAGGTGGCGAACACGTGCGTCTGGTCGACCGGCCCGCCCGCGGTGAGCACGCGCACGATGTCGAAATTGGCGAAGGTCACGATGAGGGAGAACAGCACCGTGATGGCGATGATGTTGCGCATCATCGGGATGGTCACGTACCAGAGCTTCTGCCACCAGTTGGCCCCGTCGATGGCCGCCGCCTCGTAGAGCTGCTCGGGCACCGACTTGAGCGCCGCGAGGTACATGATCATGAAGAACGGCGCGCCGTACCACACGTTCACGAGGATCACCGAGAAGCGCGCCCAGTTCGGGTCGCCCAGCCAGTTCACCGGCGGGATGCCGATGCGCTCGAACACCCAGTTGAACGCGCTGTACGAAGGATCGAACAGCCACAGCCACGCCAGCGTGCTCATGGCCGGCGGGATCACCCACGGCACGAGCAGCATGCCGCGCCACTTGCGCTGCCCCTTGGCGGGGATATTGTGGACGAAATGCGCCACGCAAAAGCCGATCAGCGCCTTGAACACCACCGCACTGACCGCGAACACAACCGACTGCCGCACCACCAGCCAGAAGGTGTCGCGCCCGAACAGGAAGGTGAAATTGCTGAAGCCGACGAATCGCTCCATCGACTTGTTGAGCATCGACAGGTGCACCGCGAAAAGCGCCGGGTACAGCACCAGCAACGCGATCACGAGGATGAGCGGAAGCGCCATCACGAACGCGATGGTCGACTTCCGCCGCAGCATCTTCCTCACCCCCGACTTCCCGACCGCTCAGGTGCGCATGAACCCCTCGAGTTCCGAAGCGGCCCACCCGATCGCCTTGTCGATCGACTCGCCTCCCTGGGTGCATTTGGCCACCAGTTTGGTGCTGATCGCCTGGGTATAGATCTGCGCGGCGATCTTGGGCGGTGCCGGATAGGCAGAGATCGACAGGATCTGGTCCGGCTTGGGTGGATAGTTGAACAGCGTGCCCTTGGGCGGGCCTTCCTCGGCCCAGGTCTTGAAGTCGTGCAGCTTGGCGAACGACGGGATGTCGTAGCCCTGGCTCGCGGCCACCATTTTCTCGACCGCCGAGCGCTCGGAAATGTGGCGGATGAGGCTCTTGGCCGCAGCCTTGTTCTTGGAAAACTTCCAGATGCCCCAGAAGTAGGGCAGGTACGGCTGGAACCGGCCCTTCGGTCCGCGTGGCGAGGGGAAAGTCCAGCACTGCTCGGCCACCTTGGGTGCGTCGCGCTTGGCCACCGCCCACGCGCTGGGCGGGTTCATGATCAGCGCCCCCTTACCCGAGATCAGCCATTTGTTGTTGGAGGAATCGTCCCAGGCGAAGACGTCGGGCGGCAGGACCGCGACCAGCTTCTTCATGTACTCGAGCACCTGCTTCACCGCGTCGGACTTGACCGTGATGTTGCCTTTGGCGTCGACGAGCTGCGCCCCGTAGGCGCTGAACAACGCGCCCATCGAATCGACCGAGTCGGTCGTCCCCCCGAGGCCCACCCCGAACGGCGAGCCGGCCTTGTGGCACTTGGCTGCGGCATCGAGAAAGGTGTCCCACGTCCATGCATCGGACAACGCCTTGTCGGGCGGCGCGCCGGCGGGGAACATCTTGACGATGTCGATGCCCGCGTGCTGCTTGAAGAGATCGATGCGCCCGCACGGCCCCTTGATCTGGCTTCCCGGCGTGGCCGGTACCGCCACCCAGTGGCCGCCGTGCTTGCCGAGGTACTCGATCAGCGGCGTCACGTTGCCGTTCTTGGCGGTGAGCTCTTTCATGATGTCGTCGACCGGCTCGAGCTCCTTGGCCTTGTCCGACGGCCACCAGCTCGGGAAGGCCAGCATGTCGTGGCCGGATTTGGCCTGCGATTCGGCCGCGATGGTCAGCAGGTTCTTGTTGCCTTGGGAGGGGATGTAGTCGATCTTGAGCTCGACTTTTTCCTTGGCGGCCCACTCGTTGCACAATTTGGTGAGCGTGTCGTTGGCACCCGGCACCCAGTGGTCCCAGAAACCGACTTCCAGCTTTCCCGCAGCGTGGGAAGTGCGGATATAGGGGGCAAAAACTGCGGTGGCGGATGCGGCCGCGGACGTCTTCAGGAAGCGGCGGCGGTTGAATGTCTTCGTTGCCATGGGTTCTCCTCCGGGGGTCGTTGAATGAGACTCTGCTGGTCCTTGAATTCCCACCCATCCTAACGGCGAGCGCGCAAAAGTGCCGCACTTTCGATGCGGCACTGCAGCGCCGGAAAGGATAATCGCGTTCTCAGCGCCCAGCGCGCAAACCCCCAAGGGAGCCGGTCAGTGAAGCGTAGCGACCGACGACGCCGTTGCGGCGGAGACTTTACCGCGCCGTTTGATCCCCTCTTGGATAAGGTCAAACCCGATGCGCGGAATTCTCTGGATCGCGTACCGCGAAGCAAGGGCGACCACCAGCCCGATCAGCCCCGTGGCGGCCGCCTGCGGAGTTTGCGCCTCGTACCGCGGGCGCACCACCTCGGCAGGCGTGGGCCTGAACAGCAGGTAGCCCGCTACACCGGCCACCGCCGAAATCGACAGCAACGTCGTCGGTTTCACCGCAAAGTCGCGCACGGCTCGTTTGGCCTTCGCAGTGTCGGCCTCGAGGGACCTGCGCGCGTCCCCCACCCGCTTTGCGGCCGCGTCGATCTCTTCCTCGGTCGGCTTGTGCATCAGGATTTCGCCGACAGTTCGTCCGTCCTGGGGCGCAGTTGCCGCCGGGAAGCGCTGAACAGTAGCGCCTTGCTCATCTTCACGCAGGCATAGACCGCGGCCGCGGCACCCACAAGGTTCAGGACCACTACCATGAGGATCGACAGCACAGGCGACAGCCCCGCTGCGATGGCCCAAAGCGCCAAGGCTGCCATAAGCCCCAACCACGCGGTGATCGCCAGGATGCCAGCGGCAATACCGAGGCCCGCCATCCACGCGAGCGCAAGACCGGCACGCCTCGCCTCGAGGGTGACGAGGTCGACCATCCCCGAAACCACGCTCCGCGCCGACGCGAACATGCCGGAGACCTCCCCCAAGACACCGCTGGCGGAGGCGTGCGTGGGCGGCGCGGGCTCGGTAAAGTCGGTGGCCTGCGCCGCCTGGCTTGCGATCACCGTCACTTGAGGATGCGGCTCAGTACGAAGCCCGCAGCCACCGCCATCGCGATCGATTTGAGCGGATTGGCGGCCACATAAGTGCACGTGTCGTCGACCAGCTTTTTCTGCGTTGCCGACAGGCTCTCGCCCTTGGTGCTCACCCAGTCCGCAGTCTGGGTGCCGGCGCTGCTCAGCTTGTCTGTGGCATCGTGCGCCATGGATGCATAGCGGTCGATCGCCGGTTTGGCCTTGCGCGCCGCTTCGTCGATGGCCGAATGGATGGCCGACGACGCCTTGCCCAGCGTAGCGGAGCCGGTACCCGGCATGGTCGCGCTCGACCCGTTGCCCGGCATGGCGGTGGTGCCGCCGGAAGAGGGCATGCTGTCCGAAGTGGTTTCCATTCGCTACCTCCTTATATCAGTTGAAAATCATGTAAATGATGACGAGCACCACGACGGGCACTCCCAACAGCCAACCCAGCGCATACTTACCCATGGATATCTCCTGATGCAGTTGTCGCGGCGCCACAGATGTGGTGCCGCTCGTTGGTAGATTCTTTGCAAGTTGCGTGCCTGCCGCGTGGCGCTGCGCGCGACGTGCTAACTGCCTGCGGCGGACCAGCTTTTTTGCTGCGGGAACGTGGGCTGCGCAGGAGATGCCGGGCAGTTACGGCACGCTGCCTGGAGATATTTACAAAACGAACGAGGCGCGACGGCTACGCGGGCGACGGCTGCGCGGGGGCCGTCGCGGGCTTTGCGGTGGTGTGATCGAGCCGAGCAAGCTGGTCCAGGGGTATGTGGCATGCGATGCGGTGCAACGCTCCGGCCGCACGCCACGGTGGCGTTTCGGTCTCACAAATCGTGCCGAGCTTGCGCGGGCAGCGGTGCTGAAAGCGGCAGCCTCGGATGGCGCCCTCCGTTTCGACCGCGTCGCCACGCAGCCGGATGCGTCCTTCGCCACCCGCTCGTCCCACCTCGGGAATCGCCGAGAGCAGCGCTTCCGTATAAGGGTGATGCGGCGGCTGCAGAACCTCGCCCACCGGGCCCTCCTCCACAATGGCGCCGCGATACATGACCGCGACCCGGTCGGCGATATGCGCGATCACTGACAGGTCGTGAGAAATGAAGAGGTAGGCGACATTGAGGCGGTCGCGCAGGTCGGCCAGGACGTTAAGCACGTAAGCCTGGACGGAAACATCGAGCGCCGAAACGGCTTCGTCGCACACGATGAAGCGCGGCTCGGTCGCGAGAGCGCGCGCGATGCCGACGCGCTGCTTCTCGCCGCCCGAAAGCTGGTGCGGATAGCGGCTCGCATAAGCGGCAGGCAATCGCACGAGGTCCAGAAGCTCGGCGACCCGGGTCTGCAGGGCAGCGCCGCGGGCCAGGTCGAACAACGCGAGCGGCCGACTCACGATCTCGGCGACGGTCTTGCGCGGGTTCAGCGAGGAGTCGGGATTCTGGAAGATGATCTGCGCGGTGCGCCGGTGTTCGTGCAGCGCCGCGCCCGTCATGGTGCCCACGTCGTACCCGTCGATGCGGATCGCGCCATCGGAAGGCTCTATGAGGCGTACCAACATGCGCCCCAGCGTGGACTTGCCGCACCCCGACTCGCCCACCAGCCCGAGCACCTCGCCCGATGCGATCGAAAGGTTTACGCCGTCCACGGCAACTACGCGAGGCGGATCGAAGCGCAGCGGGAAGCCGCGCGACCAATCGAGCTGCAATCCCGCGAACACCCCGCCCATCTGGAACTGGCGCGTCAGGCGGTCGGTTTGCACCAGCGGCGCGCCCGGCGCACCCGCCGCGCGCTCGCGCTTCGCGGCCGCCGGCTCAGGGGCCGGCCAAGGCGTGGAGGCCAGCTCGTCGGCGCGCCAACAACGCACCGCGTGCATCCCGCCAGTCAGTGCCTGCGATTCTTCCGCGCAGCGGGGCAGCGCGAAGTGGCAGCGGGGATGGAAAATGCATCCGGATGGCGGCGCGGCGAGGTCGGGGAACCGCCCCGGGATGGGCGCGAGGCGGCGCTGCCTTTGCGCGACCTTGGGCAGCGATGCAAGCAAGCCTTTGGTGTATGGATGCCTGGGCGCATGCAGGACTTCGGCCGCGGTGCCACTTTCCACTACCCGGCCGGCGTACAGCACGCACACTGCGTCGCAGATGCGCGACACGACCCCGAGGTTATGGGTGATGTAGAGCATCGACAGCCCGCGTTCGCGCCTCAGGCGCTCGAGCAGGTCGAGGATCTGCGCTTCGATGGTGACGTCGAGCGCGGTAGTGGGTTCGTCCAGCACGAGCAGGTCGGGCGAGCAGGCGAGCGCAGTGGCGATCAGCGCGCGCTGCTTCATTCCGCCCGACAACTGGTGCGGATAAGCGCGTGCCACGTCGCCGGGGCGGGCGATTCCGACCTCGTCTAGCAGGCGCCGCGCTTCGTCCGCGGCTGCGCCGGCAGACAGCGCGCGATGGAGCACCAGCGGCTCGGCAATCTGCGCCCCGACCTGCAGGGCCGGGTTGAGCGAGGTGAACGGGTCCTGGAACACCATGCTGATGCGCTCGCCCCGCAGCGCGCGGCGCTCCTCCTCGGGCAGGTCGAGGAGCGACTTGCCCGCGAACAGGATGCGGCCGGACGCAATCCGCGCCTCCCCCGCGAGCAACCCCATGATCGCCAGCGCGGTGGTGCTCTTGCCCGACCCGGACTCGCCCACCAGCCCGAGGGCGCTGCCCTTCGGGATCCTGAACGATACGTCGTGCAGCGCGCGCAGCCAGCCGCCATCCGCCGCGTAGTCGAGCGAGAGGCCGGCGACCTCGAGCACCGGGGCCTCGGGCAACGGGACTTCGCCGACAGGGACCCCGGGCATGGATTCCGGCGTGGCGCCGGCGCGCGGGGCGCTCATCCGCGCGCCTGCCTGAGGCGTGGATCGAGCACCTCGCGCAACCCGTCGCCGATAAGGTTGACCGCGATCACCGTGAGGCACAGCACCACCCCCGGCGCGATCGCGACCCACGGCGCGGTGTCGATGAACGGGCGCGCCTCGGCGATCATGAGCCCCCAGTCCGAGCTCGGCGGCTGCACACCCAGCCCGAGGAACGACAACGCCGCACCGAGCATGATCGCGAACGTCACCCGCAGGGCGGCCTCCACGATGATCGGCGGCCATGCATTCGGCAGGATCTCGGCGGCGAGGATGTACCAGAGCCTTTCGCCGCGCGCGCGCGCCGCCAGCACGAATTCCTCGCGGGCCACTTCCAGCGTAACCGCGCGCGTGAGGCGCGCCATGATCGGCACGTAGATGATCCCCACCGCCACCGCGGTCTTCCAGACGTTGGGGGTGGAAAGCGAAAGCAGCAGCAGTCCCATGAGGATGGGAGGCACTGAAATGACGAGGTCGATGCCGCGCATGATTGCCTCGTCCACCCTCCCGCCCTTATAGCCCGCCGCGAGGCCGAGCGGCACGCCGAGGAGCAGGCTCACGAACGTCGCCCCAAGACCCATGAGCAACGACAGGCGCGCGCCGAAGAGCAGCCGGCTCAGCACGTCGCGGCCGAATTCGTCGGTGCCCAGCCAGTGGGTTGCATCCGGCGGCGTCATGCGCGCCATGATGTCCATGCGGTCGTAGGGAAATGGCGCGAGCATCGGCCCGAACAGTGCGGCAATCACGATAAGACCGAAGAGCGACCCGCCCCACACGAGGCCGCTCGGGAGGCGGCGCCGGCGCGCACGCGGCACGTCAGTGGGCTGAGGCACTGCCATAGCGGATGCGTGGATTCAGGAAGGCATACATAAGGTCGGCGGCGAGGTTGGCCAGCGCATACACGGCGGTCACCACCAGGATCCCTGCCTGGATCAGCGGCAGGTCCTTCTGCTCGATGGCGAAGATCAGCAACCGTCCCAGGCCCGGGTAGGAAAACACGGTTTCCACCACAACGATGCCTCCCATGAGCAGGCCCACATCGATCGCGAGCACGGTGATGGTCGGGACCAGCGCATTGCGCAACGCGTGCCGCCGGATCACCACGGATTCAGGCAGGCCTTTGGCGCGCGCTGCCCTGATGTACTGCGCCTGCATGGTTTCGATCATCGACGAGCGCGTGAGCCGCGACACGTGCGCCACCAGGCCAGACACGAGCGTGGCCACCGGCAGGATGATGTGGCGCGCCCAGTTCCAGAACCCTTCGTCGAGCGACGCATATCCCGTGGCGGGCAGCCAGCCGAGATATCCGGTGAACAGCATCACGGCCAGGATGGCCCAGAAAAATTCCGGCACCGAGATGAAGAAATAGCTCCCCAGCGAGATCAGCCGGTCCGCGCGCGTGCCTCGCCGCACGCCCGAATAAACCCCGAGCCAGATTCCGATCGCGGCGACCAGTGCGAGGGACAGCCCTGCGAGCACCGCTGAGCGCGCGATGGCCTCGCGGATCATCGGGCCAAGCGGCCGGTCCATCATCATCGAGGTGCCGAGGTCACCGTGCAGCAGCCCATCCGCCCAGCGCAGGTATTGCACGTGCACCGGGTCGTCCAGGTGCAGCCTGCCGCGCACCGCGCGCACCTGCTCGTCGGTGGCGAACTGGCCGACGATCATGTGCGCGACGTCACCGGGCAGAACCTGGGTAATCGAGAAAATGGCCACCGACATCACCGCGAGGATCGCGATGACCGTGGCCAGGCGCCGCAGCGTGTAGGCGATCACGCGGTCGTCACTCGGTGACCGCGCACCCGCTCAGTCGATGGTGGTATTGCGCAGGTCGAGCCAGAGGTACGGGTGGGTGCGGAACCCCTTCACCGTCTTCTTGTAGGCGTTGGCGAAGTTCATCACGTAAGCGATAACGCCCGGCACGTCCTCCACCGCATAGGCCTGGAACTCCTGGTACAGCCGCATGCGTTCCTTATCGTCCTTGGTCACGCGCGCGCGGTCGAGCACGTCGTCGATGCGCTTGCTGGAGAAATGCCACATGCGCGCATTCCACGAACCGCTGCTGTGGTACCACGGGTAGGTCGAGGTATCGATGGAGGGGCGGGTGAAGTAGCCGTCCATGTAGAACGGCGACTTACCCGAGACCTCGGTCTGGAAGCGGTTGTAGGGCATGCGCTGCACTTCGACCTCGATGCCGACCTGGCGCAGCATCTGCTGGACCGCCACGCCCATGCGCTCGCGCGTGGGCCTGCCCACCGGCGTATGCAGCACGATCTTGAAGCCGTTCGGGTAGCCCGCCTCAGCCAGCAGCTTCTTCGCCGCCGGGATGTCCTGCTTGAGCGAAAGCTGCTTGTTGTAATAGGGATGGCGCGGCGAGATCGGCGTGTGGGTCGGGATGCCATGGCCGAATACGGCGAACTGGGCGAGCTGCGCCTTGTCGAGCGCGAGCAGCACCGCGCGCCGGACGCGCACGTCGTCGAAAGGCTTGGCCTTGTTGTTCATCACGATCCCGTCCCAGGTCGAGGTCGGCACCTCGTCGACGGTGATCTTCGGGTTGGTCTTCATCTTGTCGATCGACTCGAGCGGCAGGTTCCACATGAGGTCGATGTCACCGGCCTCGAGCGCGGCAACACGGGAAGCATTCTCGGGCATGATCCTGAACACCACGCCGTCGAGCTTGGGCAACCCTTTCTCGTAATAGTCCGGGTTCTTCACGAGTTCCAACCGGTCGCCCGGCGTGAACGACTTGAACTTGAACGGGCCGGTGCCGCTGGGCTCGGTCGAGAGCTTGTCCATGCGGTCGGCGGGAACGATCTTGAGCTGTCGCTCCACCATGATCTCGGCGAAACCCGAATACGGGATCTTCAGCTTGAAGCGGACCGTGTGCTTGTCCAGCGGCTCGAAGGATTCGATCAGGTCCATGTGCGTGCGGCCGCTCGACCCGGTGGCCGGGTCGGCGATGTGCTTGAAAGTCGCCACCACGTCGTCGGAGCCGAATTCCTTGCCATGGTGGAAGCGCACGCCCTTGCGCAGGTAGAACGTCCATGTCTTGAGGTCTTCGCTCGCCTCCCAGCGCTCGGCGAGTTCGCCCCGGTACTTGAGGTTCTCGTCGATGGCGACCAGCCCCCCGAACACCAGCACCCCGTAGATGTACTCGTCGCCGATGGTATGGCGCGCGGGATCGAGCTGGTTGAGGCTGGTGCTGATCGTGGCGCGCAGCGTGCCCTTGGCCGTAGCGCTCCCCGGCGTGAACGCGGCCAAGGCTGCCGCGATCGCAAGCGTGGCCGCAATCCTGCCCGAGGTCCTGACGGCCAGCGGCCGCGATACTGTGGTTTTCATTTTGATTCCCCTTGGATCCAGATTAACTCAGCCTGCGCCCGGCACGGAATCCGGGTCGACGGCACGCGCAACATATGTTTTCGCAGATGGTTCGTAGATTTCCCACAGCCAGCGCAATTGCTCGAGGGGCCTGGGGTCGTAATCCACGCGCAGGTCCACATACGGAAAGCTTTCGGTGTCTGCCACGAGCAACGCCGCGGACTTGACCTGCTTGGGCTCGCCGCCGGCGGCATGGCCCGCCTCCATGGCGCGCAACAACCGCTCGGGCAGCGCAAGGGAGGCATCCGCCTCGAACGCTTCGACCATCGCCTCGGTCACGCCGTTAGAGCGGAGGATGTTGCCGGCAGCGACGCACCCCGCACCCGTATGGGCCGAATGCACCGACTTGATGCGATCGCCATGGAACCACGCCGTATTCCCCTGTGTGTCTACGGCCAGCAGCTGACGCCAGCCGATGGCCGGGTCGTCGCGCGTGAGCGCGTCGATCGCCGCCCTGGCTGACAGGCCACCCTGCATGAAGTCGAGCCCGCGCGGTCCCAGCCGCGGGTCGGTGCGGTGCTGCGTGAGCACAGCGCCAACGCCTGCGCGCACGAACGCACAGCGGCCGCCCACCGCGATGCTCGAAGTCGTGACGGCTACGCCGAACATCCCGCTGCGCGGGCATCGGGCTGCGATGGAATAAGTCATTTTTCCCTTATAGTTGGGACTTGCAAGCATCATGCCAAAGGAGCCCACCGAATGCCACACATTCGCCTGCGCAAGTTCAACACGCGCGAGGTCTACCGCGGCGCCACGATGGACAACGACATGTGCATGGTGGTGCGCGCCGGGCGCACGATCTTCATTCGCGGCCAGACGGGCCTCGACCTCGAAAACCGCTTCGTCGGTGCCGGCGACCCCGGCGCGCAGGCCGAGCAGGCCATTTCCAACGTGAAGGTGCTGCTCGAAGAGGCCGGCTCGCGCTTGGAGCACATCTGCAAGCTCACTACCTACATCACCGACCGCGCGCACCGGGAAGCTGTCTACAACGTGATCGGCCGCCACCTCAAGGGCATCCACCCGTGCGGAACGGGAATCATCGTGCGCGGGCTCGCCATGCCGGAAATGCTCATGGAGATCGACGTCGAGGCGATGATCCCCGAGGGCGAATGAGCCTTGGTCGCGCGTCAGTCCTCCCGGATGGCGTCAGCGTCGATCTCCATGAGCATTTCCGGCCGCGCGAGGCCGTCGATGATGACCTCGGAAGAGACGACCCGGATGCCCTGCAGGTGCCGACCCACGACCTGCATCACCGGCGCCAGGTAAGCCCTGTCGACGACCCACACCTTGATGCGGCAGAGATCCTCCAGCCGCGCCCCCGTTTCCTCGAGCAGCTGGCGCACGTTCTGCATGGCTTGCTCCGCCTGGGCGGCGGCATCGCCCAGCCCCATGAACCTGCGGTCCGTCGGATGCATGGTGTAGCCGGTCTGGCCACGCAGGAAGATGCGCTTGCCCGCGACGACCGCACCGCAGAAATCGGCCTGGATGGTGCGCTCGGGGTGCTGGTTCTGCACGTTGTGCAGGCGGTGGCGGATGTGAGGCATCATCGAAGCTTGCTGCAACCCCGGGCGATGTGCAACCGCAGGAGCAAGCGCCGGTGACCTATCCAGAGTGGAGCGAGATCAGCGCCGGCCATCGCATCAAGGGCCGCGACCTCCCAATGCTTGCGCCCGACACCCCCACCTTCATGGGCCTGCCGCATGCGCGGACCGCCGCCGACCTCGCGGGCGCCGGCGCGGCGATCATCGGCGCGCCGTACGTCGCCAACGCGGGTGGCCGTTACGCGGGGGTGCCGGCGAGCGAATGGCTGGCCGGTCCCAAGCGCGTGCGCCAGCAATCGGCGCGCTATCCATCGGGCTACATCCAGGACTTCGATCTCGACGTATTCGAGCACATGAAGGTAGTGGACTTCGGTGACGCCGAGATTCCCGAGGAATCCAATTTCAACCCCACCCCGGAGAACATCCTGCGCGCGCAAGCGGCCGTCGAGGACAAGGTGAATGCCGCGCTGGATGCGGGCGCCATACCAATCGTGATCGGGCAGAATTCACCCTGCGGCTCGTACGCGATCGCCAAGCCGATCGCCGAACGCACCCGCGGCCCGGTGGGAATGGTCAGCCTCGACACGCACTGGGATTCGGCGGCCATCGACCGCCTGACGCAGGATCCGCGCATCGCCGGGAGCGGCAGCTGGAAAGCCAAGACCTACGAGTTCCACCCCAATTTCAGCGTGCCGCACCTGGTGGAGATCGGCGAGCGCGGCATGCTCGAGAAAAAGGAACTCGTGCGTGGCTACATCCGGCGCGGCGCGCATTTCTACCCGATGTGGAAGGTGCGCACCGAGCTCGGCATTGAGGGCCTGTGCCGCGAGATCGGTCACGCCTACGCTGGCAGCGCTGCGGTCTATGCGCACTTCGACATGGATGTCATGGGCGGCGCGGGACCCGCGCCCGGCGACCTGCTGGGCGAACTGGCCGAGCCGATCGGCATGACCGACTTCGAGGCGATCCGCATCGCGCACGAAGTGGGGCTGCGTGGACTCGCCGGGTTGTCGTTCATCTGCATCGCGCCGGGCTCGGCCGTCATCTACCGCACCATCGTCTACATGATCATGTACCTGCTGGCCGGCCGGGTGCTGGCCGGGCAACGCTGACAAGGAACATCGTGGACCTCAAATTCCTCAATGCCACCGTGGTCACCTGCGACGCCGAGCGGCGCGTGCTGCACAACACCGGCGTGGTGGTCGAAGGCGGCCGCATCAAGGCCATCGGGCCCAGCGGCGAGATCGCCGGGCTCAATCCCCACCTGCCGGGCATCGACGCACGCGGCAAGGCGATCCTGCCGGGCATCGTCAATGCGCATACCCATGTGCTGCTGCTCGCGCTGCGCGGCACGGTGGAGGACATGGGCGCCGAAGCGATCTACGGCTACATGACCCCGATCAGCTTCGCCATGAATCCTGAAGAGCGCGAGGCGATCTCCCTGCTCGGCTGCCTCGAGGCGATCCGCTCGGGAACCACCACGCTGGTGGAGCCATTTCGCCACGTGGTGAACTATGCCGGCGCCATGGCCGCCACCGGGATGCGGCTGTATTTCAGCGAGAACTGCGCCGACGCGCTGACGCTCAAGATCCGCTCCGGGGTCTACGAGTTCGACCAGTCCTGGGGCGAGACCTTCCTCGAGCGCGAGCGCGAACTCATCGCCCGTTTCCACGATACCCACGAGGGCCGTGTGATGTGCCAGGTCGCCGCGCACGCGCCGGACAACTGCTCGCCCTGGATGCTGCGGCAGCTCAACGACCTGCACGAGAAGCACGGCCTGCGTCGCACCGTCCACATGGCGCAGAGCCGCCAGGAGGTCGCACAGGTGCTGCGCTATGCCGGCTGCACGCCCGCCCAGTACCTCGAGCGCAACGGCTGGCTCGGGCCGGATGTGGTCGGCGCGCACTGGACCTACTGCACACCCGATGACGTGGACCTGCTCGCGCGCAATGGCGTGCACATGGCGCACTGCCCCGCCAACAGTTCGCGTCGAGGCCCCCACCAGGCGCCGGTGGCGCGCACCATGGATGCCGGGGTGAACATCGCTCTGGGCACCGACAACATGACCGAGGACATGTTCCAGGCGATGACGATAGGCAGCATCGTGCACCGGGGCAGCCGGGGCGGCGGCATCGAGCCCGGGCCGCAGGCGTTGCTGGATTGCGCAACCCGCAATGGGGCCGAGTCACTCGGCAGGCTGGTGGACTTCGGCTCCATCGAGCCAGGCAAGAGGGCCGACCTCACGCTCATCAACCTCGACCATCCAAGCCTTCGGCCGGCCATCAACCTCGTTTCGAACATCGTCCATTACGGCCATCCGGGCGTGGTCGATTCGGTCATGGTCGACGGCGAATTCCTCATGCTGGAGGGCAAGGTCATCTGCATGGACGAGCGCGAGGTGGTGGCCAATGCACAAGTTGCGGTGCAGGAGGCGTGGCGCCGCCTGCACCGACAATCGCCCGATGTGCCGCTCCCGGAGGCCTTGCGCGGCGGCTAGGGGTGCGGGCGCGCACGCTGGCGGCCAGCGGGCCGACCGTCAAAATATGTCAGCCGCGCGCCAAGCGCCCAATTGGCCTGAATGCGCCACGCGGCCCCCTCGACCGGTAAACTGCGGCTCATGCCAGGCCCCGACGCTAAATTCCGCATCCTTGCGGTTGACGACTCCGAGGACATCCTTGCGCTCCTCAAGGTCACGCTGGGCAAGGACTACGACGTGGCTTTTGCAATGGACGGGCGAGCCGCCCTCAAGACCGCCTTCCAGGCGCCCCGTCCGGACCTGATCCTGCTCGACGTCGACATGCCGGGCCCCAGCGGCTACGACGTGTGCCGCGCGCTGAGAGCCAGCCCCGCGCTGAGCGACACCCCGGTCATCTTCCTCACCTCGCGCGACGAAGCACGCGACGTCGTGCAGGGGTTCCAGCTCGGCGCGATCGACTATTTCGCCAAGCCGATCAACCCGCCGGTGCTGGCCGCGCGCATCCGGGCACATGTGGAGCTCATCAACCGGCGCAGCCAGCAGGACGAGATCATCCGCACGCGCACCACCCAACTCGAGCAGACGCGCCTGCAGCTCATCCGCAGGCTGGGGCGCGCGATGGAATACCACGAGACCTCGGCCGTAGGGAACCGCGTGGTGCGCCTCGGGCACTATGCGCGCGCGCTCGCCGAGGCCAGCGGCGCCAAGGCCGCGCTGTGCGACCTCGTGATGAAAGCGGCGCCGCTGCACGACATCGGCAAGCTCGGGGTGCCGGCGCAGATCCTGCGCAAGGCCGAAAAGCTCACCGCGCCCGAGCGCGCGCAGATGCAGCAGCACCCGGAGATCGGCGCGGAAATCATCGGCGAACACGACGACCCGCTGCTCAAGCTGGCGCGCACGCTTGCGCTGACCCACCACGAGCGCTGGGACGGCAGTGGCTACCCCTTCGGACTGAAGGCCAGCGACATCCCTTGGCCCGGACGAGTGATGGCGGTGGTTGATTCTTTCGAGGGCATGACCGCGACCCAGTTCCACCGCGAGCCGATGCCGGTGGACCTCGCGGCCGACGAGATCGTCCGCGGCTCGGGAAGGCAGTTTGATCCCGCGATGGTGGAGGCGTTCCGCAAGTGCCTGCCGGCTTTTCGCAAGATCAAGGAAACGTACTCCGATTCGCTTGGCGACATGCTGGACCTCGATTTCTCCACCATGGCCCCGACCCCCCCGCCTCCGCCCGCATCCGCTGCCCGCGAGATTGCCCAGCAAGAGGCCGTGGAATCCGCGGCAGTGCAAGGCATGCGTGCCACCGATGAAGCGCGCGCGAGCGCGCTTGCAAGCGAACAGGCTCGCCTCAAAGTGGAGCGCGACCTGCTCGCCTCCGCCACCAAGGACGTCTCCACGCAGCAGGCCGCGCGCAAGAAGGCCGAGGCCGCAGCATCGCGCGAGGCCGAGGCTCTCGGCCTGAGCAAGCGTCGCATCGCCGAGGAAGCCTCTGCGGCGCAGGCCGCTGCGGAGCGCACCAAGGCGGAAGCCGATGCGGCTTTCATCGCCCAGCAGGCGCAGCTAGAGAAAGCCAAGGCCCTTGCTGCCGCCGAAGAGCGCCTGGCTGCGGAAAAGGCGCTTGCTGATACTGCCGCCGAGCGCAAGAACGCCGAGGCTGCGCTGGCCGCCACTGCGGCGAACCTGGCCGCGCGCGATACCGAAGCCCTCGAGACCGCCGGTCGGCGCCTGGCCGACGAACGCGAAGCCACCCGCCTCGCGCAGGAGCGGGCCAAGGCCGAACAGGCCGCCGCCAAGGCCGCCCGCGATGCCGCCAACGCGCAGGTGCAGCTCGCTGAGCAAGCACAGGAACGAGCACGCGCGGAACAGGCCCTGGCCGAGGCAGCCAGTGACAAGCGCCAGGCGGAAGAGGCCTCAGCGCGAGCGGCCGAATCAGTGGCCACGTCCGAGAGGGAATTGGCCGCAGCCGGGACGCTGCGCGTGTCGCAGGAAGCGGCCGCGATGGCTGCGTTGGAGCAGCGCATCCAAGTGGAATCCGAGGCCTCGGATGCGGTGCACGATTCGCGGGAAGCGACCGAGATGAGCGCCGCGATTGCGGGCGCCATTACAGAGCTGCAGGCTCGCATCGAGACCGAGCGTGCGGCCGGGGCAGTGTCGGCCGGAAAGGCGGCCGGAGATCTCTCCGAGACCTCCCTTGCCCGCGAGCGGGCCGCACTCGAAACGCGCGCCTTGGAAGCCGCGCGCCAGCGGCACGCCGAAGACGCCGCCGCAATGCACGCCGCGCAGCAGCGGATCGAGGCCGAATCAGAAGCGGCGCGCCTTGCAGGCGACCGCGAGCTCGCCGAAAAGGAGGCCACGCAGCAGGCCGCAGAGCGCGCCAAGGCGGACGACCAGGCGACTCAAGCAGCGCACC
>JBBQCV010000018.1:0-30334 GCA_038319115.1 Burkholderiales bacterium | reverse complement strand
GTGGAAGACGGCAACATCCTTCCATACCGCGCGGTCGTTGTCGGCCCGAATCGGAGCTTCGATGAAGCCACGAAAACGCTTGACGGCGGGAATAACGGCGGACGTAGCCAGGTGGGATTGGCGCTCTACGTTTGGGAGGCTCCGTTCCTGCTTTCCGACTACCTCACGACGTGCGGGTGTTGGCGGTCATCGATCGCGCACTTCCACGGCCAGATGGAAACTCAACTCGTTTACCACCGCCTCGGGCAGTGGGAGCCCTCCTTCGGCATCCGGCCTGATAAGCCGAGCGACTTCCTCCTGCCCCATCACGACGCGGAACCAACGTTCCCGATCCACCATGACGCGGTATTGACGCTCATCGGCTGCGCCAGCGAGGTAAGGCAAATATACGGCGATGGGTTGGCGACCCTCTGCCTTACAGCCCAGTCGATCTATCCGACCCGTTCGCTGTTCGATCGTGCTGGGATTCCACGCAAGATCATGATGAATGACGTGGCGGCAGAACCGCTGAAGGTCCACGCCCTCGCCCATGACTTCACTGCACACAAAGATATCCGGGAAGAACGGCGTATTGAATGCCCGCATGAGCCTTGACCGCGCATCGCGTTTCGTTCTGCCCGTCGCCACCTGCACGTTCGCGAGCGTGGATGTCTTTGCGCCTTCCTCGATCTCGGATTCCTGGTGTTCATCGTCATCCACGCGGATGCCCCGTGTCTGGGTGCGCTCTGCGGCCTCCGTGAAGAGCTTGCGCTCGTCGGGTGAGCACCGCTCGGTCAGAAATTCGACGAAGTCATCAAACTTACGTCTCCATGTAACGCCTGAGGCGTCCGCACGGTCAAGCATTCGTGCGACCGCTTCGGTGGGAGTAAGACGTTCCACTTCCTCCAGCGGGAAACAGCGCACGAGCGTCGTCGCCACCCGCAGGAACCTTCGCATGACGTCCAGCAACACTTCCTGCTCAACGTCGGTCATCCGAGCCTTGGCGAACGCCGCCGAGCGGGCCGCGAGTATTTCCTTGAGCGCCGTATCGACGGCACGGCGTCCGGGTGACTTGGTGTCGTCGAAGAACCTTCGCTGAACCTTCTCGATCAGCCGGTCAACGTCGCCCTGTTTCATCTCCCGCCCGGCTGCCTGGAACTGCTCCTGCACAGCGGACATGAGGCGCCGTTCAATCTCCCTGCTGATGTGAACGCGCAAGGCCTGGCAGGTCCGTCGATAGAAAGCAAAGACGAGCACCTTTTCCCCGGTCTCCCAAAGGTCAACCGCGCGCTTCACGGTCGCCGACACCTTCGGATGAGCGGACCCGCTCGCCCCCTCCATAGCACGGTCGAACTCGCTCAAGTACCATCCCGCGTGAGACAGGTCGATGCCCTGCTCCCGTGGTTCGTCTTCCTCGTCCCGATCCAAGTCGCGATTCTTACGCGTGTACCGGAAGGCCTCGTACGAGGAGCTGAGCGCCTCGCCCAACAGGTCTTGAACGCTCCCTGTTGCGCTCCGCGCGGCAAGAAAGAACGGCAGCAGCTGCACGGGCGGGATCGGCAATCCGCTGGAGACCGCGTGTCCGAGTATCGACGCGCCGTCGATCCGCTGGCGACGCGCGATCGTGGTATCGGCCCAGCAGGCGCCCTTGTTGTGGCGCAGCACCCACGGCGCAAGAGCCGCCGCCGCGGCATCCCGTGATCGCTTTGCACCGTCGAACGCTTCGACCATTGCGCGCACTCGATACGGCAACGAATCCCGGTCCGCCTGGCGCACACGCGCCCACCAAGCATCCATCTGCCCTTCAATGTCCTCCTCGCGGAGTCGGCGCCAGCTTCGCTGAAACGCGATGGCCGTACGTTGGCTGTTGTCGAGGAGCGTGCCGAGGTTTTCCATCCGTTGCTTGGTTGCCGCGAGCGTTCCCAGCTCGTCCTCCTCCCAGCGCACATCGCCGAACCGCTCGAGGACGCGAACCAATTCATGATGTCCCAGCTGAAAGGGTGTCGCCGTCAGAAAGAGCATGCGGTCAAACGCATGCGCCATGGCACCGTCGCCGGTGCGCAGGTCCCCTTCGAGGTCCGGGGACTGAAGTTGCCTCGCGAGCGCGGTGGCCGGATTCTTCAGGTGATGCGCTTCGTCCATGATGAGGAGGGGCGATCGCCACCGGGCCTGGGCGAGAAGCTGGTTCCACAAGCGGTCCTCTACCTTGCGCAATGCATCGCGGACTTGCCCCAGACGCTCGCTGACACGCTCATCCCCGCCGCGCGCGCGAACGGGCATCTCTTTCAGGGCGTCCGCAAGCTCCCTGAGTTCGACGCGGCCAAGACTGCGCACGACGGACTTCGGCACGGGTTCATCGGTGAGTCGCCGTTTCCCGTCCTGCACAGCCTGGTTGTAGATGTCTTTCCAGGCACGGGGATCCGTCCTGAGCAAGTGTTGCCACAGCTCATCGCCCCCGTCGTGCGCCTTTTCCTCACCGATCGCCCAGAGAAGTTTGCCGAGGAATCGGTGGATCTGCTCCTTCACCTGAATCAGCCGGCTCGCATTTCCCCGGCCGTGCCGCCGCAGCGCCTCTCCTATCAGTGCGAGCCGCACCCACTTGTCGGTTTGGCGGCGGCCCATCGCACCATGCGCCATGAAAATAAGGTGGCAGCGGTTCTTCGGCGCATCGTCCAGCAGCTTCATGAGATCGATGCTGTGGCGTGCGATACCGAATCGCACGACCGCGGGGTCCCGGAACTCCACGGGCGTTGCCTCCTCGCGCCGCACCGGGCGGCGATTCGCGAGGTACAGGTCGCAGAAGGTCCTCAGATCCTGTTCCCACTTGTCGACCAGATTGGCAGGGACCATCAGGATGACCGGCCCGCGCGCGCTGCGCGTCGCCACGCTGTACGCAATGGCGAGCGCGACGAATGTCTTGCCCATGCCGACCTCATCGGCAAGGATCACGCCGGGCTGACGCCGCAGCCTCGCCAGCAGCGTCTCGACTTCGCGGCGCTGGCGTTTCTGATCGGCCACGGGCACACGTTTGTTGAGCCGCGTCCCCAGCAACAACTCGGGCGGCGGAACGTAGAGATCGTTCAACTGACGCATCGCTCGACCACTCTGTCCCAGAACCGGCTCATGTCCGCGGATACCAGAGCTCGCCGCGTCTCCACCTGCTCTCGCAGTTTCAGCGCAAGCTCGCTCAGAAATGCCTGGTAGGTCTTCCCGAACTCCGCCTTGGGCAGCATGCCCTCGGCCGCCTGATACTCCACCTCCCGCAGCATGATCAGGAAGTCGGCGAGCGTAAGCAGCGCTTCGTCTGCCCGCGGGCCGGCGCCCAGGAAGTCACGCACGTAAAGCTCCGCCAGCGGCTCGATCCCGACCAAGCCGCGCAACCGCCATTCCAGCGCCTGACTTCCCCAGACCGGGCGCTGAAGGTTCGCCCGCAGCTGCGCGAATACGCGGGCCCTGTTGCGAATGCGGTGCAGAAACGTCTCCTGCAGGTTGTACCGCCGCAGGGGATCCAGATCGATCGGCGTGGCGGAGTCGAGATCGCCGTCAAAACCCTCCGGCATCTTCTGGCGCCTCGCCCACGTACGGAACGCGGCGCTCGGATCGGTGGCCGCGAGAATCTGAAGCATGTCGTCTGCAAGCATCTCATCGAGCTGCGCCGGCCTGGGCAGCGCGCGGCCATCCTCGACGTTCAGCGGCATGAAAGCACTCTCATCGTCCCACCTCACTTCGAGCTTGTCCGGCGGCTGCGGCTGGCTCCAGGCGAGTTCTGCCACCGCTTGACCGCCCGAATCGCGCCACGCGGCAGCCGTGAGAAGCTCTTGCGACGGGCGAGCGCAGGCAAGAATCTGCCAGTCCGGCGGGAGTTGTTCGGGCGCAAGCCCCAGGACGATCCGGCGAACCTCTCCAGCGCGGTACGTCGCCGACAGAAATCCCTCGGGCAGCCTCGGTGTCCCCTGACTCTCCTCATCGTCTTCCGGCCGCGCGCCGAGCCATTCCGCGGCGGCGGGATCGATTACCTCGTCCATCTCAGGCCACACGGATTCCAGCGCGGTGATTTCCCGACTGTAAGCCACGCGATCGACCACGGTGAGCAGATTCGCCTCGCAATTTCGCGGATAGGTGCCCACGCCCATCCCGGCGACGGTGAGGTTGGACGATCCGATCATCAATGCGGAGTATTGGCCCGTCGCGAGCGCCAGCATCTTCGCGTGCCACGGACGCCGGTTCTTGTCACCGTCATGGTCCGGCAGCATCTCGATGTGAACGTTTCCTTGGTACGCTGGCGGAGTAGTGAGAAGCGCCTTCGGGGCCGCGAGCCTCGGCACTGCACGCCCGTTGTTGTTGCGGATTGCCGGAACGCAGAACCACAACTCACGCTTGCTTCCTCTCGCCATCAGCTTGCAAAGCGCAGCGACCACGCGGCTCGATTCCGCTTCCAGATCGAAGAACGGCGAGGCCGCCCAGACTTCATCGGGCGATCCACCCCGCTTTCTGCAAGTTCCTACCGCTTCATCGAGGCTGCTGCGCGCACCGCTTCCGCGCCCGACCGGCGGCATGGTGCATACCAGATTCTGGTGAACTGCCGAGCGGCGTCCCGGCGCTTTCCACCCGCCGGTGCGCTTCTCCACTTGATCCAGAAAGGTCTCCGCCCGCTGAATCACATGGGGGCGTGCGTCCGCGCCCGGCACCAGCACAAGCAATCCCCGGAGAAAGTCGATTGCCTCTTGCAGGATAGTCAGAGCGGCCGCCTGTGGCGTCAAATCAACCGCCCCGGCCACCTCGTAGTTGGTCCGGTATCCCGGTTCGGAGAGGTTAGCGGATGCCACGATGACACGGACGTGCCGGCTCCAGACGAGCAGACTCAGTTTCGCGTGTTGCTTGCCGGCGCGGATGCGAACCGGCAACACGTCCCAGCGCAGCGAATGCTCTACCCCCGCCATGGTGTAGTCCGCCAGCACACCCGCATAGACGCTCCCCAGCCTGCTCTCGCGTTCGAGCAGAAACGCCAGGTCCTCCCGGTTGGGTTCAGACTCGATTCCCAGGAAACGGGCAAGACACTGCTCGTCGAAAAGACCGGGATCGAACGTATACGTAGTCGCGAGGCAGCCGATTGGCTCGCCCGCATCCTGCGGGGGCCGCCACAGGTCGAGCATGGCTCCGCTGACCGCTCTCTTCTTCCCGCTCATGACAGGTCGGCCTTGAACCGGCGGATCGGCCAACCGCGATAGTCGTGCAGATACCGATCGAGCTGCAATTCGGGCCGTGCCTGGTGGTACGCGAGCCGGATGAAAATCCGGCCACTGCCCAGTGGGTCGAACCAGGCACGCTTGTCGCCTTTCCTCTTCTGCACGTCCACGTGGTGGTCGCAAAGGGCGAGCGCGCACGCCTCCGCGTTCATCGGCTCGGCGAAAACCCTGAATCGCTCGGTGAAGATAGTCGGAAGCGGAACGCCGGCAGCCGTCACCTGACCCAAGGCCTCGTGCGCTGCTTCGAACCGGTCATGCAGGTTTGTCACGCATCGAACGAAATCCGCGTCCTTGGCGATCGAGGCAACGACGAATCCCTGAACGTCCGAGCGCCCCGCCTCGGCTCTCAGCACATCGAATGCGTCCTGCAGCCGCCGGGCGATCGCCTCATACGCACGAATCGCCCTCAGGAGCGGTCCGTAGCCGGGCTCGACTGCTTCGAGCCGATCATGCAAGCGCTCTTCCGTGAAATCACTGCCCTGGAACTCATCCTGCAGCTTCCAGAGTGCGGGGAAGGCCCCGAGATTCCGCACCTCCGCCCCGAGGAGAAGATTCTTCAGGAATCGCCGTTCGCGCACCTTGCAGGTTGCCGGCGCGAACGCATCCGCCAGTTCGGCCCAACCCTTCTCTCCCCAACCGGACTTCGAACGGGGCGGCTTCTCGGCCAAACCACGCTGCACCGCCGCGCTCCAACCCGCCAGCACGGACTTTGCCCCCCGCAGACCGTCCAGACCCCGATCTTGAGCCCAGGCGTCCGCGAGTTCTTCCGCATTCGGCCCAGGGTCGAGATGAACGTCCACCAGCCCCAGATGCGCCGCCAAGCGCTTGTAGACCCCGTGAAAGCCGAAGATTCGAGGCGTCTTCAAATAGCTCGCGGCGTCCAGATACCCATGCCTTTCCAGCGCACGCCGGGTAACGAGCGTCCCCGGAACGCCCCATAGCGACGGATCATCGCTCTTCGTCCGAATCAGCGACTCGACCACGAGCCACTCCCACACGAGGTAGGGCGAGGCGTCCCGGAAAGCGGGATCATCCTCGATCCCCTCGGTCACCAGCGCGCCGACAGCCATAGCGGTGAGAAAACGAATGCGCTGCATGCGCTCGCGCACGGCCGGCACGAGCTGAACGGCGAGCTGATCGGCGATCTGATACAAGCCGAGTGGATCGAGCGTTCCCTCGCTCGTTCCCGGCGGGTCGTAGCTAGTCAGAAACGGGAAGTCGAAGGCCACGGGACCAGCGCTAGGGGCGAAGAAAGCGCAGCTTGTTGGCCTGGATGTAGCCCGGGCGCTCCCCTTCGTTTTTCCATCCGGCCTCGGCTTGGTAGCTCGGGCGCTGGGTGAGAACGATGCAATCGTCGCCGACCTGCTCCGCGATCAGGCGTTCCGGTTTGGGCGTGACCTTCTGGTAGCCGATGACCGAATCCGGGGTCGGAAAAGAGGTGATGACGTACGGGTTGCCGCGTTCGAGGTCCCAGAAGTAATGCAGGTTGCCGCTGGAGAGGATGACGAAGCGGCAGTTCTGGGAGCGCGCGTACTTGCGGGCCTGTTCCTTGCCGACAAGCGGGTTCTTGTCTTCGGCTTTCGCTTCCAGGACGATGAGCGGGAAGCCCTTGGCGTCGAGCAGGAGGAAGTCGGCGAAACCTTTTGCGGCCTTTTCGAAGTTCTCGCCCAGTGCGTCCAGGTCCGCCGACTTGATCGTGACGCTGGGCTCCAGCCGAATGTTGGCAGGCGCGTTGCCTTCCGGAAAGAAACGCCAGCCAGCCGCTTCGAGCAGCTTGTTGATCTTGATGCGGGCTGTCGCTTCCTTCATTTTTTCTGCACTCAGTCGAGGTTGGCGTTGCTCGCCGGCCCTTCAATCAGGCCGTACCGGATGAACAGCTACACGCGGCATGCTCTGGTCCTTGATGATAGTCCACGATCTCGACGTTGACCGGCCCGTGTGACCGGGTCGGCATTGCTGGGGCGTCCGATCGTTCGAACCTGCTGCTAGCACTGCTAACACCGGGCCGACGGATCTCAGTCGCATGGTCTGGGGAACTCTCCAAAGGCGCATCGGTCAGACGTGTGATTACACAGGTGGCTCCTTCAGCCCGATTGATGCCCGTCAGCGCATCGCCCGCTCGAAAGAGCGACCGAAACCGGCCGCATCTCCTGAAAGCCGGTGGCCGCGAGGCCGGAGGTAACTGTCAGTTGCCATGCACCACCCGGGCGATTTCCGCCGGGTGCGCTGCGCCAAGGTTCCTTCGTAACGCTGCGCCACTCGTCTGTGCCAGTCGCATCGTCACTACGCCGGCGCGAGCCGGTAGTGACGATGCGCAGATTGCTCCAGTCATCAATGATTTACGGTGGCTGGCGCAAGTGACAACCCCCAGTGACGGGCTCCCCTGACCCGTCGTCATTGTGGATCGCGCAACGCGGTCCGTCCTCATGCCCGCTTCCCGCGGGCTCAGTGCAAAACCGCGCCGAAGAGGCGCCCCTCCGAGCCCTGGGTCAATGGCTCGTCTCGATGGACCGGCTTCCAACAGGAAAGCACCATCGACGCCAAGAACGGGTGCAGCCGTGGCAAGCAACAGAAGACTCTGCACAAATCGGGAGTGGTGTCCCGAGTCCCTTGTAGATCCCGACACGCTCAGCGTTCGGGACGGACAGAAACACTGACCGAACAGGCAGCACACACCAGCAGGAACGCAGCAACGAAACGAACCCGCAACAACGTGGAGACCGCAGGAGAACTGAGCTATCGACCGAAGCAACTCGAACCAGGCGCCCTGACAGCCGGCGAACTGCGGCCGGCCTAGCGGTCGACGCCGTTAGCATTGCTGACGGCGCGGGCCGAGGGGCTGCAGCGCCCGTCCGCGCCGCCCGATATAATCGTCCCAGCCAGCTCACCCGCGGATTGCGGGCGATGTTCTGGCCGTGGAGAGACAGCCCAGCATGGCGATCCCGAGTAGCTACGCGAGTAGCCAGAGACTATGTTGAAATCGAAAAACCGCGCCGGTGCTGGCTTTGCGGGCAGTTTCAATCTTACCTTCTGTAACCTGTAGGCGCATGGCATCGAACCGCGCAGTCCCCTGCCCGCGCTGCGGGATCCAGGTGGCCTGGAACCCCGAGAACCGGTACCGGCCGTTTTGCGGCGAACGTTGCAAGCTGATCGACCTCGGCCAGTGGGCGACCGAAGCCTATCGTGTGCCCCAGGCCGAATCGCCCGACCCGGGCGAGGAAAATCCGGACGGCAGCGGCTAGAAAGTTTTCTGTTTTCGGAAAACTAACTGTCCTGAGAGCCAATCAGGAAGCCATTCTGCGTAAAACAAAGTTTACAAATTTAAGTATAGAGGACGCCATGGCCACGGCCAATACCACCACTCTGACTTTGATTCTGGACTACTGCGGACGGAACGGCATTGCCGAAATCTGATTCCGCTACCGCCAGTTTGATGCGAATGAAACCGCATTACATCAATAATGATGTTGCTCTAACGTGAACTTTACCGTACAGTTCTACGAGTTCCGGCCCGCGACCTCGACATCGCCCGGGCGCGGATGCGCGACTGGCAGGAAAAAGCGAAGCCATGAAGAAGACGAATTTTGATCGGTACCTCGAAGAGCAGATGCGTGACCCCGCGTTTGTTGAGCGCTTCGCGAAGGCTGGGGAGGCGTGGGACGTAGCGTTGCAGATCGCGGCGCTGCGCGAAAAGGCCGGTCTTTCTCAAAAGGACCTTGCCCGCAAACTCCACACTTCGCAACAACAAATCAGCCGCTTCGAATCGCCCGACTACGAGGGTCATTCCTTGAGCATGCTGCGCCGCGTGGCCAAGGTTTTGAGCGCGAAGGTGCGCGTCGTTATTGAATCCGAGGAGGAGGCGCAAGGCAGCCGCATTGCGGAGCCGCCTGTTCCCTACAGTGTGAAACGCAGTCGCGCCAAGTCATGATTCGAAGCCCCCGGGAGTGACGAGGAACGGAGGAAAGCGGGCATGCCACGCAAGAAAGCCCCGGAGTTGGCCCAAAACGAGGCATTCGTGTCGTCCGTCGACTTGGGCCAGTGGCCACGCCAGCCTACCGGGCGCCGCAGGCCGAGCCGCCCGAACCGGGCGAGGAAGCGCCGGACAGCGGCAGCTATTTAGTTTCCATTTTTGGAAAACCAACTGCCGTTAGACCGGCTATCCTTTTGACTCTACGAAAAACAAAGTTCAAGATTAAGATGCGGGCCACGCACCCCTGATCATCGCGATCCCGTGCGCACCGCTGCGCCGTGCCGGGTCGAGGTCCCGGGGCGCGAGTCCGCCGATTGCATAGACCGGCAGCGTTGCACCGCGCGCCAGCTGCGCGAACCGGTCCCAGCCGAGTGCTTGCGCGCCGGGATGCGAAGCAGTCGGCTTCACCGGGCCGAGCACCGCGAAATCGAGCTCGAGTCGCATGCCGTGCGCGAGCTCGTTCTCGTCGTGGCACGACGCGCCGACGAGCAGGCCTTGCGGGCGCGCATCCAGACGCATGAGCGCCTGCGCCGGAAAGTGGACGCCGTCGGCACCGGCCTCGCGGGCAAGCGCCGCATCGCCATTGACCAGCATGCGCGCGCCATAGCGATGCGCAAGCGTGCAAACCTTGGCCGCAAGCGCAACCAGTTGATGCGGCGACAATTGCTTCTCGCGCAGCTGGACAAGACGCAGCCCGCCCTTCAACCGCGACTCCAGGCGCCGCAGGTACTCCGCCTCTCCGAGAGAATCCACTGCGCTCACCGCGTATTCGGCCGGCAGCGCAAGGGACGCAAGGATCGGCGCGTTGGCCGGCAGCATCGGCGAGAGCAGCGTTTCGTTGAGCCGCTGCCACGCGAGCTCCTGCCCTTCGCGCCCATGCGGCTCGCCGGTCCAGGCCGTCACGCGAAAAAAATTGAGACGGACGGTCGCGTGCTCGTAGGTGAACACGCGCGTGAGCCAGGGCCACGCGTTCTTCACGTCGATGCCGAGTTCCTCGTGCAGCTCGCGCACAAGCGCTGCTTCCGCGGGCTCGCCTTCTTCGACCTTGCCGCCGGGGAATTCCCACCAGCCGGCGTAGACCTTGCCCGCCGGCCGCTTGGCGAGCAGGAACGCGCCGTCGGCGCGCAGGATCACCGCCGCGGCAACTTCGACGATCACGTTTACTTGCGGGGCTTGGCCGAGCCGGACTTGGAGGTTCCGGGGCCGCCAACGTGGCGCCCGGCCCAGTCGCGCGCGAACTGGAACGCGATGCGCCCGCTGCGCGAACCACGCAGGAGCGCCCATTGCAGGGCCTCTTCGCGCGCGGCGTCGATTTCTCGCGCGCCGCATCCAAAGTGGCGCATCCACTGCGCCGCAATCGCAAGGTACTCGTCCTGGTCGAACGGGTAGAACGACACCCACAGGCCGAAACGCTCGGACAGCGAGATCTTCTCCTCCACCGTCTCGCCCGGGTGGATCTCGTCGCCAATGTACTTTGTGGCGAGGTTCTCCTCCATGTATTCCGGCATCAGGTGGCGCCGGTTGGAGGTTGCATAGATGAGGAGATTGTCGGAGGTCGTCGATATCGAGCCGTCGAGCGCCACCTTGAGCGCCTTGTAGCCGGGCTCGGCTTCCTCGAACGACAGGTCGTCGCAGAACAGCATGAACCGCTCCGGGCGCCGGTCGATCGCATCGACGATGGCGGGCAGGTCGACCAGGTCGGTCTTGTCGACCTCGATCAGGCGCAGGCCGTCCTTGGCGTACTTGTTCAGGAGCGCCTTGATGATGGATGACTTGCCCGTCCCGCGCGCCCCGGTGAGGAGCACGTTGTTGGCCGGCTGGCCGGCCACGAACTGGCGCGTGTTCTGCTCGACCTTGGCGATCTGGGCGTCGATGCCCTGCAGGTCGGCGATGCGAATCTTGTGCACGTGGTGGACCGGGTCGAGCCAACCGCGAGCGGCGAGGCCGCCCGAGCGGCGCCAACGGAACGCCACCGATTTCCAATCGTTCGCGGGCGGTGCCGGCGGAAGCAGCCTTTCCATGCGCTGCAGCAGCCCATCGAAGCGCGCAAGCACGTCGGCGAGGTCGGGCTTGAAGGCCATCAGGTGCGGTACTCCGCGTTGATCTTCACGTAATCGAAGGAAAAGTCGCAGGTCCACAGGGTGGCCGAGGCGTCGCCGCGATTGAGGATCACGCGCACCGTGATCTCGCTCGCCTGCATGATTGCGTTGGCAACTTCCTCGCGATACGCAGGGTTGCGCCCGCCCTTGGTGGCGACCAGCAAGTCACCCAGGTACAGGTCGACCTTCGTCGTGTCGAGGTCGGTGATGCCGGCGTAGCCGATGGCCGCGAGGATGCGCCCCAGGTTGGGATCCGAGGCGAAAAAAGCGGTCTTCACCAACGGCGAGTGGGCGATGGCGAAGCCGACCTTGCGGCATTCCTCGCGCGTGCGCCCGCCATCGACCTGCACGGTCATGAATTTGGTTGCGCCCTCGCCGTCGCGGATGATGGCCTGCGCGAGCTGGATGGAGACCTCGCGCACCGCACCCCGCAGCAGGGCGTAGCCCGGGTCCTTCGCGTCGTTGATGGACACGCCCGATGCACCGGACGCAATCAGGATGAAGGAGTCGTTGGTCGAGGTGTCCCCGTCGACGGTGATGGCGTTGAACGAGTCGTCCGCAACATCCTGCAGCATCGACTGCAGCAGCCCGGCCGGCACGCCCGCATCTGTGGCCACGAAACCGAGCATGGTGGCCATGTCGGGGTGGATCATCCCGGCGCCTTTGGCGATGCCGGTGACGGTCACGCTCCTGCCGCCGATGTCGATCTTGCGCGAAGCCGCCTTGGCCACGGTGTCGGTGGTCATGATCGATTCCGCGGCGCTCGCCCAGTTGTCCGCGCGCAGGTCTGCCTTGGCCGCAGGCAGGCCCGCGATGATGCGCTCGGCGGGCAACGGCTCCATGATCACGCCGGTCGAGAATGGCAGCACTTCGTCGGCGGCGCACCCAAGCAGGGCCGCCGTCGCCGCGCAGATCTCGCCGGCGCGCTTCAATCCGTCCTCGCCGGTGCCCGCATTCGCGTTGCCGGTGTTGACCACGAGCGCGCGCGCGCCAAAGCCCCGCGCAAGGTGCTTGCGGGCGAGGATCACCGGCGCGGCGCAAAACCGGTTCTGCGTGAACACGCCGGCCACCGCGGCGCCCGGCACGATGCGCACCAGCAGCACGTCCTTGCGATTGGGTTTGCGCACCCCGGCCATGGCGATGCCGAGTTCGACCCCGGCCACCGGGAAAAGCCGCTCCGGCGGGGTCGGCTGGAGATTTACGGGCATGGGTTCAGGCTACGAAATTGATGATCGGGGCGCTCAGGCGAGCCTGCCGTGGCACTGCTTGTATTTCTTGCCCGAGCCGCAGGGGCAGGGGTCGTTGCGGCCGACTTTCTGGCCGTAGCGCACGAAGGGCCTGGATTTGTCCTCTTCGTCTGCGGGCGCCGGCGCGTCCACCGGGGACTCTTCGGCCACCTCGAGCGACGCGCTCGGGTCGGCGTGCTGGTAGCTGATGTTGCCGAGTACCGGCGGCGTGTCCGGCACTTCGAGCGGAGTCTCGGCCTTGATCTGCACCGCCGCCAGCGTGCGCGTCACCTCGAGCTTGACCGCCTCGATGAGGGCGCCGAACAGTTCGAACGCCTCGCGCTTGTATTCCTGCTTGGGGTTCTTCTGCGCATAGCCGCGCAGGTGGATGCCCTGGCGCAGGTGGTCGAGCGCCGCGAGGTGCTCGCGCCAGTGCGAGTCGAGGATCTGCAGCATCACGTAACGCTCGTACTGGTGGTAGGACTCCTCGGCCCCGGGCGGGACCTTCTCCTTGTAGGCCTCGTGGGCCTTGGCCACGATGCGCTCCAGCACCGCCTCGTCGTCGAGGTCAGGCTCCTTTTCGAGCCACTCCTTCACCGGAAGCTCGAGCTGGAGGTCCGCGACGAGCGCCTTCTGCAGGCCGGGAATGTCCCATTGCTCCTCGACGCTCTCGGCCGGCACGTAGGTTCGAAACACGTCGGTGGCCACGCCCTCCCGCAGGTCGGCGATGCGCGCCGATACGTCGGTCGAATCCATCAGCTCGTTGCGCAGCTGGTAGATCGTGCGCCGCTGGTCGTTCGACACGTCGTCGTACTCGAGCAGCTGCTTCCTGATGTCGAAGTTGCGTGCCTCGACCTTGCGCTGCGCGCTCTCGATCGAGTTGGTGACCATGCGGTGCTCGATCGCCTCGCCCTCGGGCATCTTGAGCATCACCATGATCTTGTTGATGCGCTCGCCGGCGAAGATGCGCAGCAGCGGGTCTTCGAGCGACAGGTAGAACCGCGACGACCCCGGGTCGCCCTGGCGGCCCGAACGCCCGCGCAGCTGGTTGTCCACTCGGCGCGACTCGTGCCGTTCGGTGCCGATGATGTGCAGGCCGCCCTCGCGGATCACGAGGTCGTGCAGCGCCTGCCACTCGCTCTTGAGGGTGTCGACCTGGCGCGCCTTTTCCGCCGCGTCCGGCCCTTCGGTGGCCTCGATGTGCTCGCACTGCTTTTCGACGTTGCCCCCGAGCACGATGTCGGTGCCGCGGCCGGCCATGTTGGTGGCGATGGTGACCATCTTGGGCCGGCCGGCCTGGGCGATGATCTGCGCCTCGCGCTCGTGCTGCTTGGCGTTGAGCACCTGATGCGGCACGTCGCCGTCGTCGCGCAGCATTCCCGACAGCAGTTCGGAGTTTTCGATCGAGGTCGTTCCCACCAGCACCGGCTGGCCGCGCTGGTGGCAGTCCTTGATGTCCTCGATGATCGCGGCGAATTTTTCCTTGTTGGTGCGGAACACCTGGTCGAGGCGGTCGTCGCGGATCATCAACCGGTGGGTGGGCACCACCACCGTTTCGAGGCCGTAGATCTCCTGGAATTCATACGCCTCGGTGTCGGCCGTGCCGGTCATGCCCGACAGGCGCGTGTACATGCGGAAGTAATTCTGGAACGTAATCGAGGCGAGGGTCTGGTTCTCCGACTGGATCGGCACGTTCTCCTTCGCCTCGACGGCCTGGTGCAGTCCATCAGACCAGCGCCGGCCCTGCATGAGGCGCCCGGTGAATTCGTCGACGATGATCACTTCGCTGTTCTGCACCACGTACTGCTGGTCGCGATGGAACAGGTGGTGCGCCCGCAGCGACGCGTAGAGATGGTGCATGAGGTTGATGAACGTCGGCTCGTACAGGCTTGCGCCCTCAGGCAGGAGGCCGACCTTGGCGAGGATCTCTTCGGCGTGCGCATGCCCCGCCTCGGAGAGCAGGACCTGGTGGTTTTTCTCGTCCACCCAGAAATCGCCCTCGCCTTCCTCCTCGGCCTGCTTGGCCAGCAGCGGCGCCACCTCGTTCATGCGGTGGTACAGCTCGGTGCGGTCCTCCGCCTGCCCCGAAATGATGAGCGGCGTGCGCGCCTCGTCGATGAGGATCGAGTCGACCTCATCGACGATGGCGAAACTGAGGCTGCGCTGGTAGCGGTCCTCGACATGCATCGCCATGTTGTCGCGCAGGTAATCGAAGCCGAATTCGTTGTTGGTACCGTAGGTGATATCGGCGGCGTACGCGGCGCGCTTGCTGGCGGCCTCGAGCTGGGAAAGGTTGACCCCCACGGTGACGCCCAGAAATCCGTACAGCTTGCCCATCCAGTCGGCGTCGCGCTGCGCGAGGTAGTCGTTGACGGTGACGATATGCACGCCCTTGCCCGCGATCGCGTTGAGGTACGCGGGCAGGGTGGACATGAGGGTCTTGCCTTCGCCGGTGCGCATCTCGGCGATCTTGCCCGCGTGCAGCACCATCCCGCCGATCAGCTGGACGTCGAAATGGCGCATCTTGAGCGATCGCACTCCCGCCTCGCGGACCACCGCGAAGGCTTCGGGCAGGAGGTCGTCGAGCGTCTCGCCGTCGGCGAAGCGCTTGCGGAACTCGCCGGTCTTGGCCCGTAACGCCTCGTCCGGCAGCGCGGAGATGGCCGCCTCGAGTGAGTTGATGCGCTCGACGTTGCGGGCGTACTGCTTGAGCAGGCGCTGATTGCGGCTGCCGAAAATCTTGGTGAGGAACTTGGTGATCATGCTGGCCTGGGTAGGCTGCGGCCCGCGCCGCAGGACGGCGTAGATGGCGCCGATGCGAAAAAAATCAAGATTTTAGCATGGCCCCCCGAGGCGCCTGCGCGCCGTACGCCACTCAGCGCCGGGCGAGCACCGGCGGGGCGGATGCGAACAGGAAACGCGCAGGGTTTTGTGCCACGCCGTTGAAACGCACCTCGAAATGCAGGTGCGGCCCGGTCGAGCGGCCGGTGGAGCCCACCTCGGCGATCTTGTGGCCGCGCTTGACGAGGTCGCCCGCCTTCACGACTATCCTGGACGTGTGCGCGTAGCGCGTCTGCAGCGCGTTACCGTGGTCAAGTTCGATCACGTTGCCGTACTGCGGATGCCAGCCGGCGAAGTGGACCACCCCGCCCGCGGCCGCGACGATCGTGGTCCCCCTGTCGGCGATGAAATCCATGCCGTCGTGCATCGCGTGCTGGCCGGTGATGGGGTCGATGCGCATGCCGAAACTCGATGCGTTGTACGTGCCCGCAACCGGCAGGATGGTCGGCAGCAGCTTCTTGTTCACCGCCTCGTCGAACATTCGCGCTTCGAGCACGCCCAGGAGGTCGGTGCGGTTTTCCATGCGCCGCGAAACCTCGGTGAGCTTCTGATTGAATTCCGGGATCGACAGGTCCTGCGGCGGGACGAGGGAGGAGTGCGCGCCGCCCAGGCCGGGGGTCTCGTTGAGGCGGAACTCCTGCGGCTTGATTCCCGCGACGCTTGAGAGCCGGTCGCCGAGCGCATCGAGCCGGGTGAGCTGGGCCTGCATTTCGCCCAGCTTGATCGCCATCGCGTTGAGGTTCTGCTGGACGAACTCGCGCGCCTTCAGGGTTTCGCCCTCGTGGGCGGCAAGGGCGATGTTTTGCAGGAAAGGAAGCCGGATTTCGCCTGCAACGCGCAACGTAATCGCGTGCAGGGCAAACGTCAGGGCGGCGAGCACGATCGCTCCCAAGGCCCCGCTGACCAGCAGGTGGTGGGTGGACACGCTGACGGTCCTGGCCTTGCCCAGCCGGTCGGAGATTAAAATGATCTGCAAACTGTCACTCCCCTCGGACTTCCGTCCACTTCAGACTCATGGCGCTCAAGATCAACCGATTCCTCTCGGCACAGGGTGAACTGCAGCCCCTGTTCGCGAAAGCGCATGAGATCGAGGCGTTGTCGAAGCTTCTTAAAGGCTTCCTGCCCCGGGAACTGGCGCCCCTTGCGAAGGTCGCCAATTTCAAGGAAGGCAAACTCACCCTGCATGCCTCCAACGGTGCGGCGGCAGCCAAACTGAAACTGCTGGCGGAAAGCGTGGGGGTTTACCTCTCGAAACAGCGGACGCAGGTTAATTCAGTTTTGGTGAGGGTGCAACCCGATTACAGCGGCGCGGAAGACCCCCCGCCCAAACAGGCCGAAATGACCCCGGCGGCGCTGCGGGAGCTGGCCGCACTGCATGCACGCCTGCCCGACTCCCCCTTTCGCAAGGCCTTGAAAACATTGCTGGATCGCCACGGCCTCACAGCATGACGAGGAGCTTTTCGAAAAACAGGAGCAAGAGGAATAACAGGCTGGCGGCGAGGGCCGCCAGAAACACGCGCCACGCGATGCGCAGGTAGCGGCGGTCGCCGGTAAAAACCCAGGACAAGGCCAACGTGCCGATCGCTATCACCGCCAGCAACCCGACGATCCGCAGCAGCAGCATTAACCGCCCGTCTTCAGGCTGCCTGGCCCGACAGCGCGAGCAGGCCGGCCGGCGCCTCTTCCGCGCGTTCGAAGCTGACGATTTCCCAGGCATCGGGCTGCTGCATCAGCGCGCGCACCAGCTGGTTGTTGAGCGCATGGCCCGACTTGTGCGCGCTGAAGGCGCCCAGGAGCGGGTGGCCGATGAGGTACAGGTCACCGATCGCATCGAGCACCTTGTGGCGGATGAATTCGTCGCTGAAGCGCAGGCCGTCGGCGTTGAGCACGCGGTACTCGTCGAGCACCACCGCGTTGTCCAAGCCGCCGCCCAGCGCGAGACCGTCCTCGCGCAGCTGCTCGACGTCCTGCATGAAACCGAATGTGCGGGCCCGCGCGATTTCCTTCAGGTAGGAGGTATGGGCGAAGTCTACCGTCACCGACTGGTTGCTCTTCTCAATCACCGGATGGCTGAACACGATGGAGAATGACAGCTTGTAGCCGGCATAGGGCTCGAGGCGCGCCCACTTGTCGCCGTCGGACACTTCGACCGTTTTCCTGATCCGGATGAAGCGCTTGGCCGCCGCCTGCTCTTCGATGCCCGCGGACTGGATCAGGAACGCAAAGGGCGCCGCGCTACCGTCCATGATGGGGACTTCGGGGCCATCGAGTTCGATGAATACGTTGTCGATACCCAGCCCCGACAGGGCCGACATGAGGTGTTCCACGGTATAGATGCGGGCCTCGCCCTGGACGAGGCAGGAGGACAACCTTGTTTCGCCTACTGCATCGGCGCGGGCGGCGATGTCCACAACGGGGTCGAGATCGACACGGCGGAAAACGATGCCTGTCCCGGGCTGCGCGGGTCGCAGCACCATGCGTATTTTCTGTCCCGTATGCAGGCCGACACCGGTCGCACGGACGAGCGCTTTAAGGGTGCGTTGACGAAGCATCGGTCGGGATCGGTGGGCGGTTGGTGCGGAGGGATTATAAGTATCTGTTTAACAACATCTGTATACCAATTGTAAATGAATTGGTGCTCTGCAGCAAACGGCCGCCGAATCCGGTTCGCCCGGCAAGGTTGAGAACCGGATTCGGCGCCGCCTTTGGCGCTCAGTCCGCCTGTTTGCGCAGGAAGGCCGGGATGTCGTACTTGTCCACCCCGCTTTGCGCCAGTGCTTCGGCCTGGCGCGCACGGTTGCTGCGCATGACCGCGGGCATTTCGAACTGCCCGTAGTCCATGCCCGCGGTGGCCATCACCGGCTGGTTGTCGGTCCCGGTCTTCTGCGAGATCACCAGTTGCGGCTTCTGCTGGCGCTGCGCGGAGGCCGACCCCAGGCCGGTGGCCACGACCGTGACCCGCAGGTTGTCCGCCATCCCCGGGTCGTAGACCGCGCCGAAGATGATCGTCGCATCGTCGGCCGCGAAGCTGCGAACCGTGTTCATGACCGCCTTCACTTCGCCGTGCTTGAGGCTTTCGCGGGTGGCAGTGATGTTCACGAGCACGCCGCGCGCACCCGAGAGCGTCACGCCCTCGAGCAGCGGGCTGGCGATGGCCTGTTCGGCGGCGATTCGTGCGCGGTCCACGCCCGACATCTGCGCCGAACCCATCATCGCCATGCCCTGCTCGGACATCACCGTGCGCACGTCCTGGAAGTCGACGTTGACCAGTCCCTCGCGGTTGATGATCTCCGAGATACCCGCCACGGCGTTATTGAGCACGTCGTCGGCCGCCCTGAACGCCTCGTCCATGGTCACGTCCTCGCCCAGGACCTCTTCCAGCTTGTCATTGAGGATCACGATCAGCGCATCGACGTGCTGGCCCAGCTCCTCGATGCCCGCTTCGGCCAGGCGCATGCGCTTGGTGCCCTCGAACGAAAACGGCTTGGTCACCACGGCAACGGTAAGGATGCCCATCTCGCGCGCGACCTCCGCCACCACGGGCGCTGCGCCGGTGCCGGTGCCACCGCCCATGCCCGCGGTGATGAACACCATGTTGGCGCCCTCGAGCGACTCCTTCAGCAACCCGCGCTCCTCCAGCGCCACCGCGCGCGCTTCCTCGGGCTTGGCACCCGCACCCAGGCCGCTCGAGCCGATCTGGATCTGGTTGCGCGCCTGGTTGCGTGCGAGGACCTGCGCGTCGGTGTTCACGGCGATGAACTCGACGCCCTCCACGCCCTTGCCGATCATGTGGTTCACGGCGTTGCCGCCGGCGCCACCCACCCCTACAACCTTGATGACGGGCCCTGTGCCCTGGCTGTCTACGATTTCGAACATTTTATTTTCTCCTTGCCGGTTGAACTGATTGCTTCAGATGAACTTCAGAAATTGCGCTGGAACCACTCGCGCATTCGCGCGAGCACCGCCTTGAATGAGCCGCCCTGCCGCATCACCTGCCCCTGCTCGATCTGGGCCGCGCCTTCGAGCAGCAGCCCCATGGCGGTCGCGTAGCGCGGATTGCGCACCACGTCAGCGAGGCCGCCGGAATACACTGGCAGGCCGATGCGAACCGGCATGTGGAAGATTTCCTCGCCCAGCTCCACCATGCCGCTCATCGTGGCCGAGCCGCCGGTAAGCACCACCCCGGAGGACAGCAGCTCCTCGAAGCCCGATTCGCGCAGCACGCGCTGCACGAGCGAGAAGAGCTCCTCGACACGGGGCTCGATCACTTCGGCCAGGGTCTGGCGCGACATCATCCGCGGCGGCCGCTCGCCGATGCCCGGCACCTCGACCATCTCGTTGGCGTCGGCGAGCTGGCGCAGCGCCACCCCGTGTCGGATCTTGATCGTCTCAGCGTCCGGGGTCGGGGTGCGCAGCGCCATAGCGATGTCGCTGGTGATCTGGTCGCCCGCGATCGGAATCACCGCGGTGTGGCGAATCGCTCCGTGGGTGAAGATGGCGATGTCGGTGGTGCCCCCGCCGATGTCGACCAGGCACACGCCGAGGTCCATTTCGTCCTCGGAGAGCACCGCCCGCGATGACGCAAGGGGCTGCAGGATCAGGTCATTGACTTCGAGTCCGCAGCGCCGCACGCACTTCACGATGTTCTGCGCCGAGGACACCGCGCCGGTCACGATATGGACCTTCACCTCCAGGCGCACGCCCGACATGCCGATTGGCTCGCGCACGTCTTCCTGGCCGTCGATGATGAACTCCTGGCGCAGCACGTGCAGGATCTGCTGGTCGGTGGGGATGTTGACCGCGCGCGCAGTTTCGATCACGCGCTCGACGTCCAGCGCGGTCACCTCGCGGTCCTTGATCGCCACCATGCCGGTGGAGTTGAAGCTCTTGATGTGGCTGCCGGCGATGCCGGTGAACACCGAGGCGATCTTGCAGTCGGCCATGAGCTCGGCCTCCTCGAGCGCGCGCTGGATCGCGTTGACCGTCGACTCGATGTTGACGACCACCCCTTTCTTGAGCCCTTTGGATTCGTGGCTGCCCATTCCGAGCACCTCGAGGCGCCCGTCGGGCATCACGTCGGCCACAAGGGCGACGACTTTCGAGGTGCCGATGTCCAGGCCGACCACGAGTTGTTTTGTTTCCTTGGCCATGGGTCGGGATCAGCCCTTTGCTTTGGCGCCGGAGCGCTCGAACTCTGGAACACGCAGGGCGAAACCGTTGGGGTAGCGCAGGTCCACGTATTCGTGCCGCAGGGCGAGGCGCCCGAGCGACTGGGGGTAGGCGGCGACGAAGCGCGCCAGGCGCGCGTCGGCCGGATCGTTGGGCAGGTCCCGGCCGAGCTCGATGCTCAGGCCGCCGGACAGGCGCAGTTGCCAGGCGTAGCGCGGAGTCAGGATGACGCGCTCGAGCTTCCCGCCCAGCGGGGCGAGCAGGTGGGCGTAGCGCACGAAGCGCCGCGCGACCTCCGTTTCGGTGCGCGGCGGCCCGGCAAAGATCGGCAGGCTGGCATCGGTGTCCCCGCCGAAACGTTCGCCGAAGGTGTTCACCAGGGCGACGTCCCCCCAGCGCGCGAGGGCCACGTGCTCCTCGAGGGAAACCTCGATGCGGTCGGGCCAGACCCGGCGCACGTCCGCACGCCGCACCCAGGGGAGCTTCTCCAGCGCCTCGCGCACTGCGGCGAGGTCCACGGCAAAGAAGTTGCCGCTCGCGCGACCGCGCGTGGCTGCTTCCAGTTCGTCGCGGCTGGTGTGCGCAAGCGCCCCCTGCACAGTGAGCTCGCGCAGCGGGAATAGCGACGAGGCCAGCAGCATGCGGATTGCGGCAACGGCAAGGACCGCCAGCGTGATGGCGATCAACACGTTCGCCACCAGGTTGAGCAGCCGGGGGTTATCCCACATGCGAGCCTTCGAGGATCTTCAGGCACAGGGCCTCGTAGGACAGCCCGATCGCGCGCGCTGCCATGGGCACGAGCGAGTGGTCGGTCATGCCCGGCGAGGTGTTCACTTCGAGCAGGTAGGGGTTGCCTGCGGCATCCATCATTACGTCGGCGCGGCCCCAGCCGCGGCAGCCCAGGGCATCGAAAGCGCGCAGGCACAGGTGCTGGACCTCGCGCTCCTTGGCCTCGGGCAGGCCGCACGGGACGATGTACCTCGTGTCGTCGCGCTCGTACTTGGCTTCGTAGTCGTAAAAATCGCGCGTGGTCTCGAGCCGGATCAGCGGCAGCGGCGAGCGTCCGAGGATCGCGCCCGTGACTTCGGCGCCTTCGATGAACTTTTCGGCGAGCACCATGCGGTCGTAGTTGACCGCCAGCGCATACGCCTCTTCGAGGTCGCCCGCCGCGCGCACCTTGCTCATGCCGATGGAGGAGCCTTCGTTGGCCGGCTTGACCATGATCGGCAGCCCCAGCCGGGTGGCGACGGCGGCGAAATCGGTGCGCGCGTCGAGCATCGCAAACGGCGGCGTCGGCAGCCCGTTGGCCTGCCAGACCTGCTTGGCGCGCAGCTTGTCCATGGCGAGCGCCGAGGCGAGCACGCCGCTGCCGGTATAGGGCAGGCCGAGGTATTCGAGCGCGCCCTGCACGGTGCCGTCCTCGCCGAAGCGGCCATGCAGCGCGATGAACGCGCGGTCGAAGCGCTCGTCGATGAGCGCCTCCAGGCCGCGCTCGGACGGGTCGAACGCGCAGGCGTCGACCCCCGATGCGCGCAGCGCCCCGAGCACCATGCCGCCGCTTTTGAGCGACACCGCGCGCTCGGCCGACTTGCCGCCCATGAGCACCGCGACCTTGCCGAACTTGCTCATGCCGCCTCCCCGAAGATGCGCACTTCCGGGTGCAGGTCGATGCCCGTGCGGTCTTTCACCGTGGCACGAACCGTTTCGATCAATCCCTCGATGTCGGAGGCGCGCGCCGCGCCCTTCGGGTTGACGATGAAATTGGCGTGCTTCTCCGACACCCGCGCGCCGCCCCGCTCGAGGCCCTTGAGCCCGCAGGATTCGATCAACCGGGCGGCGAAATCGTCCGGCGGATTGCGAAAAACGCTGCCTGCATTGGGCAGCGACAGCGGCTGCGATGCGATCCGCTTGGTCAGCAACGCCTTGATGCGCGCGCGCGAAGCCTCGCCGTCGCCCGGCTCCAGGCTGAACCACGCGCCGGTGAACCATTCGGTGGCGCCGATGCGCCCCCCGTCCTTCAGTTCGCAATGCCGGTAGGCAATGTCGAAATCAGCTTTCGGGCGGATCCGGAGCTCGCCGGCACGGTCGATGGTCTGCACGCGCGCGACGATCTCCCACGTTTCCGATCCGTAGCACCCCGCGTTCATCGCCAGCGCCCCGCCGATGCTGCCCGGGATGCCGGCCAGGAATTCGGACCCGGCGAGGTCATGCGTGGCGGCGAAGCGCGCAACCTTCGGGCTCGCCACGCCGACATCGGCGAACACGAGGCCGTCATCGAACTCCGCGTGTTTGGCGGCAGCATGACTGAACACCACCGTGCCCCCGAATCCGCCGTCGCGCACGAGCGAATTGCTGCCCAGGCCGAGGAACATCACCGGTTCGGCCGCGGGCAGCTGGCGCAGGAACTCGGCGAGGTCGTCATTGCCGGCCGGGCGGTAGGTGCGCGCGGCGCGCCCGCCCGTGCGCCAGCTCACGTGGCGGCCCATGGGCTCATCCAATTTCAGTTCGCCGCGTAATCCGGTCATGTGATGGGTCTCGGACATGTCCATTCGCTCAGGCGTCTCCCGCAGCCGCGAGCTGCGCGGGAACATTGCCCACCGACCCGGCCCCCATGGTCACCACCACGTCGCCGTCCTGGACGATGTGGCGGATGGCGTCGGGCATCTGCCCGATCTCGTCGACGAACACCGGCTCGACCTTGCCGGCCACGCGCACGGCTCGCACCAGCGCGCGCCCGTCGGCCGCCACGATGGGGGCTTCGCCGGCCGCATACACTTCGGCAAGGACGACCACGTCGGCCGTCGATAGCACCCGCACGAAGTCCTCGAACAAGTCGCGCGTGCGCGTGTAGCGGTGCGGCTGGAAGGCGAGCACCAGCCTGCGGCCGGGAAACGCGCCCCGCGCGGCGGCGATGGTGGCGGCCATCTCGGCCGGGTGATGGCCATAGTCGTCGATGAGCGTAAACGTCCCGCCATTGGGTGCAGCGATCTCGCCGTAGCGCTGGAACCGACGGCCCACGCCGCGAAATTCGGCCAACGCCTTGCGGATCGCCTCGTCCGGCACGCCCAGCTCACCGGCCACCGCAATCGTGGCCAGCGCATTGAGCACGTTGTGGCCGCCAGGCAGGTTGAGGGTGATATCGAGCGGCGGGCGCTTGTCGCGCACGACCGTGAAGCGCATCGCCCCTTCGGCATGCTCGACGTTCGTGGCGCGCACCATCGCATCGTCGGACAAGCCGTAGGACACCACGGGTTTGGACACGAAAGGCAGGATCTCGCGCACGTTGCGGTCGTCCACGCACAGGATCGCGCTGCCGTAGAAAGGCAGGTTCTGCAGGAACTGGATGAACGCCTGCTTGAGCCGCGCGAAATCGTGCTGGTAGGTGTCCATGTGGTCGGCGTCGATGTTGGTGACCACCGCCACCACCGGCTGCAGGTGGAGGAAGGACGCGTCGGACTCGTCGGCCTCGACCACGATGAAATCGCCCGCCCCCAGCCGCGCATTGGACGCCGAGCTGGTGAGCCGCCCGCCGATCACGTAGGTCGGGTCGAGGCCGCCTTCGGCCAGCACGCTGGCGATGAGGCTGGTGGTGGTGGTCTTGCCGTGGGTGCCCGCGATCGCCACCCCCTGCTTGAGGCGCATGAGCTCCGAGAGCATGATCGCGCGCGGCACGACCGGCACGCGACCCGCGCGCGCGGCCAGCACTTCGGGGTTGTCGCTCTTTACTGCTGTCGACACCACGACCGCATCGGCGTCGGCAACGTTCTCCGCGGCGTGCGAGATCTTCACGCTCACGCCAAGCTGCTCGAGCCGGCGCGTGGCTGCGTTCGCGGCGAGGTCGGAGCCGCTCACCTCGTAGCCGAGGTTGACCAGCACTTCGGCGATACCGCTCATGCCCGCGCCACCGATGCCGACGAAATGGATGCGGCGTACCTTGTGTTTCATGTGCGTGATCCGCCTGCCAGTTGGATGCACGACTCGGCCACCAGGCGAGTCGCCTCGGGCTTGCCCAGCGCGCGGGCCTTCTCGGCCATCGCGAGGAGCTTGCCGCGATCGAGCGTGCGGATTAAGTCGGCCAGTTGCCCCGGCCCCATGTCCGACTGGCGCACGAGCATCGCGGCGCCGCTGTCGGCCAGGAACCGGGCGTTGGCGGTCTGGTGGTCGTCGACGGCATGCGGGAAAGGGACGAGCACGCTCGCCATGCCGGCGGCGGAAAGTTCCGACACCGTCAGGGCGCCCGCGCGGCAGATCACCAGGTCCGCCTGCGCGTAGCGCGCCGCCATGTCCGCAATGAAGGGAACCAGTTCACCTTCCACGCCGGCCGCCGCGTAGTGCCCCTTCAGTGCTTCGAGGTGCTTTTCTCCCGCCTGGTGCACGACGTGCGGTCGCTCATTCGACGGGATCAGCGCCAGCGCCCGCGGCACGGTTTCGTTGAGGGCCTGCGCGCCCAGGCTCCCGCCCACCACAAGCAGGTTGAGCGGACCGCTGCGGGCGGCATACCGGCTTTGCGGCGGGGCCACCGCTGCGATGTCGGCGCGCACGGGATTGCCGGTCCACTGCGCACCGGGCAGCGCACCGGGAAACGCAGCCATCGTCTTGTCGGCGATCTTGCCCAGCACCTTGTTGGTGAGGCCGGCAATCGCGTTCTGCTCGTGCACTGCAAGCGGCCGGTTGAGCAACGACGCCATCATCCCGCCCGGAAAGGCCACATAGCCGCCCATGCCGAGCACCACGTCCGGGCGAATGGCGAATATCGCGCGCGCACTCTGCCAGAAAGCGACCAGCAGCCTGGCGGGCAGGAGCAACGCCGCCAGCAGTCCCTTGCCCCGAAGTGCGCTCGAGCGCACCCACGCCATTTCATAGCCGTGCCCAGGCACGAGGCGAGCCTCCATCCCGGCGGGCGAACCCATCCACACGACGCGCCAGCCGAGCGCGCGCATCCAGTCGGCCACCGCCAAGCCGGGAAACACATGGCCGCCGGTGCCGCCGGCCATGATCATGATGGTCTTGCCGGCCGGCATGGCTACGGCTGGCGCGCTCATGCCGGCATCCCTTTCGCCACCTGGCGACTTTCCCAGTCGATTCGCAACAGCACCGCGAGTGCCACGCAGTTCACCAGCAGGCCCGAACCGCCAAAACTCATGAGCGGGAGCGTGAGGCCCTTGGTCGGCAACAGGCCGGTGTTCACGCCCATGTTGATGAGGGTCTGGAAGCCGATCCAGATGCCGATGCCCTGCGCCGCCAGCGCGGCGAAATGGCGCTCCTGCAGGGCCGCCTGGCGGCCGATCGCGAAAGCGCGGAACACCAGCCAGACGAACAGGCCGATGACCAGCGCGACACCGGCCAAGCCGAGTTCTTCCGCGATGACGGCGAGCAGGAAGTCGGTGTGCGCCTCGGGAAGGTAATGCAGCTTTTCGATGCTCGCGCCCAGCCCGACGCCGAACCATTCGCCGCGCCCGAACGCGATCAGCGCGTGCGAAAGCTGGTAGCCCTTGCCGTACGCATCCGACCACGGGTCCATGAAGCCGAAGATGCGCTGCATGCGGTAGGGCGAGGACAGCACCAGCGCCGCGAAGCCCACCGTGAGCATGCCCACCAGCGCCACGAAATGGCGCCCGTTCATGCCGCCCAGGAACAGGATGCCGAACGTCGTGACCGCAACCACCACCAGCGCGCCGAAGTCCGGCTCGCGCAGCAGCAGCCACGACACGGCCAGCATCACGCCGAGCATCGGCAGCAGGCCCTTCTGGAAGCTCTTGAGCACCGCGTGCTTGCGCACGGTGTAATCGGCGGCATACAGGACCGCAGCGAGCTTCATGAGCTCCGAGGGCTGCAGGTTGAACACCACCAGGTTGAGCCAGCGCCGCGCCCCGTTGACCTCGCGCCCGATGCCCGGGACCAGCACCAGCACCAGCAGCAGCATCCCGCCGAGGAAGAACCATGGCGCGCCCTTCTGCCAGAACGCCACCGGCAGCATGAAAGTCAGCAGCGCCGCGACCAGTGCCGCGCTTAGGAACAGGCTTTGCCTCACGAGGAAATACGCCGAGTTGCCGCCCGTGAAGCGGCTCGACTCAGCGATGGCAATGGAGGCCGAATACACCATCACCAGCCCCGTGGCGACGAGCAGGAACGCGGCCCATGCCAGCGACCGGTCGTATTCGGGCATCGAGGCGCGCTGCGCAAGGGCGTTGCTAGCCAAGGCTGGGCTCCAGCGTTTTCACCGCCGCGGCAAAGGCCTCACCGCGATGCTTGTAATCGCGGAACATGTCGAAACTCGCGCAAGCCGGCGAAAGCAAAACGGCCTCGTGTTCGCGCGCGGCCCCCGCCGCCCGTGCGACGGCTTCCTCGAGGCTGCCGAAGCGTTCGGTTGGCACTCCACTGGGCGCGATCGCCGCCTCAATGCGCGCGGCGTCCTCACCGATCAGGCAGACCATGCGCGCGTGCTCTCGCACAGGTTGTGCGAGCGGGGCAAAATCCTGTCCCTTGCCCACACCGCCGGCGATCAGGATCACCGGATGGTGCATGCCCGCGCGCTGGCCCTGGGTCGCGATGCCCTCGAGGGCGGCGATGGTTGCGCCGACGTTGGTGCCTTTCGAGTCGTCGTAGAAGTCGACGCCACCGATGGTGGCCACACGCTCGAGGCGATGGTGCAGGCCGCGAAAGGTCTTCACCGAATCGACCAGGGTCGCGATGGGTGCCCCGACGGCCTCGGCCATCGCCAGCGCCGCCATGACATTGGCGGCGTTATGCCAGCCCTGCATGGGAAGCTCGTCGACCGCGAGCAGGACTTTTTCGCCCCGCGCAATCGCCGCCTTGCCAGCCGCAGTCACGCAGCCGAAGTCCCGCAGGCCCTGCGGAATACCGAGCCCGAAAGTGACCTGTGCTCGCCCTTCGAGGGACATCGCAAGCGACCTGGGATCGTCGCGGTTGAGCACCTGCACGCCGTGGCCCTGGAAGATGCGCGCCTTCGCCGCGCCATACGCGGCAAGCGACGGGTAGCGGTCGAGGTGGTCCTCGGACAGGTTGAGCATCACCGCGGCATCCGGCGCGAGCGACCACGTCGTCTCGAGCTGATAGCTCGACAATTCGAGCACCCACGCCTCGGGAAGCCGGCCGGCGTCCAGGCGCGCGCACAAGGCTTCGAGCGCAGGCGGGGCGATATTTCCCGCGATCTCCGTGTCCATGCCCGCGCCGCGCAGCCCATGGCCGATGAGCGATGTGACGGTGGTCTTGCCATTGGTGCCGGTGATCGCGAGCACCTTGCCGCGTCCGAGCGCATCGAGCCCCCAGGCGAACAGTTCGATATCGCCGCAGACCGGCACCCCGCCGGCGATGGCTTCGCGCGCCACCCCCTCGCCAAGCGAAAGACCGGGACTCACGCAAACCAGGTCGACGCCCTCGAGCAGGCGCGAGGACATCGGTCCGCAATACGCCTCGGCGCCGGGGGCCTGCGCCTTGAGTTCGCTCAAGCGCGGAGGTTGCGCGCGCGTATCGGCGACCCGCACGCGGCCCCCCTCGCGGGTCACCCATTTGGCCACCGACAGCCCGGTATCGCCCAGCCCGAGGACGAGCACGCGCGCCCCGGTCAGCGTCATGCGCCGCGGCCGCGGGAGCGAGGCGAACGCGGCCTCGTTGGATTGGGTGGCGGGCTGCACGGGGCTCACCTGAGCTTGAGGGTCGACAAGCCGAACAGCACCAGCATCATGGTGATGATCCAGAAGCGCACCACCACCTGCGATTCCTTCCAGCCTTCGAGCTCGTAGTGGTGGTGCAGTGGCGCCATGCGAAATATGCGCTTGCCCCCGGTGACCTTGAAGTAGATCACCTGGATCATCACCGACAGGGTCTCGGCGACGAACACGCCACCCATGATGAACAGCACGATCTCCTGGCGCACGATCACCGCGATGGTGCCGAGGGCCGCGCCGAGCGCGAGCGCACCGACATCGCCCATGAATACTTCGGCCGGGTAAGTGTTGAACCAGAGGAACCCGAGCCCGGCGCCGGCAAGCGCACCGCAGAACACGATCAGCTCCCCGGCGCCCGGAATGTAGGGCAGGCCGAGATAGCGCGAGAACACCGAGTGGCCGGCGACGTAGGCAAAGATGCCCAGGCCGCTGCCCACGAGCACCGTGGGCATGATCGCGAGGCCGTCGAGCCCGTCGGTGAGGTTGACCGCGTTGGAGGTGCCGACGATCACGCAGAAGGTGAGGATGATGAAGCCGGCGGTGCCCAGGGGATAGGCCACGTGCTTGAAGAACGGCACGATCAGTTCGTTGAGCGCCGGCATGGTGCTGGCATTCAGCGCGAGGTACCCCGCAGCGGCCAGGCCGAACAGCGACTGCCAGAACAACTTGGCGCGCACCGAGAGTCCCTTGGGGTTGCGATGCACGACCTTGCGATAGTCATCCACCCAGCCGATGCCGCCGAAGGCCACCGTTACGAGCAGCACGACCCACAGGAAGCGGTTGTGGAGGTCGCCCCACAGGAGCGAGGTGAAGCAGATCGACACCAGGATCAGCGCGCCGCCCATGGTCGGCGTGCCGGCCTTGGTGAGGTGCGACTTGGGGCCGTCGTCGCGCACAGACTGGCCGATCTTGTAGGCGGTGAGCTTGCGGATCACCAGCGGCCCGAGGATGAGCGAGATCGCCAGCGCCGTGAGGCAGGAGAGCACCGCACGCAGCGTGATGTAATTGAAAACGTTGAACAGCCTCACATCCTTGGCCAGCCACTGGGCGAGTTCGAGCAGCATCAGTGCGCCTCCTCGGTGATCCCGGTCAGGCCGGATACGACGCGTTCCATGCGCATGAAGCGCGAACCCTTCACCAGCACGGTGGTGCCCTTGTCGCGCACTGCATCCAGCTCGCCGGCGAGATCCTCGACGGTGGCGAAATGGCGCGCGCCCGGCCCGAAGGCGGCGACGGTATGCGCGGTCGACTCGCCCAGCGCCAGCACGCTCGAGATACCCCGCTCCCTCGCGTAGCGGCCGACCTCGCTGTGGAAGTCGGGCCCTTCGTCGCCGACCTCGCCCATGTCGCCCAGCACCAGCACCGTCCGCCCGCCCGCGCCGGCCAGCACGTCGATCGCGGCGCGCACCGAATCCGGGTTGGCGTTGTAGGTGTCGTCGATGACCGTCATGCCTTCGCTTGTCGTGCGCACCTGCAGGCGGCCGGTATAGGGACGGAATGCCGACAGGCCTTGCCCGATGGCGTCGAGGGCGATGCCGGCGGCATGCGCGCTGGCAGCGGCGGCCAGGGCGTTCATGACGTTGTGCAGGCCGGGAATCGCAAGCGAGGCGGCCACCCCTACTCCATCGCAGGCAATGCGCAGGCTCGATGAAAGTTGGCGCAGTTCGTAACGCGCGGTCACGCTCGCCCCGCGGTCGAGTGCGAAATCAACCTGGCGGCGCCCGCCTGCCGCAGCGCGAAACGTACTCGCGTGGGCGTCGTCTGCGTTCACCACCGCGGTGCCATCCGCGGGCAGTGCGCTGAAGATCGCGGCGTTCTCCTCGGCGACCTCGCCCACCGAGCCCATGAATTCGAGATGTTCGCGCTGCGCGTTGGTGACCACGGCCACCGTCGGGCGCGCAATGTCTGCCAGGTAGGCGATCTCGCCCTTGTGGTTCATGCCCAGTTCGATCGCGCACCAGCGGTGTTCCGCCCGCAGCCGCAACAGGGTCAGCGGCAGGCCGATGTCGTTGTTGAGGTTGCCCGCCGTGGCGAGTACTGCGGCATCGCCCGCCGCCGCGCGCAGGATGCTGGCGATCATTTCCTTGGTGGTGGTCTTGCCGTTGGAGCCGGCCAC
>JBBQCV010000017.1:0-30571 GCA_038319115.1 Burkholderiales bacterium | reverse complement strand
TTCACGCTCACGCCGCGCGGCTACCACACCATGGGTTCGCAGAACCATTGCCTCATGTTCGCGCGCGACTACATCGAGCTGCTGGCGGTGCCTGTGGCGCATCCGGCCACCCGCCACTTCACCGATTTCCTCGCCACAGGCGAAGGCCTTGCCTCGTTCGCACTCGCCACGGACGATGCGCAGGCGGTGCACGACGAGCTGGAAGCGGCCGGGTATGCACCGGGGGCGCCCATCGACTTCTCCCGCCCGGTCGCCTTGCCCGGCGGCACACGCGATGCCGCCTTTCGCATCGTCCACCTGCCGAACGAAGTGACCCCGGGCTCGCGCACGTTCCTGTGCCAGCATTTCAGCCGTGACGTGGTCTGGCGTGACGAGTACGTGCGCCACCCGCTCGGCGTCACGGCCATTGCGGGGATCGCGGTGCGCAGTGCCGAAACCGACAATACCGCGCAGGCTTACGCCCGGTTCTTCGATTCCGAGAGCATGCCGATCGCCGAAGGGCTGCGCGTGGACACGGGCAGCGCGCCGCTTGCGGTCACCGATGCCGCGCGACTCGGTGCGCGTCTGGCAGGCGTGAAGACGACGGCGCGCGCGGGCACGACGCTGGCCGCGCTGTACCTGCGTGTCGCGGACCGCGCAGTGGCGGCGGACGTGCTGCGCAAGGGCGGGTTCAGGCCCAGGCGTCTTGCCGACGGCGCGTGGGCCATCGGCGCCGATGTTGCCAACGGTGTGGCGTTGGTATTCGGCTAGCCCGGCAGCAACGCTCGCGCCGCGACGTACGCGGCGTGGTCGGGCGGCCCGTTACCCACGTCGCCCATCGACGCGCTGCGTCTCAGGCCTTGCGCAGCTCGCGCGCCGCTTCGATGGCGAAGTAAGTCAGGATGCCGTCGGCCCCGGCGCGCTTGAACGCCACCAATGATTCCATGATGACGTTGTCCGCCAGCCAGCCATTGGCGATGGCCGCGCGCAGCATCGCGTACTCGCCCGACACTTGGTAGACGAAGGTGGGTGCGCGGAACTCGTCCTTCACGCGCCTGAGGATGTCGAGGTAAGGCATGCCCGGCTTGACCATCACCATGTCGGCGCCTTCGGCGAGGTCAAGGCCGGCTTCCCACAGCGCCTCGTCGGAATTCGACGGGTCCATCTGGTAGGTCTTCTTGTCACCTTGGCCGAGGTTCTTCGCCGATCCGACCGCGTCGCGGAAGGGTCCATAGAAACCCGAGGCGTACTTGGCCGAGTACGCCATGATCTTGGTGTGGATATGGCCGGCCTTTTCGAGCGCGGTGCGGATGCGGCCGATGCGACCGTCCATCATGTCCGAGGGGGCCACGATGTCGACGCCCGCGGCGGCTTGCACCAATGCCTGCTTTTCGAGCACCGCGAGCGTGACGTCGTTGATGATGTAGCCGCTCTTGTCGACCACGCCGTCCTGGCCGTGCGAAGTGTAGGGGTCGAGCGCCACGTCGGTCATGATGCCCAGTTCAGGAAATCGCTTTTTCAATTCGCGCACCACGCGCGGCACGAGCCCCCTCGCGTTGTGCGCTTCGCGGCCGTCCAGCGTCTTGAGCTTTTGCTCGATGACCGGGAACAGCGCCATCACCGGGATGCGCAGCGCGAGGCACTCCTCGGCCACCGGCAGCAGCCTATCGAGCGTGACGCGCTCGACGCCGGGCATCGAGGCGACCTTCTCGCTGCGTGCCTTGCCGTCAAGGACGAATACCGGGTAGATGAGGTCGTTCGGCGTCAGCACGTTCTCGCGCATCAGGCGGCGAGAGAAAGCGTCACGGCGCATGCGGCGCATGCGCACTGAGGGGAAACTACCGTGGATGTTCATTGTCAAAGCCCGCGTCTAAGGTGTGGGATTGCCCGGGATTTCTGGCGGCGCGCCGCGCTTCCGGGCAAATATTTTGTTACCGAAATATCCCGGAACTTTTAAGTCGCGCTTAACTCCTATCAATGGACGATGTGAGTCGTCTCCCGCTTCTCCTCCCTGAGCGGGATGCCTTAATTCCAAGTTAAGGCTCTTTTACCCCCGGTTTACTCCCCTTTACCGGGGGTTTTTTATTCTGCGTCGCGAGCCCCCCTACGGGGCTCGCGGTCTTTATTCCGCGGCGCCCGCGTCAGCCTCGGCCGATTGCGCCGCGGCCAGCAGCCAAGCGTCGATATGGTCGCGCGTTTCCTCCACGCCCTGGCGCGTCTGGCTCGAAAAAAGCATGCATTCGCCTTCGATGCCCATTTCGCCCAGCGACCGGCGCGTCGCGGCGATGGCCCGGCCTTGGTCGCTTTTCGTCAGCTTGTCGGATTTTGTGAGCAGGATCAGCAGCCGGCGCTGTAACGGCACCAGCCAGCCCAGTAGCTGGACGTCCAGGGGCGTGAGCGGGCGGCGCGAATCCATGAGCGAAACCACTCCGAGGAGCGACCGGCGGGTCTGCAGGTAGCCCGCGACGAGGCGGCCCCAGTCGTCGCGCACGCCGAGCGGGACCTTGGCGTAGCCGTAGCCCGGCAAGTCCACCAGCCGGGCATTCGCGCCAAACGAGAAGAAGTTGATGAGCTGGGTGCGGCCCGGGGTTTTGCTCACGAAGGCCAGGCGCTTACGGTTGGCCAGTACGTTGAGCGCGCTGGACTTGCCCACGTTGGAACGCCCCACGAACGCGACTTCCGGCAACTCGTCCTGCGGCACGCCGTCGAGCTGGCTTGCGGAAATCAGGAAGCGGATGTCGGAGAAGGCTCGGGAGAGCGGCTTGGGGGAGGGCATGGAGCGCGGCAAAGGTGTTATAGAATAACGGGTTTCGACCGTTATCGATGGAGAAATCATGAAGCGATTCCTGGCGTTGCTCGCCGGCGCGGCGCTGCTTGTCGCCGCAGGCACGGGCCTGGCGGCCGACGCACCGGCGACGTCCGCTGCGAAGACCGACAAGGCGAGCGCAGCCGATCCTGCCAAGGGGCAGGTGATCGCAAACCAAGTGTGCGCTGCATGCCACTCCGCCGACGGCAACAGCGTCGCACCCGCCAACCCGAAGATCGCGGGGCAGTTCCCCGCCTATCTGCATAAGCAACTGGTCAATTTCAAACCGGCCAATGGCAAGAAGGCCGAGCGCGAGAATCCGGTCATGGGCGGAATGGTCGCCTCGCTGACCCCCGATGACATGAAGAATCTTGCGGCGTACTACGCCGGGCAGAAACTCAAGCCGGGGGCCGCGAAGGACAAGGACCTCGCCGCCGCCGGCCAAAAGCTGTGGCGCGGTGGCAATGCCGCCACCGGGGTGCCAGCATGCGCGGGCTGCCATGGCCCGGACGGTGCTGGCATCCCGGCCCAGTACCCGCGCCTCGCAGGCCAGTACGCCGAGTACATCGAGGCGCAACTCAAGCTGTTCCAGACCGGCCAGCGCGCCAACGACCCCAACGGCATGATGCGCGGTGTGGCCGCGCGCATGACCGACCGGGAGATGAAGTCCGTCGCCGAGTACGCGGCCGGCTTGCGCTAGGCCGGAAACGGCGCCGGCGCTGCGAGGCAGGGCTGAGGGCGGCAAAATTTGGGCGGGCCACCAGTGGACCCGCTTTTTTTGTGCCTGGCGGCGGGACGATGCAGGCGGAAAGCGCGGGTCGGACCAGGGGCCGGCCAGTGGTGGTGGAATAAAACGCACCGCACCGATGTTTGGAAGGGGAGCCATGGACCAGTCGCTACGCACCGTCAAGATCTGGGACCTGCCGGTCCGCCTGTTCCACTGGACGCTGGTTCTGCTGCTCGGGTTCCTGTTCTGGAGCGGCAAGACCGGCGGCAACGCGATGGAATACCACCTGTATGCCGGCTATCTCGTCCTCACGCTGGTGATCTTCCGTGTGCTGTGGGGATTCCTCGGAAGCACCTACGCGCGCTTTTCCGGCTTTCTCGCCGGCCCCGCGCGTACCCTGGCCTTCGCACGGCGGCTGGCCTCGCGCGGTGCGGCGCACGTCGCGGGCCACAATCCGCTCGGCGGCTGGATGGTGGTCGTGATACTTACCTCGCTGCTGGTGCAGGCCGGCACAGGGCTCTTTGCCAATGACGATATCGCCATCGAAGGCCCGCTGTTCGCGCTGGTGAGCAAGGCGACGTCGGACCGCCTGAGCGGCATCCACGTGTGGAATTTCAACCTGCTGCTCGTGCTCGCCGGGATGCATGTCGCCGCGGTGCTGTTCCATGTGCTGGTAAAGAAGGAAAACCTGTTCGCCGCGATGTTCAGTGGCGAGCGGCTCCTCGATGACCCGGCCGCGCGTGCCGCAAGCGCGCCGGGTGTGCGGTTCGTAAGCCCATGGTGGGCGCTCGGCCTGTTCCTGCTGGCGCTTGCCGTGGTCATCCTGATAGTCAAACGTCCGTTCTGAACTTAAGAGGAGTAGCGAATGAACAACAAAGCCACCCTAGCTGCGCTCGCCCTTGCGGTTGGTGCCGCGTGGTCCTTCCAGGCCGCCGCGCAGGTCAAGCCCGAGACGCTGGTCAAGCAGCGCCAGGCCGCCATGACGTTGCAGGGCAAATACTTCGGGCCGATCGGCGCAATGGTGCAGGGGAAGATGCCGTGGGATGCGGCGGTGGTCGCGCGCAACGCCGGCTACCTCGAAGCGCTCGCGAAGATGCCGTGGGACGGCTTCCAGCCGAGCACCGCGGATGTCAAGGACACCGACGCCAAGCCGGAGATCTACAAGGAACAGGCCAAGTTCAAGTCGATGTACGAGAAGTTCGAGGGCAATGCATCCAAGCTCGCGGTGGCCGCAAAGGGCGGCGACCAGAACGCGATCAGGGCGGCGTTCGGCGAGGTCGGCAAAGACTGCAAGGGCTGCCACGACGATTTCAAGGTCAAGCGCTGACGCCCCGCCCCGCCCGGCCCGTTGCATCGAGGGCCGGGTTGCACGCCTCCGGGCGCGAATAGTGGCGCAGCGCGTACGCATTCGCAACGCGTGGCGCAGGTGGAATACGCAGCGCGAGCCGGTGTTGGCGTTGCATGAGTGACAGCCACCGCATCGTGGAATTCATTCCGCGCCTGCGCCGTTACGCGCGTGCGCTCGTCGGGGATCGCGCGCGCGCCGACGACCTCGTGCAGGACACGCTCGAGCGCGCCTGGAACAAGTTTCACCTGTGGCGCCCCGGGTCTGACCTGCGCGCCTGGCTGTTTACGGTGATGCACAACGTGCACGTCAACCAGGTACGCGCCTCGCGCGACCACGCCATGCTCGACGACGATGGCGCCGAAATGGCGGTGGCCGCAGCGCAGGGGGCCGGGCTCGAGCTGCGCGACCTCGAACGCGCCCTGGCGTTGATTCCCGCCGAGCAGCGCGAGGTCCTGCTGTTGGTGGCCCTCGAAGATCTCAGTTACGCCGAAGTCGCGCTCGCGCTGGGAATCCCCATCGGCACCGTGATGTCGAGGTTGTCGCGCGCGCGAGAGAAGCTGCGCATCCTCATGCACGGCGCCGTCGCCAATCCCAAGCTGCAGGTGGTCAAATGACCGGCGCCGCCATCGCCCTGGTCACTGAGGCCGAGTTGCTCGCCTATGTGGACGGCCAGCTCCCGCAGGTGCGTCATGCCGACGTGGAGGCATGGCTCGCCGCGCGGCCCGAAGAAGCCGAGCGCATCGCCGCGTATCACCGCCAGGACGACGCGCTGCGCGCATTGTTCGACCCGGTGCTCGACGAGGCGGTGCCGGGGCACTTGCGCCGCATGGTGAAGCGCCGGGCAAAGTGGCGCACGTTCGCGATGGCCGCGGGTTTTGTGGGACTCGGCCTCGCGGTCGGGATGGTGGTGGGCTGGCAACTGCACGCACAGCGGGTGCCCATGGCTGGCACGGGGCCGGCCATCGCGCGCAATGCAGCAGTAGCCCACGCCACCTATTCGCCCGAAGTGCGTCACCCGGTCGAGGTCGGGGCCGACCAGGAAGCGCATTTGACCGCATGGCTGTCCAAGCGCCTCGGCACCACGCTGCGCGCCCCCAAGCTGGAGGCCAACGGGTTCAGCCTCGTGGGCGGGCGCCTGCTGCCGGGTGAGGCCAAGTCCGCCGGCGGTCCTTCGCCGGTGGCGCAGTTCATGTACCAGACCCAGGGCGGGCGGCGGCTCACGCTTTACATCCGCACCGAAGCGGCCAACACCCAGACCGCTTTCCGCTACGCGACCGAAGGCAGCGTCGGGGTGTTCTACTGGATCGACCGCAATGTCGGCTACGCGCTGTCGTCTGCCGACCTCAATCGCGAGGAACTGCTCGCGGTGGCCAATACCGTCTACAAGCAGCTCAATCCCTGAGCGTGCCCGGACGGCGGGTGCGGTCGGCTGCATCCGTTGGAACACCCGCAGCGTATATTTGCGTAATCGAATCGCACGGCGCGCGACCAATGCGCGCCACCCCTTTTGCGGAGCCGAACCAATGCTGATCAGGAAACCGTCCGACATCCCTTCGTCCGAAATCACCCCGCGTTCGGCGTACGAGCGACGGCGCGAGTTCCTGCGCCAGGCGGCCGCGCTCGGCGTGGCGGGCACCATGCTGCCTTTCGCCCCGGCCCTGGCCCAGACCGCCGCGCCGGTGACCGAAGCGGGCAAGCTCGCCAAGCTGCCGGGCAAGGCCTCGCCGCTGTCGGTCACCGAGAAGCCGACGCCTTACAAGGATGTGACCACGTATAACAACTACTACGAGTTCGGCACCGACAAATCCGAACCCGCCCAGTACGCGCATCGCCTCAGGACGCGGCCCTGGTCGGTCGCCATCGAGGGCGAAGTTAAGAACAAGAAGCCGATCGTGATCGAGGATCTCCTCAAGCTCGCGCCGATGGAAGAGCGCATCTACCGCATGCGCTGCGTCGAGGGCTGGTCGATGGTGATCCCGTGGGTGGGCTACCCGCTGGCCGAGCTCATCAAGCGTGTCGAACCGACTTCAAAAGCGAAGTTCCTCGCCTTCACCACCGCAACCCAGCCCGACACCATGGTCGGCCTGCGCCTGCCGGTGCTCGAGTGGCCTTACGTGGAAGGCCTGCGCATGGACGAGGCCATGCATCCGCTCGCCATCCTCGGCTTCGGCCTGTACGGCGAGATCCTGCCCAGCCAGAACGGCGCGCCGGTGCGCCTCGTGGTGCCGTGGAAGTACGGCTTCAAGAGCATCAAGTCGATCGTGCGTATCACGTTTATTGAAACCATGCCCAAGACCTCGTGGAACGTGGCGGCCGCGCACGAGTACGGCTTCTACTCGAACGTGAACCCGGCCGTCGACCACCCGCGCTGGAGCCAGGCCACCGAGCGCCGCATCGGCGAGGACGGATTCTTCCAGCCCAAGCGCAAGACGCTGCCGTTCAACGGCTACGCCGACCAGGTGGCGGGGCTTTACACCGGGATGGACCTGAAGAAATTCTTCTGATGCGCTGGCAACCCCGCACGAACCAGCTGCGCGCAATCAGGGCGGGCGTGTTCGTGCTGTGCCTCGCGCCGTTCGCGCGCCTCGTCTATGGCGCGTTCACCAATGGCCTGGGGGCCAACCCGATCGAGGCAATCACGCGCTCGACCGGCTGGTGGACGCTGTTCCTGCTTATGGCCACGCTGGCGGTCACGCCATTGCGCCGCCTGAGCGGGGCCAACTGGCTGCTGCGGCTGCGGCGCATGCTCGGGCTGTATGCCTTCTTCTATGCATGCTCGCATTTCCTCACCTTCATCTGGTTCGACCACTGGTTCGACTTCGGCGAAATCGTGAAGGACGTCATCAAGCGCCCGTTCGTGACCGTGGGCTTTGCGGCGTTCGTGCTGCTGCTGCCGCTCGCCTTCACCTCCACCAATGCCATGGTGCGCAGGCTGGGCCGCAACTGGCAGCGCCTGCATCGCCTTGTGTACGCGGTGGCGGTGCTCGGCGTGGTCCACTTCTGGTGGCTGGTCAAGCGCGACCTGACCGAGCCCGTGCTGTTCGCGGCGGTGCTCGTGGTGCTGCTCGGGGTGCGGTTGTACTGGCGCGCCCATCCCAGTGCGCGCCACAGTGCCCGCAGCACCGGCCCGGTGCCGGGCGGGCGCTGAATTCGCACCGTGCGGCCGCCCTTTTCCGACTGCGAGCGGGTCGATTGAGCAGCAAGTTCCTGCCCTGCAAGTCCTGTTGAGACTACTCGTGAGGGCGGTGCGGGCCGGCCGGGAAGGCTGCGCCGCCCGGCGGCAACAGCAGCGTGGCATCCGGGTCCACGACCGGCGGGGGTAATGTTTTATCCGCGCGCCGTGCGTCGAACCAGCCCTGCAGGCGCTCGAAGTAGATGTACACCACCGGCGTGATGTACAAGGTGAGCACCTGCGACAGCAGCAGGCCACCGACCACGGCCAGCCCCAGCGGCATGCGCGCCGCGCCGCCCGCGCCGAAGCCCATCGCGATGGGCAGGCTGCCCATCAGCGCCGCCGCGGTGGTCATCATGATCGGCCTGAAGCGCACCATGCCGGCCTCGTAGATCGCCGCATCGGCCGCCTTGCCCTCCTTACGGGCCTCGATGGCGAAGTCGATCATCATGATCGCGTTCTTCTTCACGATGCCCACCAGCATGATGATGCCTACGAAGGCGTACATGTTGAGTTCCACCCCGAAGGCCATCAGCGTGACGAGCGCGCCCAGCCCTGCGGTCGGCAGGCCGGACAGGATCGTGAGCGGGTGGATGAAGCTCTCGTACAGGATGCCCAGCACGAGGTAGATCACGAACACCGACAAGAGCAGCAGGAATCCCATGCCTTTGAGCGAGCTCTGGAACGCCTGCGCCGTGCCGCCGAAGGACGCGTTGATGGTGGCTGGCACCTGCAGCGAGCGCATCTCCTTGGTGACGTCGTCGATCGCCTGCGACAGCGCGACGCCGGGCCGCAGGTCGAAGGAGAACGTCACCGATGGCAGCTGGCCCAGGTGGGTGACCGCCAGCGGGCCGACGCTGTAGCTGAGGCGCGCAAGCGAATCGAGGGGCACCAGCGCGCCGCTGGTGGAGCGCACGTAAAGCAGCCCGAGGGCGGAGGGGTCGCGCTGGTAGCGCGGCTCGAGCTCGAGGATCACCCAGTACTGGTTGGTCGCGGTGTAGATGGTCGACACCTGCGACGAACCGAAGGCGAAGTTGAGCGTGTTCTCGATCTGCTGCGGCGACACGCCGAGCGCGGCGGCCTTTTCGCGGTCGATATTGACGTTGACCTGCGGGCGGGCGATCTGCAGGTCGGAGGACACGTCCACGATGCCGGGCAGGCCGCGCAGCTTGGCCTCGATGCGCGGCGCCCACTGGTAGAGCTGCTCGGTGTTGGCCGACTGGATCACGTACTGGTAGGGGCTCTTGGTGAGCGACCCGATGCGAATCGTCGGCACGTTCTGCACGAACGCCTTCATGCCCACCACCTTGGCGAGCTTGGGCCGCAGCCCGCGCACCACCTCGTCGGCGGGCTTCCTTTGGTCGTAGGGCTTGAGCGCGATGGTGATGCGGCCGCTGTTCATGGCCGGGTTGAAGTTGCTCGCGCCCACGAACGACATGATCGCCTCGACGTTGGGATCGTTGCGCACGATGTCGGCGACCTGCCGCTGCAGCACCACCATGCTCTCGAACGAGGCGTCCTGCGGGCCTTCGGTGAACACGAACAACTGGCCCGAGTCCTCGCTTGGCAGGAAGCCCTTGGGCGCGGTGGAAAACAGCACGCCGGTGGCCACCACCACTGCGAAGAACACCAGCATGGTAAAGCGCCGGTGCGCGATCACCCAGCGCAGCGTCGTGCCGTACAGGTCGCGGAAGGCGTCGAAGCTGCGCTCGAAGGCCATGAACACCCGCCCGTGCTTGCGGTTCGGGTCGTGCGGCTTGAGGATGCGGCTGCACATCATCGGGGTGAGCGAGAGCGACACGAACCCCGAGATCAGCACCGCCACGATGATCACCACCGCGAACTCGTGCAGCAGCCGCCCGAGGATGCCGCCCATGAAGAACACCGGGATGAACACCGCCGCAAGCGAGATGGTCATCGACAGGATCGTGAACGCGATTTCCTTCGAGCCGTCGAGCGTGGCCTGCATGACGCTCTTGCCCATCTCGATGTGGCGGCTGATGTTCTCCAGCATCACGATGGCGTCGTCGACCACGAAGCCCACGCACAGGGTGAGCGCCATGAGCGAGATGTTGTCCACGCTGTAGCCGAACACGTACATGAACGCGAACGTGCCCACGATCGACATCGGCAGTGCGACGCTCGGGATCACGGTGGCCGGCACGTTGCGCAGGAACACGAAGATCACCAGCACCACCAGCGCGAGCGCCAGCATGAGCGTGAATTCGACCTCTTCGACCGAAGCGCGGATCATCACCGTGCGGTCGTACAGGATGTCGATGCCGATGGCCGGCGGCACCTCGGCGCGGAAGGTGGGCAGCAGCTTCTTGACCGCGTCGACTACCTCGATGGTGTTGGTGCCGGGCTGGCGCTGGATCGCGAGCACGATGCCGCGCTTGTCCTTGAACCATGCGGCGAGCTTGTCACTCTGCACGCTGTCGATCACGCTTGCGACCTCGCCAAGCCGTACCGGCGAGCCGTTGCGGTAGGTCACGATGATCTGCTTGAAGGCCGCCGCGTCGTACAGCTGCCCGGTGGCCTGCACTGCGAACATGCGGTCCTTGCCGTACAGGGTGCCGGTAGGCAGGTTGACGTTGGAGGAGGCCACCGCCTGCTGCACCTCGTTCATGCTCACGCCACGGGAGGCCAGCGCGCTCGGGTCGGCCTGCACCCGGACCGCGTATTTCTGCTGGCCGTAGATGAGCACCTGCGCCACGCCGGAAATGGTCGAGATGCGCTGCGCGAGGTAGGTCTCGGCGTACTCGTTGACCGTGGAGATCGGCAGCGTGTCGGAAGTGAGGGCGAGGAAGAACACCGGGAAATCCGCCGGGTTCACCTTGCGAAAGGAAGGCGGCGTAGGCATCGCCGGCGGCAGCAGGCGCGCGGTCGCGGCGATGGCCGAATTCACGTCCTGTGCGGCCGCATCGATGTCGCGGTCGAGGTTGAACTGGATGGTGATCGAGGTCGCGCCCTGCCCGCTGATCGAGTTCATCGAGTCTACGCCGGCGATGGTCGAGAACTGCTTTTCGAGCACCGTCGCCACTGCGGAGGCCATCGTTTCGGGGGCGGCGCCCGGCAGTTCGGCAGTGACCTGGATTGTCGGGTAATCGATGCTCGGCAGCTGGCTCACGGGCAGCAGGCGGAAAGCGGCGATGCCGAAGATGAGGATGCCGAACATGACCAGGATCGTCATGACCGGGCGGCGGACGAAGATTTCGGAAATGTTCATGAAGCCGCTTCCGGCTGGATCGTGACTTTCGAGCCGGGCGCGAGGCGCAGCGCGCCGCGCACCACGATCCTGTCACCCGCCGCGACCGGCCCATCGGCCAGCACGGCGATGTCCCCGAGCGACCGGGTCACCGAAACCTTGCGCAGCTCGGCGGTCATGTCGGGCTTGATCACGTACACGAACTGGCCGCTGGGGCCCGTCTGCAGCGCGCGCGAAGGCACCACGATCGCGTTCTCCTGGTCATAGAGCTTCACCCGGACAGTGACGAACTGGCCCGGCCACAGCGCCACGTCGGCGTTGTCGAACACCGCTCGCACCTTGATCGTGCCGGTGGTCTGGTCGACGGCGTTGTCGAGGAAGGCGATGCGCCCGGTCGCGAGGGGCTTTTCCCCACCGGGCGCCCCCACGCTCACCGTCAGGGGGCCCTTGCGCAGCAGGTCGCGCACTACCGGCAGCTGGTTCTCGGGAATCGCGAAGCTGACGTAGACCGGCCGCACCTGGTTGATGATCACCAGTGAAATGGTGTCGTTCGCCTTGACCATGTTGCCCGGCTGCAGCAGCGCACGCCCGACGAACCCGTTGATCGGTGCGCGGATCACGGTGTATTCGATGTTGAGGCGGGCGTTCTCCAGCGCCGCCTGGCTCGCGCGCGAGGTGGCCTCCGCTGTCGCGGCGTTGGTGCGGAACTGCGCGTAAGCGTCCTTGGAAACGAAATTCTTGTCGAGCAACTCCTGGTAGCGGCGCTCCTGCGAGGCCGCCTGGTCGCGGCTGGCGACGTCGCGCAGGGCCTGCGCTTCGGACTGCCTGAGCGCGGCCTCGAAGGGCCGCGGGTCGATGCGGAACAGGATATCGCCCCGGCGCACTTCCTTGCCTTCCTGGAAATTCACCGCGAGGATCTGCCCGTCGATGCGCGCCTTGAGTGCCACGCTGGTGAGCGCCTCCACGTTGCCGATCGCCTGCACGGTGACCGGCAGGGTCTGCTGCACGGCGGCGGCCACCAGCACCGGGACGGGCCCGACCGGCGCGCCCTTGCCGGGGCCCTTCGCCGGCGGCGTGCCGGCGGCTTTGGCGGCCGGCTCCTTGGCGCGCGAATCCTTGACCAGGTAGGTGGCGGTGCCGGCCGCCACAAGGACACCGGCGAGCAGCAGGGCGAGATACAGGCGCTTGGAGGAGCGTAAGCCGGAAGCCATCGAGTCCCTGCGGGAGGTGGACTGCACAGAAAGCAAAATTGGTGAAACCTGAAAACCTACGGCAAAACCCGCTCGTTTGCAAAGAGCTGCGCGACCGTTTCGCGCTCCCTTACGAGGTAGTCAGCGGCCCCGTCGACGAGCACTTCGGCCGCCCGCGGGCGCGAGTTGTAGTTGGAGCTCATCGACATCGCATAGGCGCCCGCCGACATGACCGCGAGCAAGTCCCCTGCCACTGCGGTGAGGCTGCGCTCATGGGCGAGGAAGTCGCCGGTCTCGCACACCGGGCCGACCACGTCGTACAGGGCGGGCGCGGCATCGCTTTTGCGCACCGGCAGCACCTCGTGCCAGGCATTGTAGAGGGCCGGGCGGATCAGGTCGTTCATGGCCGCATCGGCGACGAGGAAATTCTTCGCTTCGCCATGCTTGACCAACAGCACCCTGGTGAGAAGAACGCCGGCATTGCCCACCAGCGAGCGGCCCGGATCGACGATGAGGGTTTCCCTGCGCCCGGCGAGCATGCCGAGCGCGCCGTCGAGGAAGGCCGCCACGGGCTCGAGCTTCTCGTCGCGATAGCGGATGCCGATGCCACCGCCGAGGTCGATGTGCTCCAGTGCGATGCCGGCGGCATCCAGCCGCTGCACGAGCGCCAGCATGCGCTCGGCCGCCGCCACGAAGGGGCCGGCGGTGGTGAGCTGCGAGCCGATGTGGCACCCGATGCCGACCACCTTGACGTTGGGTCGGCGCGCGGCGTCGCGGTACAGCGCCTCGGCTTCGGCGTGCGCGACGCCGAACTTGTTCTGCTTGAGGCCGGTGGAAATATAGGGGTGCGTGCGCGCATCGACGTCGGGGTTCACGCGGAACGCCACCGGCGCGACCTTGCCGAGCCGGGCGGCGATCGCATCGACATGCTCGAGCTCCTCGGCTGACTCGAGGTTGAGGCTGAGGATGCCCGCTTCGAGCGCCTGCGCGATTTCATCGGCGGTCTTGCCGACGCCGGAAAACACCACCTTGCGCGGATCGCCGCCCGCCGCCAGCACGCGGCTCAGCTCGCCCCCCGAGACGATGTCGAACCCGGCACCCAGTCGGCTCATGATGCCGAGCACCGCCAGGTTCGAATTAGCCTTGACCGAATACGCGATCAGCGCGGGCCGTCCGGCGAGCGCGTCACGATAGGCGCGATACGCCGATTCGATCAGCGCGCGGGAATACACGTAACAGGGGGTGCCGTGGCGGCGCGCGATGTCATCCAGCGCGACTCGCTCGGCGTGCAGGCCGCCATCGCGGTACTCGAAGCCCATGGTCGTCAGTCCTTGGCCGGTTTGGTCACGTCGGCGGGGTACGGAATGGGCTTGGGCGTGGGGGGCTTGGGAATCTTGGTGCCCGCCGGAGGATTGTCGCGCAGGAAGAGCGAACCCTTCTGGCCGCAGGCGGTGAGCCCCCCGACCGTCAAAGCGGCGGCAACAAGCGTGGCGGGAAAACGCGAAAAGCGCATGAGTGAGCGTAAAATCATGATGTTAGCATGAAGGCTTTGATTCGCTCGAGGCTGGGTGAGGCGCACGATACCCAGCGCGCTACAACCGAACAACAGGCACTGCATGACCGACTCCGAATACGAAAGGCTGGCTACCGAGACCCTCGCCGGCATCGAGGCGGCCGTGGAGGCGGCCGCGGATGCTGCGGGCCTCGACATCGACCTGCAGATGAAGCCCGGCGGCGTGCTCGAACTGGAGTTCGAAGACGGCAGCAAGATCATCGTCAACCGCCAGGGCGCCGCGCACGAGATCTGGCTGGCGGCGCGCTCGGGCGGTTTCCATTTCCACTATGACGGCAGCCGCTGGGTGGATACGCGCGATGGCGGCGAGTTATATGCGGCGCTGTCGCGGGTCGTGAGCGCCCAAAGTGGCGGCGCGGTGATCCTCGCGCCGCGGTAGGCACAGGGAACCCTGCGGGCTCCCCCGTACCCCCTCGCTTGGCACAGCGCGGCTTGCGGACTTTGGGGCGAGCTAGCCTTGCGGGCTTGTGCGACCCCAGTCGCGCGGGGGCGGGGGGAAAAACGGGTCGCGCGTGGGCGGCACGTAAGGCGGCGGCCGCTCTTCCCATTGGCCGACTGACGGCGCAGGTTTGAAATCGGGGCTTTCGCCCGGCGGGAGGGCACGTTCCGGCACTCGCTCGGGCGCGGGGGGCGGCACGGATTCCTTGTAGAAGAACTCCTGGCGTCCGCCGCCTTCGGCGTCCAACTTGTGGTTGACCACCCCCTCAGGAGCCGCATGGGCGATCTCAGCCACGCCCTTGAGCGCTTTTTCCATGTAACCGATCCAGATCGGCAGCGACACCGAGCCGCCGGTCTCGTTGCGGCCGAGCGTGCGCGGCTGGTCATAACCCATCCACGCGATGCCCACCAGCGCTGGCGAGTAGCCGCAGAACCAGGCGTCGAGGAAATCGTTGGTGGTCCCGGTCTTGCCGGCGAGGTCCTTGCGGCCGAGCTTGGCGGCGCGCGCCGCCGTGCCGTAGCGCGTCACGTCCTGCAGCATGCTGTCCATGATGAACGCGTTGCGCGCATCGATCACGCGCAGCGACTCGTCGCCCGCATGCTGTGGGTTGGCCACGCCCAGGGTGTTGCCGCGGTCGTCGACGATGCGCTGGATGTAGTACGGCTGCACGAGGTAGCCGCCATTGGCGAAGACCGAATAGGCGCGCGCCATCTGCCACAGCGTGACCGACCCTGCGCCGAGCGCCATGGTGAGGTAGGGCGGATGCTTGTCGGCATCGAATCCAAAGCGAGTGACGTAATCCTGGGCGTACTTCGTGCCGATCGCCTTGAGCACCCGGATCGAAACCATATTCTTCGATTTCGCGAGCGCGGTGCGCATGCGCATCGGCCCTTCGTACTTGCCATCGTAATTGCGCGGTTCCCAGCGCTGGCTGCCGGTCACGTCGGCCTCGACCACGAGCGGTTCGTCGGGGATGACGGTGGCCGGCGTGAAGCCCTTCTCGAGGGACGCCGAATAGATGAACGGCTTGAACGACGACCCCGGCTGGCGCCACGCCTGGGTCACGTGGTTGAACTTGTTGCGGTTGAAGTCGAAGCCGCCGATGAGCGCGTGGACCGCGCCGTTGTTCGGGTCGACCGACACAAACGCCGATTCGACTTCGGGTAGTTGCACGACCTGCCACACGCCCTTGTCGTCGCGCTGCACGCGGATGATCGAGCCGCGTCGCACCCTTTTCTGCGGCTGCGCCTTGTCGTCGAGCGAGCGCGCCACGAACTTGAGCCCGTCGCCGGCGATCACCACCGAATCGCCCGCGCGGGTCACCGCGCGGACTTCCTTGGTGCTCGCCGCGAGCACCACGGCGGAAAGCATGTCGCCGTTGTCGCTGTGCTCGGAGAGCGCCTCGTCGTAGTCGTCCTCGGTGGCATTGTCGGCCAGTTCGGTGAACGCCTCCGGCCCGCGATAGCCGTGGCGGCGGTCGTAATCGAGCACGCCGCGGCGCAGCGACGTGTAGGCCGCTTCCTGGTCGGCTTTCTTGATCGTGGTGTAGACGCGAAAGCCGCGGGTGTAAACCTCGTCGGGGTATTGCTCGGCGATCGCCTGGCGCACCATTTCGGCCAGGTATTCGGCGTGCACGGCGAACTCATTGCTGTCGCGCTTGACCGTCATCGGCGCCTTGGCGGCCTCGTCGAACTGCGCCTCGGTGACATGGCCGAGGTCCTTCATGCGGCGCAGGACGTACAGCTGGCGCTGCTTGGCGCGCTGCGGGTTGACCACCGGGTTGAACGTGGAAGGTGCCTTGGGCAGGCCGGCGAGCATGGCCGCCTCGGACAGCGTGAGCTTGTCGAGCGACTTGCCGAAGTAGATCTGCGCAGCGGCCGAGAATCCGTAGGCCCGCTGGCCGAGGTAGATCTGGTTCACGTACAGCTCGAGGATCTGGTTCTTCTCCAGGCTGTGCTCGATCTTGAACGCGAGCAGCGCCTCGTAGAGCTTGCGCGTGAGGGTCTTCTCGGACGACAAGAAAAAATTGCGTGCCACCTGCATGGTGATGGTGCTCGCCCCCTGGCGCCGGCCTCCCGAGGTCAGGTTGGACACCGCCGCGCGCATGACGCCCTGGTAGTCGATGCCGGCGTGCTGGTAGAAGCGCTCGTCCTCGGCCGCCAGGATCGAGCGCTTGAGCACCTCGGGCACCTCGGTGATTTTTACCACCGAGCGGCGCTCCTCGCCGAACTCTCCGATCAGGACGCCTTCGGCGGTGTAGACGCGCAGCGGGACTTTGGGCTGGTAGTCGGTCAGGACCTCAAGCGAGGGCAGGTTCGGCCAGGCAAGCACAATGACCAGGCCGACCGCGCACACGCCTATCGCCGCAATGCCTGCCAGCAAGGCCAGCGGGAATGCCAAAAAACGGAGCCACATCAAGGTGATCGGAGCGCGGCGGGGGTGATTGCGCGGGGTGGGAGACGGGGGCATTATAAGCGCTACCCGAGTGTGAAGAATTTACTTTACAGGTGGGGGGCTTGTTGCTAGCATTTCATGTAAATTATACGTAATGCGCCTAAACGGCCACAGCGGAAGGGGAATTTCCTTTGCCAGTCGACATCTTCAAACCGAAAGCCCCGCCGTTGTTCGGGCTGGACATCAGCTCGTCCTCGGTGAAGATGCTCGAGATCGTGGACGCCGGCAAGGGCGCATTCCGGGTCGAGCGCTACGCCATCGAGCCCCTCCCCCGCGACGCAGTGGCCGACGGCAACATCAACAACCTCGAAGCGGTCACCGAAGCGGTCAAGCGCGGCTGGAAACGGCTCGCCACGCGCACCAAGCACGTTGCCATGGCTGTGCCCTCGGGGGCCGTGATCACCAAGAAGATCATCGTCCAGGCCGGGCTGCGCGAGCAGGAACTCGAGCTGCAGGTCGAGACCGAGGCCAACCAGTACATCCCGTTCGCGCTGGAGGAGGTCAATCTCGACTTCCAGGTGGTCGGCCCCTCGCCTTCGGGCGAAGGCGAAGAGGAAGTGCTGATCGCCGCGACGCGCAAGGAAAAGGTCGAGGACCGCATTGCGGTAGCCGAATCGGCTGGCCTCAAGGCCTCGGTGATGGACGTGGAGTCGTACGCGCAGCAGTCGGCCCTCCTTTTGGTGTGCGAGGCGCTGCCCGGCGGCGCGAAGGACCAGAACATCGCGGTGGTCGACATCGGCGCTAACGTCATGGGCGTGAGCGTGCTGCGCAATGACCAGTCGGTGTATTCGCGCGAGCAGCCCTTCGGCGGCAACCAACTCACCGCCGACATCCAGAACCGCTACGGGATGAGCACCGAGGAGGCCGAGAACGCCAAGCGCTCCGGCGGCCTGCCCGACGATTTCGAGTCCGAGGTGCTGCGACCCTTCATGGAGAACCTGGCCATGGAGGTGCAGCGCGCGCTGCAGTTCTTCTTCACCTCCACCCAGTTCAGCAGCGTGGACCACATCCTGCTCGTCGGCGGCTCGGCGGTGATCGCCGGGCTCGACGAGGTGGTCAGCACGCGCACCCAGGTGAACACCGTCGTCGCCAACCCGTTCGCGACGATGGAAACGTCGCCACGCATCCAGCTCAAGAAGCTCATGATCGACGCGCCCTCGCTGATTGTCGCTTGCGGCCTGGCGATGCGGAGATTCGATCCGTGAACCGCATCAACCTCCTGCCGCACCGCGAGGAGCGACGCAAGGCCGCGCGCAAGCATTTCGCCGTGGTGGCGGCGATGACCGCCGTGCTTGGCGCCGCGATCGTGCTGCTCGTGCACGGCTATTACGCCACCAAGGTGAACGAGCAGGTGAGCCGCAACGACTTCCTGAAGAAGGAAACCGTCAAGCTCGACAAGGACATCGAGGAGATCAAGAAGCTCAAGGACGAGATCGCCGCGCTGCTGTCGAGAAAGCAGGTGATCGAGACGCTGCAGGCCGACCGCGCGCAGACCGTCCACCTGCTCGACCAGCTGGTGCGCCAGCTGCCCGAGGGCATCTACCTCAAGTCGATCGTGCAGCGAGGCCCGCGCGTGAGCCTTATCGGCTACGCGCAATCCAACGCCCGGGTGTCGACGCTGATGCGCAATATCGAAGCCTCGCAATGGCTCGATTCGCCCAAGCTGAACGAGATCAAGGCGGTGATGGTGAACAACAAGCGCGTGTCGGAGTTCAACCTCGACCTGTCGCTCAAGCGCGTCCAGCCGGCTGCGGAAGCGCCCAAGGCGCCGCCGGCCGCGGCCAAGAAAGGCTAGACGATGGCGATCAACCTCAACAAGTTCGCCGACGACTTCAAGTACCTCGACCCGAAGGACCCGGGCACCTGGCCGGCGATCCCCAAGCTGGCTGCGCTGGTGGCCATCCTCGTGGGCATAGTGGTGGGCGCCTACTTCCTCGACTGGCAGGGCCAGCTCGACGAGCTCGAGGCCGGCAAGAAACAGGAAGTAAAGCTCAAGGACGATTACCTCAGCACAAAGAAGCAGTCGATCAACCTCGACCTGCACAAGCAGCAGCTGCGCGAGATCGACCAGTCCTTCGGCGCGCTGCTCAAGCAGCTTCCCAACCGCGCGCAGATGGATGCGCTGCTGGTCGACATCAACCAGGCGGGCCTGGGGCGCGGCCTGCAGTTCGAGCTGTTCAAGCCCGCGGGCGGCGAGTCGGCCAAGGAGTTCTACGCCGAGATGCCCATCCAGGTGCGCGTGGTCGGCAATTACCACGACATGGGCGCGTTTGCGAGCGACCTCGGCCAGCTCTCGCGCATCGTGACGCTCAACGACGTTTCCCTCACCGCGAACAAGGACGGCCAGCTGCAGATGGACGCGACCGCGCGCACGTTCCGCTACCTCGATGACGAGGAAGTCGCCGCGCAGCGCAAATCCGCCAAGGCAGCCAAGGCGCCGAAGAAATGAAACCGCGCATCCCCGGCTCCGCGGCGGCGATGGTTGCCGCGCTCGCGCTCACCGCCTGCGGCGGCGAGCAGTATGGCGACCTCAAGCAGGAACTCGCGCTGCTCACCAAGGACGTGCGCGGCCGCGTCGAGCCGCTGCCGCAGGTGAAGCCGTACGAACCGGTCCCCTACAAGGCGTTCGAGGAAATCGATCCGTTCAAGCCCTCGCGCATCGACGTGATCGCCTCCGGCGCGGCCATGGCCGGTGCCTCGGGGATCAAGCCTGACCTGAACCGCCCGAAGGAGCCGCTCGAGGCGTTCCCGCTCGAGACGCTGAACATGGTCGGGACCCTGAGCCAGGACAAAGCAACCTACGGGCTGGTGCGGGCGGGGCCGAACCTGTTCCGGGTGAAGAAGGGCAATTACATGGGGCTGAATTTCGGCGTGATCACGGCAATCGACGAGAACGGGATCAAGCTGAAGGAGCTCGTGCAGGACGGCGGCGGTGACTGGGTGGAACGCGTCAGCACGCTGCAACTGGTGGAGGCACAAAGATGATCAATCCGACATTACCCGCGCGGGCCCTGGCCGCGCTCCTTGCCGCCGCACTCTGGCTGGCAGGCATGGGGGCTGCGTTCGCGCAGACCAACAGCATCGAATCCTTCAGCGTCACCCAGCTCGGGGGCAAAGTCACCGTGCGGGTGCAGACCAAGGTGCCCCTGACCGCGATCCCGGCCAACTTCACCGTCGCCAACCCGGCGCGCATCGCGTTCGACTTTCCCGGCACGGTCAACAACCTGGGCCGCAACTCGCAGGAGATCTCCGAGGGCGAACTGCGCAGCATGAACCTGGTGCAGGGCTCGGACCGCACCCGGCTGGTGCTCAACCTGCGCCGCTCGGTCGCGCACGACGCGGTGGTCGAAGGCAACACGCTCATCGTCACGCTCGCGGCGCTGCCGCTGGTGGCGGGCGCCAACGTGTCGCATTTCGCCGAAGGGCGCGCCGACTCGCGCCACGCGATCCGCGACATCGACTTCCGCCGCGGCCGCGGCGGCGAGGGCCGCATCGAGGTCGACCTGTCCGACACCACCACCGGCAACGACATCCGCCAGCAGGGCCACAACATCGTGGTCGAGTTCGTCAAGACCGCGCTGCCCGACAACCTGAGAAAGCGCCTGGACGTGGTCGACTTCTCCACCCCGGTGCAGACGATCAACACCTTTGCGCAGGGCGAGAACGTGCGCATGGTGATCGAGCCCAAGGGCCAGTGGGAGCACAACGCTTACCAGACCGACACCCAGTTCGTGGTCGAGGTGAAACCCGTCAGCGTGACTTCGGCGGCCGCTTCGCGCGGCCGCTACACTGGCGAGAAACTCTCGCTCAACTTCCAGAACGTGGAAGTGCGCTCGGTGCTCAACGTGATCGCCGACTTCACCGACCTCAACATCATCACCAGCGACACCGTGACCGGCAACATCACGCTGCGCCTGAAGGACGTGCCTTGGGACCAGGCCATGGACATCATCCTGCAGACGCGCGGGCTGGACATGCGCAAGAACGGCAACGTGATCTGGGTCGCCCCGCGCGATGAGCTCGCAACGCGCGAGAAACTCGCCCTCGAGGCGCAGCAGCAGATCGGCGAACTCGAGTCGACGCGCACCGAATCGTTCCAGATGAACTACCAGAAGGCCGCCGACGTGCAGAAGCTGCTGGGCGACAAGGCCCAGCCGATCCTGTCCAAGCGCGGCAGCGTGGTGGTCGATGCGCGCACCAACACCCTGTTCGTGCAGGACGTGCCGAGCCGGCTCGAAGACGTGAGGAAGCTCATTGCCAAGATCGACGTCGCGGTGCGCCAGGTGGTGATCGAGGCGCGCATCGTGATCGCCGACGACAGCTTCTCGAAGAACCTCGGTGCGCGCCTGGGTTACAACAGCATCAACCAGCAGGTCCCCTCGACGGGAGCGCCGGCGCGCCAGATGAACGCGAACATCGGCTCCGACCTGGCCAGCAACTCGACCACCCTGGGCCTGACCACGCTCAACGGCCTCGCCCCCACCAACCAGGTCAACCTGCCGGCCACGGGCCTGAACGGCTTCAACCCGGGCACGTTCTCGCTGCTGCTGTTCAACAACGCGTTTACGCGCATCCTCAGCGCCGAGATCACCGCCATGGAAGCCGACGGCAAGGGCAAGACAGTGTCCAGCCCGCGCGTGCTGACCTCGGACGGCGTCGAGGCGGTAATCGAGCAGGGCACGGAAATCCCCTACCAGCAGGCGTCTTCGTCGGGCGCCACCGCGGTGTCGTTCCGCAAGGCCAACCTCGCCCTCAAGGTCAAGCCGCAGATCACGCCCGAGGGCAACGTCATCATGGACCTCGACGTGAACAAGGACGAGCCCGGCGCCACCACCACCGCCGGCGTGCAGATCAGCACCAAGCATGTGAAGACCTCGGCGCTGGTGGAGAACGGCGGCACCGTCGTCATCGGCGGCATCTACGAGGAAACCGAGCGCCAGGACCTCACGCGCGTGCCGTTCTTCGGCGAGCTGCCCTATATCGGCTTCTTCTTCCGCAACAACCAGCGCTCGACCCGCAAGACCGAGCTGCTGATCTTCATCACGCCGCGCGTCGTCAGCGAACGGTTGACGGTGCGCTAGACCGATTGCCGCAAGAAGTCAGGGACTCTGACTTGAGGCCGGGCCCGCCCGGCCTCTGTTTTTTGGGGCGCCCGTCGCGGCGCTTTCCGCTGCCCTTCCCCTCGCGCGACCGACCGGGGCGTGCGGGAGCCACGGTTACAATAACGGCGTGAAAGACGGCGCAAACAGCAACCTGTTCCTGGTCGGCATGATGGGCGCCGGCAAGACCACGGTCGCCCGCCTGCTGGCCGGGCGGCTGCAGCGCACTTTCATCGATTCGGACCACGAGCTCGAGGCGCGCTGCGGCGTGAAAGTGCCGCTGATCTTCGAGATCGAAGGCGAGGAGGGCTTTCGCAACCGCGAGGCGTGCCTGCTCGACGAGCTCACCGCGCGCTCTTCGGTCGTGCTCGCCACCGGCGGCGGGGCGGTCCTGCGCGCCGAAAACCGCCACCACCTCGCCGCGCGCGGCGTGGTCATCTACCTGCGCGGCCTGCCGCGCGACCTCTACCTGCGCACCCGGCACGACAAGAACCGGCCCCTCCTCATGACCGCCGACCCGCTCAAGCGGCTGGAAGAGCTGTTCGCGCAGCGCGACCCCCTGTACCGCGAGGTGGCCGACCTCATCGTCGATACCGGCCGCCAGGGTGTGCAGCTGCTGGTGCGGCAGATCCTCACCACCCTGGCCGAGCGATGGCACGTATCCGCGTAGCGCTCGGCGAGCGCTCCTACGACATCGAGGTCGGCGCCGGGCTGATCGGCGATGCGGCGCGCTACCGGCCGCACCTGGCCGGCGGCAGGGCGGCGATCGTCACCAGCACGGTGGTCGCGCCGCTTTACCTCGCGCGGGTCAAGGCCGCCCTGGAGGCGGCCGGCGCGGAGACGCTCGACGTGTTGCTGCCCGATGGCGAAGAGCACAAGACCTGGCAAACGCTCAACCTCGTGTTCGACGCACTGCTCGCGGCGCACTGCGACCGCAAGACCACCCTGGTGGCCCTGGGCGGCGGCGTGGTGGGCGACATGGCCGGGTTCGCCGCGGCGGTCTACCAGCGCGGCATCCCTTTCATCCAGGTCCCGACCACGCTGCTGTCACAGGTCGACTCCTCTGTCGGGGGCAAGACCGCGGTCAACCACCCGCTGGGCAAGAACATGGTGGGCGCGTTCCACCAGCCGCGCGCGGTGCTCGCCGACGTGGCAACGCTCGACACGCTGCCCGAGCGCGAATTGCGCGCGGGCCTGGCCGAAGTAATCAAGCACGGCGTGATCCGCGACCCGGCGTTTTTCGCGTGGCTCGAACAAAACCTCGACCGCCTGCTGGCGCGTGACGCCGATGCCCTGGTCCACGCCGTGGTGCGCAGTTGCGAGATCAAGGCCGAAGTCGTGGGCAGCGACGAGCGCGAGACCGGCCTGCGCGCGATCCTCAATTTCGGCCATACCTTTGGTCACGCGATCGAATCGGGGCTGGGCTACGGGAAATGGGTGCATGGCGAAGCCGTCGCGGCAGGGATGGTCATGGCCGCCGACCTGTCGGCCCGCGCCGGGATGATCGACAAGGGCGAGTCCGAGCGCATCCGCCGGCTGGTCGAGCGTGCCGGGCTGCCGGTGGCGGGGCCCGCCTCCATGAGCCCGGAGCGCTACCTCGAGCTCATGGCGGTGGACAAGAAGGCCGAAGCGGGCCACATCCGCTTTGTGCTGTTGGAAGCGCCAGGGGCGGCAGTGCTTCGCGGCAATGTGGCGGCCAGCCTCGTCCGGGACACGCTCCGCGCCTGCACGGCCCCCTGACCGGGGGGCGCCTTTTTCGGCTAAGCCCTTGAAGCCGCAGGCTTCGGCGGGTATATTTGTCAGTTCGCCCAAATTCATTTGTGCGCAGCCGCAAAAGTTGTTTGCCGGCCCCTCGGGACGATCCGCAACGATCCGACTCGAACCGACCTGACCGAACGCACGAGAGGTTCCAAGTGGCATACGCTCACCCGCCCGCAGCGCAGGGGCTCTACAACCCGGCCAACGAGCACGACGCCTGCGGCGTGGGTTTCATCGCCAACATCAAGGGCGTGCGCAGCCACGCCATCGTCGAGCAGGGCCTGACGATCCTCAGGAACCTCACCCATCGCGGCGCGGTCGGCGCCGACCCGCTGGCCGGCGACGGCGCGGGCATCCTGGTGCAGATCCCGGACAAGTTCTTCCGCCAGGAGATGGCCGCGCAGGGCGTGACGCTGCCGCCGGTGGGCGAGTACGGCGTGGGAATGGTGTTCCTGCCGCAGGAGCCCGCCTCGCGCCTCGCGTGCGAATACGAGATCGAGCGAGCCATCAAGGAAGAGGGCCAGGTGCTGCTGGGCTGGCGCGACGTGCCGTGCGACAACACCGGGCTGGGCGAGTCGGTCAAGCGCATCGAGCCCGCCATCCGCCAGGTGTTCATCGGCCGCGGTACCGGGGTCACGGTCACCGACGCGCTCGAGCGCAAGCTCTACATCATCCGCAAGTCCGCCGGCCACGCGATCCAGGCGCTGGCCCTGCGCCATGGCAAGGAATTCTACGTGCCTTCGATGTCGGCGCGCACCATCGTCTACAAGGGCATGCTGCTCGCCAACCAGGTCGGTTCGTACTACAAGGACCTGCAGGACGAGCGCTGCGTGTCGGCGCTCGCGCTGGTGCACCAGCGCTTTTCGACCAACACTTTCCCCACGTGGGACCTCGCGCACCCGTTCCGGCTGATCGCCCACAACGGCGAGATCAACACCTTGCGCGGCAACGTCAACTGGATCCGCGCGCGCCAGGGCGCGATCTCCTCGCCGGTGCTCGGCCGCGACCTCGCCAAGCTCTGGCCGCTGATCTATGACGGCCAGTCGGACTCGGCCTCGTTCGACAATGCGCTCGAGCTGCTGGTGATGTCGGGATACTCGGTCGCGCACTCGGTGATGATGATGATCCCCGAGGCGTGGGAGGGCCACACCCTCATGGACCCGAGCCGGCGCGCGTTCTACGAGTACCACGCCGCGATGATGGAGCCGTGGGACGGCCCGGCGGCGATTGCGTTCACCGACGGGCGCCAGATCGGCGCCACGCTCGATCGCAACGGCCTGCGCCCGGCGCGCTACATCGTCACCGACGACGACCTCGTGATCATGGGTTCTGAGTGCGGCTGCCTGCAGATCCCGGAAGAGAAGATCATCAAGAAGTGGCGCCTGCAGCCGGGCAAGATGTTCCTCGTCGACCTCGAGAAAGGCCGCATCATTGACGACAAGGAGTTGAAGGAAACGCTCTCGGCCGCCAAGCCCTACCGCGAGTGGATCGAGCGCATCCGCATCCGCCTGGACGACGTGGAGTCCGACCGGCAGCAGCCCGAGCGCTCGGCGGTGGCCCTGCTCGACCGCCAGCAGGCGTTCGGTTACACGCAGGAAGACATCAAGTTCATCATGGCGCCGATGGCCGCCAACGGCGAGGAGCCGATCGGCTCGATGGGCAATGACTCGCCCATGGCGGTGCTGTCGAACAAGTCGAAGACGCTCTACCACTACTTCAAGCAGTTGTTCGCCCAGGTCACCAACCCGCCGATCGACCCGATCCGCGAGGAGCTGGTGACGTCGCTGGTCTCCTTCATCGGGCCCAAGCCGAACCTGCTGGGCATCGACGAGATGAACCCGCCGATCCGGCTCGAGGTCGCGCAGCCGGTGCTCGACTTCTTCGAGATGGAGAAGATCCGCCATATCGAGCGCTACACCGACGGCAAGTTCCGCGCATGCGAGCTCGACATCTGCTACCCGGTCATCTGGGGCAGCGAAGCGATCGAGGCGCGCCTCGCCTCGCTCGCCGCGCAGGCCGAGGACGCGGTGCGCTCGGGCTTCTCGATCATCATCATCTCCGACCGCCGCGTGGATTCGGACTTCGTCGCGATCCCGGCGCTGCTGGCGCTCTCGGCGGTCCACCAGCACCTCACCAACAAGGGCCTGCGCACCAGCGCGGGGCTGGTGGTGGAGACGGGCTCGGCGCGCGAAGTGCACCATTTCGCGCTGCTCGGCGGCTATGGCGCCGAGGCGGTCCACCCCTATCTCGCGATCGAAACCATCCTCGCGCTCAACGCCGACCCCGCCAATCCCGAGGCCGGCTACAAGGCGATCAAGAATTTCGCCAAGGCCATCGGCAAAGGGCTGCGCAAGGTGATGTCCAAGATGGGCATCTCGACCTACATGTCGTACACCGGCGCGCAGATCTTCGAGGCCGTCGGCCTGTCGCGCACCCTGGTCGACAAGTACTTCACCGGCACCACCTCGAACGTCGAGGGGATCGGCGTGTTCAAGGTCGCCGAGGAAGCCATCCAGGTGCACAAGGCGGCGTTCGGCAACGACCCGGTACTCGCCAATGCGCTCGACGCGGGCGGCGAGTACGCCTTCCGCGTGCGCGGCGAGGAGCACATGTGGACCCCCGATGCGGTGGCCAAGCTGCAGCATTCGACCCGCAACAACTCGTTCCAGACCTACCAGGAATACGCGCAGATCATCAACGACCAGTCGCGCCGCCACATGACCTTCCGCGGCCTGTTCGAGTTCCGCACCGACCCGGCGCAGGCCATCCCGATCGAAGAGGTCGAGCCGGCGACCGAAATCGTCAAGCGCTTCGCCACCGGCGCGATGTCGCTCGGCTCGATCTCGACCGAGGCGCACACCACGCTCGCGGTGGCGATGAACCGCATCGGCGGCAAGTCCAATACCGGCGAAGGCGGCGAGGACCGCAACCGCTACGCGCCGGTCAAGGCGGGCGAGACGCTCGCCTCGCGCCTGGGTCGCAACCGCGTCGAGAGCGACATCGTCCTCAGGGAGGGCGATTCGCTCAAGTCGAAGATCAAGCAGGTGGCCTCCGGTCGCTTTGGCGTCACCGCCGAGTACCTCGCCTCGGCCGAGCAGCTCCAGATCAAGATGGCGCAGGGCGCCAAGCCCGGCGAAGGCGGCCAGCTGCCGGGCAAGAAAGTGTCCGAGTACATCGCGCTGCTGCGCTACTCGACCCCCGGGGTCGAACTCATCAGCCCGCCGCCGCACCACGACATCTATTCGATCGAGGACCTCGCGCAGCTCATCCACGACCTCAAGAACGCCAACACGCGCGCCTCGATCAGCGTGAAGCTGGTGTCCGAGGACGGCGTGGGCACCGTTGCCGCCGGAGTGGCCAAGGCCAAGGCCGACCACGTGACTATCTCGGGCCATGACGGCGGCTCGGGCGCTTCGCCGTGGTCGTCGATCAAGCACGCCGGCACGCCGTGGGAGCTGGGCCTGGCCGAAACCCAGCAGACGCTGGTGCTCAACCGCCTGCGCGGGCGCATCGCCGTGCAGGTCGACGGCCAGATGAAGACCGGCCGCGACGTGGTGATCGGCGCGCTGCTGGGCGCCGACGAATTCGGTTTCGCCACCGCGCCGCTGGTGGCCGAGGGCTGCATCATGATGCGCAAGTGCCACCTCAACACCTGCCCGGTGGGCGTCGCCACGCAGGACCCGGTGCTGCGCCGCAAGTTCTCCGGCAAGCCCGAGCACGTGATTAACTTCTTTTTCTTCGTGGCCGAAGAGGCGCGCCAGATCATGGCGCAACTGGGCATCCGCACCATCAACGAACTCATCGGCCGCGCCGACCTGCTCGACACGAAGAAGGGTATCGAGCACTGGAAGGCGAAGGGTTTGGACTTCTCGCGCATTTTCTACCAGCCCGACATGCCCGCCGAGGTCGCGCGCTACAACACCGAGAAGCAGGACCACGGCCTCGAGCGCGCGCTCGACCATCGCCTGCTCGAGCTTTCGCAGCCGGCGCTCGAGCGCGGCGAAAAAGTCTCCATCGACATGCCGATCCGCAACATCAACCGTACGGTCGGCACAATGCTGTCGGGGGAGATCGCGCGCCGGTTCGGCCACGACGGCCTGCCCGAGGGCACGATCAGCATCCGCTTTGCCGGGTCGGCGGGCCAGAGCCTGGGCGCGTTCCTCTCCAAGGGCATTTCCATCGAGCTCATCGGCGACACCAACGACTACTGCGGCAAGGGCCTGTCGGGCGGCCGCATCGCGGTGCAGCCTTCGCCCAAGTTCCGCGGCGAGCCGCTGGAGAACATCATCACAGGCAACGTCGCGCTGTACGGCGCCCTCGCGGGCGAAGCGTATTTCCGCGGCGTGGCCGGCGAGCGCTTCGCGGTGCGCAATTCGGGCGCGGCGGCGGTGGTCGAGGGCGTGGGCGACCACGGCTGCGAGTACATGACCGGCGGCACGGTGGCCGTGCTCGGCGCGACCGGGCGCAACTTCGCCGCCGGCATGTCGGGCGGCATCGCCTACGTGCTCGACGAGGAAGGCGATTTTGAAAAACGCTGCAACACCGCGATGGTCGACCTCGAACCGGTGCTGACCGAGTCCGAGCAGCAGGCGAAGATCCCGCGGGAGCTGTGGCACCTGGGCGACTCCGACGAAGTCGCGCTGCGGCGCCTGATCGAGAACCACGCGCGCTACACCGGCAGCCGCCGGGCGCAGGCGATCCTCGAGGACTGGCCGGCCTATCGCGCGCGCTTCGTGAAGGTGTACCCGAAAGAATATCGCCGTGCGCTCGGCGAGTTGGCCGCGGCCGGCAACAAGGCCGCCGCTTAGCAAGGCACAGGGGGCGAGCCGCCCCCGTCCTCCCCCCACTACCAGTCCGACAGCAGGCAACGATGGGCAAAATCACCGGATTCCTCGAATACGAGCGCCTCCACGAGGCGGCCGAAGCGCCCGAGGAGCGCACCAAGCACTACCACGAGTTCGTCGTGCACCTGTCGGAGGCCGAGGCCAAGGTGCAGGGCGCGCGCTGCATGGACTGCGGCATCCCGTTCTGCATGAGCGGCTGCCCGGTCAACAACATCATCCCGGACTTCAACGACCTGGTATTCAAGGCCGACTGGCTGCGCGCGCTCGAAACCCTGCACTCGACCAACAATTTCCCCGAGTTCACCGGGCGCGTGTGCCCGGCGCCGTGCGAGGAGGCCTGCACGCTGCGCATCAACAACGACCCGGTGGGCATCAAGTCGATCGAGCACGCCATCATCGACCGCGGCTGGGAAGAAGGCTGGGTCGCGCCGCAACCGCCCAAAGCGCAGACCGGCAAGCGTATCGCGGTGGTCGGCTCCGGCCCCGCCGGGATGTCCGCCGCGCAGCAGCTTGCGCGGGCCGGGCACGCGGTCGTGCTGTTCGAGAAGAACGACCGCATCGGCGGACTGCTGCGCTATGGCATCCCCGATTTCAAGATGGAGAAGGGCCTCATCGACCGCCGCATCGCGCAGATGCAGGCCGAGGGCGTCGAGTTCCGCACCAACCACATCGTCGGGCCGTCCCCCGAGGGCGCCGGCAACAGCGGCGCCAAAGTGCTCGACCCGGCCGCGGTGACGGCCGAGTTCGACGCCGTCGTGCTGGCCGGCGGCGCGGAGCATCCGCGCGACCTGCCGGTGCCCGGGCGCGAGCTCGAGGGCGTGCATTTCGCCATGGATTTCCTGCCGCTGCAGAATCGTCGCGTGGCGGGCGACACCGGTGTGGAGGACCTGTGGGCCACGGGCAAGCACGTGGTCATCATCGGCGGCGGCGACACCGGCTCGGACTGCGTGGGGACGTCCAACCGCCACGAAGCCGCGTCGATCACCCAGTTCGAGCTGCTGCCCATGCCACCGGACGTGGACAAGAACCCGGTGTGGCCGTACTGGCCGCAGCGCCTGCGCACGTCGTCTTCGCACGAAGAGGGCGCCGAGCGCGACTGGGCCGTGGCCACCAAGCGCCTCGAGGGCGAAGGCGGCAAGGTCAGGAAACTGGTCGCGGCGCGGGTCGAGTGGAAGGACGGCAAGATGCAGGAAGTGCCGGGCTCGGAGTTCGACATGCCCGCCGACCTCGTGCTGCTGGCGATGGGTTTCGTTTCACCCGTGCAGTCGATGCTGGAAGCCTTCGGCGTCGACAAGGATTCGCGCGGCAACGCCAAGGCCACCACCGACGGCGCGGGCTGCTACGCCACCAGCGTGCCCAAGGTATTCGCCGCCGGCGACATGCGCCGCGGCCAGTCGCTGGTCGTGTGGGCGATCCGCGAAGGCAGGCAGTGCGCCAGGGCGGTGGATGAGTTTTTGATGGGCACTTCGGATCTTCCGCGCTAGATTTCGCCCATGCACTTCCTGGCCACCCGTCGCAATACTGCGGGAGGTTCTCTTAGGTACGGCGAATGGCAGCAATTCGTCTGTAGAACCGCTCCAGGCAATGGGTAAGTGAAAAAAATGGCAGTAATTACCCTGCCGGCGCGGCAAGGTATCAACCTCTACGAAAAGTCTTGTTCGTCGACTGGAACGCGGCCTGTGCGCGGCGCATCAGGCTGGGATGTAGGACGCCAAGCTTGGGCGATTGGCCGTGCAACCCCTTGGACGGAACGCGGAACCACACGTCGCTGTACGGTAGTTCGATCGACCGGCCGAGATCGAACTTGGTGGGATATGCGAGACCTGAAGCGGAGTAGGCCGCTGGTTCGCTCGGTGCGATCAGAAATTCGCCCGCACGCAAGTCGCCGGTTTTCTTCGATGTGCCGTAGGCAACGCGCACATGCGTTGTGTCATCGACCAGGCCAACTTGAAGGACGAGCGCAGGCCGCGGTTT
>JBBQCV010000016.1:0-30673 GCA_038319115.1 Burkholderiales bacterium | reverse complement strand
GCATCAGGCTGAACATCTTCGAATTTTCGCTCGCTTATCCTCTTGCTTGCGAGGAAGTCGCGCTTCTCATCGGCCTTCGCAAAGTCACGGGCGGCTTCGTAAAAAATACGACAGCCCTTCGCTCCTTTTCTGCGAACTAAGAAATACACGGCCACGCCCACTCGAATTTGATCGTCGAAGATATTCCCGCCTTCTTGTCGGCGACGTTCGCCGCTGGTGCGCGCATTCCCCTTGAGATCAACTATCCAAATCTCGTTAAATTCTTTCGCCACTGTTTTTCGGAAGCCATCAAACGTCCGGCTATCGATGAACGACGAGTTGCTTACGAACGCGATGATCCCGTTCTCATCCACCCTGTCGCTCGCCCATCGCAGGAACCGCGCATACATGTCATACAGCTTCGTCTTCTGCGCCGTGCTCGCCGCGATGTAGGTTTCCTTGATCCGCTTGTCGATCTCCGGGTACTCGCGGTTCTTGTTGTTCTCGTTCTCGTTGAGCTGGTTGGCGTTATAAGGCGGATTCCCGATCACCACGCTGATGCGCCGTGAGTTCTGCTCGCGGATGCGCTTGATGTTCACCTCCGACACCCCGCCGAACAGGTCGTCGATGTGCCCGGCGTGCTTTCTCAGCCCCTCGACGTTGTCGAGCGTGTCCACGAAGCACAGGCTCGGATACTCCTCGTACTCGCCCATGATCGCGGCATAGGTGGCCTCGATGTTCAGGTTGGCCACGTAGTACGGCAGGATCGCCACTTCGTTGGCGTGCAGTTCGCGCCGGTACTTGTGCTGGAGCTTCGCCGGCTGGCCGCGGAAGTGCTCCAGCAGTTCGCAGATGAAGGTGCCGGTGCCCGTGGCCGGGTCGAGGATTTCCACGTCCTTGTCGATGAGGTTGCGCCCGAAGTGCTTTTCGCACAGCCAGTCGGCGCTCTCGATCATGAAGCGGACGATCTCGTTGGGGGTATAAACCACGCCAAGGCGGTCGGCAGCCTTGCGGTTGTAGACCTTGTAGAAGTTCTCGTAGATCGCCTTCAGGAAGGTCTGCTTTTCGTGGTGGCTGCCGATCTGCGCGGCGGCGGACCGGATGGCAGCGTAGTAGGGCTCCAGGCCCTTGAGTGTCTTGAACTTGGTGTTGCCGGTAAAGAAGGTGCCTTCCAGCTTGTAAAGCTCACGGGCGACGTTGTTGTCCTTGTGGAACGGCGTGCCGGGAAACACGGTGGTGAAGATTTCCTCGGTGAGCACGTGCTGGATCAGCATCTCGCGCACGTCGGCTTCCACCAGGCTGGGGTTAATCGTCTCCTGCGCGTGGGCGAGGAACCCGGTTTGAGCCTCGCGAAAAGCCGCGTTGGCGGCGTGCTCGCGCTCGATCATCTCGCGCAGCGCGCCCAACACCGCAGGCAGGTCGGCCTTGAATTGCTCCACGGCCTTCCTGAACTCCGCGATCTCGGCGCGTTCGTGACCGAAAAACAGCTTGAGCAGCTTCTCCAGTTGGTCGACGTCATCGACCGAGCAGCGCATGACTTCGCCGCGGTGCTGGATGAGCACCGCGGTCTGCGAGTCCTCGAAGATGATGTTGTCCTGGGGATAGCCGCGCTTGAACTTGGTCTCGATCTCGGCATCGAGGTCGTCCTTCTCGTCCTTGGCTTCCCAGTACCCGAAAGGCACGCGCAGCTCGTGGAGGAGGGCCCCGTCGACGTAGCGGCGCTCCTTGGTTTTCGACTCGATCTCATACTCGGGCACGAAAGTGAGGTCGTGCGCGCGGCCCATCCCCTTCAGCAGGTCCTTGAACGCCTCGCGCACGACACTCTCCCGCGTGGTGCCCGATACTTTCCTGAGCGTCGCGAGTTCGTTGAGGTATTGCTGGATGAGGAGCTGGCTCATGCGGCGGGTTGGCTGCGGCGCGTTATGTTCAGGACATGGTGTTCGGAGCGTAGCACGCCTTTAATTCACCGAGCCGCTTGGCAGTATTTCCCCCTGAAAGCTAATAGACACGCAGGGGTTGGCACAAAACTGGCAGTATTTACCGGTTACTTCCGGTCCAGGTTCCAGTACACGTAGACGGGCGCGTTGAGGTAGCCCGCGATGTCCTTGCGCAGCGCCACCGGCTGGAAGTACTCCCCCAGCACGGCATGGGTGCCGATGGCGAGCGCCCGCTCCTGCGCCGCTTCGGCGATGCGCTTCCTGTCGGGCTCGGTGATGGCGCGCAGGAAATCGGCGCGCAGTTTCTCGAGCGCCGCGTCGTTGGGCCAGCCCGGCCAGGCCTTGTCGCCCGAGGCGTTCATGGCCGGGTTCACGGCCGGATTGGCCACGTCCAGGCCGTTGAAGGTGGTCATGAAAATGTTCCAGCCGCCCTGCGCGCGCGGCTCGCGCTTGGCGCGGCGCCCTACGACCGCCTGCCAGTCCATCGGCACGAGGTCGATCTTGAACCCGGCCATGCGCAATTGCTGGGCGGCCACCACCGGCAGCTTGGCGATGGTGGCGAGGTCGGTGGGCTGCAGGATCACCACCGGCTGGCCCTTGTAGCCGGCCTCCTTGAGCATTTCCCGCGCGCGCTTGATGTCGCCACGCAGGAGCCCTTCCATGCCTTTCGAGGTTTCGTAGGCCGTGCCGCACGGGTACAGCGACAGGCAGGTGCGGTACAGGTCGGGTGAGACGTACTGCGCCTTGAGGAACGCGGGCTGCGACAGCGCCACCAGCGCTGCGCGGCGGATGCGCACGTCGTCGAACGGCGGATGCAGGTGGTTGAAGCGCAGCAGCACCTGCGCGCCGAACTTGTTGTCGGCGATCTCGACACCCTTGTCGGCGCGGAGGACCGCGTAGTGCTCGTGGGCCGGCTGCTCGACAAGGTCGATCTCGCCCTTGAGCAGCGCATTCACCTGGGTTTGAGCGTCGCGCAGGATGAGCCACTCGACCCGGTCGACGAACACGCGCTTGCCGCCGGCGGTGCCCGAAGGCGGCTCGGTGCGGGGTTTGTATTTCGCGTTGCGCGCATAGACCGCCAGCGCGCCGGGCTTCCATTCGTCGCGCTTGAACACATAGGGCCCGCTGCCGGTGGTGTCCTCGATCTGCCGGTCCACCGGCGTGTCGGCCACGCGCTTGGGCAGGATGAACGGCACGTTGGCGCCGGGCTTGCCCAGCGCTTCGAGCACGAGGCCGAAAGGCTCCTTGAGCACCAGCCGGAAAGTGTGCGCGTCGACCGTGTCCCACCGTGCGGTGGAGGCAGCCAGGCGCTGGCCGAGGGTGTCCTTCTGCGCCCAGCGTGCAAGCGAAGCGATCACGTCGGCGCTCGTCACCGCCGCGCCGTCGTGGAACTCAAGGCCCGGGCGCAGGGTGAACGTCCAGGTGAGGTGGTCGGGGCTCGAGGACCACTTGTCCACCATCTGCGGCTGGATTCTCCCTTGCGCATCGGTGCCGAACAGGGTGTCGTAGATCATGTAACCGTGGGTGCGCGTGACCGTCGCGGTGGTCCAGTGCGGGTCGAGGACCGCGAGGTTGGACTGCGGGGCGATGCGGATCGTCTTATCGGCCCAGGCGCCGCCCGCCGCGGCGGCCAGCGTCAACGCAAGTGCGAGTCCGAGTCCGAGTGCGGGGCGCCGCTTGCGCCCGGTCATTGCGGCTGCGGCCACGCCAACTGCGCCGGCCTGAGTTCCTCGAGGAGCCGCGCCATGCGCAGCACGCCGGCATCGTCGAAGCGACGGCCGGCGACCTGCACGCCGATCGGCAGCCCGTCGGCGCTGGCGCACCAGTTGACCGAGGCGGCGGGCTGCTCTGACATGTTGTACGGGACGGTGAAGGCGATGTGGGGCAGCGCGTTGTGGGGGTCGTCGCCGGGGCTCGCGGATTCGGCCTCGTAGGGCAGGATCGGCGAGGTTGGCGAGAGGACGAAATCGAAGCGCTCGCACGCAGCGACCGCCGCCTCGCGCATCGCCATCACCTGGCCAAAGGCGGCCACCACGTCGCGGCCGGAAAACCCGCCGGCGCGCCATGTGCACCACTGCGCGATGAAAGGGTGCACCTCGCGCTGGCGCTCGGGCGGCAGGCCGAGGAAATCGTTGTGGGAACGGGCTTCGAAAAAGCGCGTCATGCCGTCGAGCATTTCCGCGTTGAGGAAGGAGTGCATTTCCTCGACCACCGCCCCGGCGCCCGCCAGCGCCGCAACGGCCGCCTTGGCGGCGGCGGCGACTTCTGCGTTGACCGGCAGGCCGGCCTTCATGTCGGGCAGGTAGCCGATACGCAAGCCCTTGGGGCTGAGGCTGTCGAGGCCGGCGGTGTAGTCCCTGGCTTCGTAAGGCAGGTTCATGAAATCGCGCGCATCCGGCCGGCTGAGCACGTTCATGAGCAGCGCGGCGTCGCGCACCGTGCGCGTCATCGGGCCGGTGACCCGGCCGAGGAACGGCGGGTAGACCGGCACGCGGCCCAGGCTCGGCTTGAGCGCGAAGATGCCGCAATGGGTGGCCGGCAGGCGCACCGAGCCGCCGATGTCGGTGCCCAGGTGCAGCGGCGCATAGCCCGCCGCGGCGGCGGCGCCCGCGCCCGAACTCGAACCTGAGGTATTGCGATCGGTCCGCCACGGGTTGCGCGTAATGCCGTGGATCGACGACACCCCCGAAGACAGCATGCCGTAGTCGGGCATGGTGGTCTTGCCGAGGATCACGCAGCCGGCTTCGCGCACGCGCGCCGCGGGCGGCGCGTCGGCCTGCGCGGGCGCCGTGCCACGGTTGGCCGCGGTGCCGATGGGCGCCGGATCGCCGCGCGTGAGGATGTTTTCCTTGATCGTGATCGGTACGCCGTCGATGGCCGAAAGCGGCGCGCCTTGTTTCCAGCGCGCCTCGGACGCGGTGGCGGCTTCGAGGGCCGCCTCGCTGCGCACGATGTACATCGCGTTCAGCGCAGGCTCCCAGCGCTCGATCCTCTGCAGGGCCGCGCGCGTCACCTCGACCGGCGACAGGCGCCGGCTCGCATAAGCGGCGCACAACTGGGCCGCGCTCAGGGTGTCCGCAGTCTGGGTGTCGGCGCTGTCGCTGCGATCGGCGCCGGGCTTGCTGTTGGTGGTTTTCATGCGTGAATCATAGCGCCATCCGGCGGCCTCCCGGGGCGGGCTATACTGCGGCGCGCTTTTGCCCGGAGGTATCCCTTTTGCGTTCCATTTTTCTTGGCCTTGCCCTGTCCTTCAGCGCCGCAGTCCATGCGGCCCCCACCCAAATCCAGTTCTGGCACGCGATGTCCGGCCCGCTCGGCGAAGAGGTCCAAGCGGTCACCAAGCGCTTCAACGATTCGCAGAAAGATTACGTCGTCACCGCCACCTATAAAGGCGCCTACGAAACGACCATGGCCGCGGCCATCAATGCGTTCCGCGCCGGCGATGCCCCCCAGATCGTGCAGGTCTATGAGCTCGGCACGGCCAACATGATGGCTGCGCACCATGCGGTGCGGCCGGTGTGGCAGGTGATGGCCGAAGCCGGCGAGCGCCTCGACACCAAGGCCTTCGTGCCCGCGGTGGCCAGCTATTTCTCCGACCGCCAGGGCCGGCTCGAAGCGCTGCCGTTCAATACCTCCACCCCGGTGATGTTCTACAACAAGGATGCCTTCCGCGCGGCCAAGCTCGACCCCGACAAGCCCCCACTCACCTGGTACGAGATGGTGCCGACCATCGCCGCGCTCAAGGACGTGGCCCAGCTCCCCTGCGGCTACGTGACTTCGTGGCAGTCGTGGGTGCACCTCGAGAACGCCAGCGCCTGGCACAACCAGGAGTTCGCCACCAAGGACAACGGCATGGGCGGGGCGGAGGCGAAGCTCGCGTTCAACACCCACCTCATGATGCGCCACATCGCCACGCTCGCCTCGTGGATCAAGGCCGAGTACTTCACCTATACAGGCCGCCGCGATGAGGCCGAGGCGCGCTTCACCGCCGGGGCCTGCGGCATTCTTACGGCTTCGTCCTCCACCTACGCCGAGCTGCGCGCGGCGGCCAAGTTCGATTTCGGCGTGGCCCAGTTGCCCTACTACGACGACGTCAAAGGCGCGCCGCAGAACACCTTGATCGGCGGCGGCGGCCTGTGGGTCATGGGCGGCCACAAGAAGCCCGAGTACTCAGGTGCCGCGAAATTCCTCGCCTACCTCTCCAAGCCCGAAGTGCAGGCCGAGTGGCACCAGAAGACCGGCTATGTGCCCACCACGGTGGCGGCCTACGAGCTGACCAAGAAGCAGGGGTTCTACGACAAGAACCCGGGCCAGGAGATCGCCATCCGCCAGCTCCTGCTCAAGAACCCGACTAACGACACCAAGGGCATCCGGCTGGGCGATTTCGCGCAGATCCGCGCCATCATCGACGAAGAGCTGGAGCAGGTGTGGGCGCTCAAAATCTCCGCCAAGCAGGGGCTCGATTCGGCGGTGGAGCGCGGCAACGTCGTGCTGCGCAAGTTCGAGGCAGCCAACCGGGTGGGCGGGGCGCGGCATTCTGCGCCTGCCCCGGCGAAAAAGGCCGCCAAGGGCCACACCGAGGCCCCCAGGAAGAAATAAATGGGTACTATTTCCGCCGTAACATTACTGCAACAAGGCGCGCACAGACTCGCCGCCGCACAACCATCAACGAGGAGAACCCGATGAGCATCAACAAACTAGCCGCCGCACTCGCGGCCGCCAGCCTGTTCGCAGCCGGTGGCGCGCAGGCCCAGACCGAGATCCAGTTCTGGCATTCGATGGGCGGTGCCCTGGGAGAGAGGACCAGTGAACTTGCGACCAAGTTCAACGCGAGCCAGAAAGAGTACAAGGTCAACGCGGTCTACAAGGGGTCTTATCCGGAGTCGATGACCGCGGCGATCGCCGCGTTCCGCGCGGGCGGGGCACCGAACCTGCTGCAGGTCTTCGAAGTCGGCACCGCGACGATGATGGGCGCCAAGGGGGCGATCGTGCCGGTGGCCAAGGTCATGGCCGACGCCAAGGAGCCGTTCAACGCGAAGGCTTACCTGCCTGCGGTGGCCGGCTACTACACCGACAGCAAGGGCAACATGCTGTCGTTCCCGTTCAACAGCTCGACGGTGCTGTTCTACGTCAACAAGGACGCGTTCAAGAAGGCCGGCCTCGATCCCGAGCACTCACCGAAGACGTGGAAAGAGTTCGCCGTCATGGCGGGCAAGCTCAAGGCCTCCGGCCAGCAATGCGTGTACACCACCAGCTGGCCGTCGTGGATGCACATCGAGAACTTCAGCGCCTGGCATGACGTGCCCATCGGCACCAAGCAGAACGGCATGGGCGGCACCGACGCGGTGTTCACGATCAATTCGCCGCTGCACGTGCGCCACATCGCCATGCTCGGCGATTTCGCCAAGAAGGGCTGGTTCACCTACGCCGGCCGCACCAACCAGGGCGACGCCAAGTTCTCGAGCGGCGAGTGCGCCATGTTCAGCGGCAGCGCGGGCGCGCAGGCCGGCATCAAGAAGGCGGCCAAGTTCGATTGGTCGGTCAACTTCATCCCGTATCACGACGACGTGAAGGCCGCGCCGCAGAACTCGATCATCGGCGGCGCCTCGCTGTGGGTCATGGGCGGCAAGAAGCCGGCCGAGTACAAAGGGGTGGCCAAGTTCCTCGCGTTCCTGTCGCAGCCGGAGATCCAGATGGGATGGCACACCGCCACCGGCTACGTGCCGATCACGATGGCCGCCTACGACATGACGCGCAAGTCAGGGTTCTACGACAAGAACCCTGGCGCCGACATGGCGGTGAAGGAACTCACCAACAAGCCGCCAACGGCCAATTCGAAGGGCCTGCGCTTCGGTAACTTCGTGCAGGGCCGCGAAGTCATCGAGGAAGAACTCGAGAATGTGTTCTCGGGCAAGAAGGAAGCCAAAGCGGCGCTCGACGACGCGGTGCGCCGCGGCAACGAGATCCTGCGTAAATTCCAGGCGGCCAACAAATAGGAGGTCTTGAAAGGAGAGGGGCTCTGCCCCCCTCCTTCAGATCCTCCCCCCGAACACCGTAGACACCGAGCGGGCTTAGATGGAAAAGCGCGTCGTATTCCGCTCGCCGTGGCTGCCGTATGCGCTGCTCGCGCCGCAGATTGCGGTGACGGTGGTGTTCTTCTTCTGGCCGGCTTTCCAGGCGGTGTGGTTCTCGTTCCAGTTGCAGGACGCCTTCGGCCTGAAGACCGAGTTCGTAGGATTGCAGAATTTCGTCGAGCTGTTCCGCGATCCGCACTACCTTGCCTCGTTCAAGGTCACCGCGGTGTTCAGCCTGCTGGTGGCGGGGTTCGGCCTGGCGATCTCGCTCGTGCTTGCAACCATGGCCGACCGGGTGCTGCGCGGGGCGCTCGCCTACAAGTCGCTCCTGATCTGGCCCTATGCGGTGGCCCCGGCTATCGCAGGCGTGCTGTGGTCTTTCCTGTTCGCGCCCTCGATCGGCATCATCACCTACGTGCTCAAGGGCATGGGCATCGACTGGAACTGGATCATCAATGGCGACCAGGCGATGCTGCTGGTGGTGATCGCCTCGGTGTGGAACCAGCTCAGCTACAACTTCCTGTTCTTCCTCGCCGGCCTGCAATCGATCCCGAAATCGCTCATCGAGGCCGCCGCCATCGATGGCGCAGGCCCGATGCGCCGCTTCTGGACCATCGTGTTCCCGTTGCTCTCGCCCACCACGTTCTTCCTGCTGGTGGTCAACATCGTGTACGCATTTTTCAGCACCTTCGGCGTGATCGACGCCACCACCCAGGGCGGGCCCGCGCAGTCCACCCAGATCCTCGTCTACAAGGTCTACCACGACGGGGTGAAGTCGGCCGACATCGGTGGGTCCTCGGCGCAGTCGGTGGTGCTCATGTTCATCGTGATCGCGCTGACGGTGGCGCAGTTCCGCTTCGTCGAGCGCAAGGTCAACTACTGAGCACGCTATGGTAGAAAACCGCCCCCTGCTTACGTTCTTCTCCCACGCCGTGCTGGTGCTCGGCGTGATCGCGGTCGCGTTCCCGCTGTACGTGACCTTCGTCGCCTCGACGCTGACCCTGGAGCAGATCCTCGCGGTGCCGATGCGACTCCTGCCCGGCGACCAGCTCATCGCCAACTATTCGCAGGTGCTCATCGCGGGCTCGAACAAGGGGTCGGCTGCGCCGGTGGCCACGATGATGGTCAACAGCCTCATCATGGCGCTCGTCATCGCGGTGGGCAAGATCGCGATCTCGATCATCGCGTCTTTCGCGATCGTGTATTTCCGCTTCCCCGGCCGCAATTTCTTTTTCTGGATGATCTTCGTCACCCTCATGCTGCCGGTGGAGGTGCGCATCATCCCGACCTTCCAGGTGGTGGCCGACCTGGGCATGCTTAACACCTACGCCGGGCTCACCATCCCGCTGATCGCCTCGGCGACGGCCACGTTCCTGTTTCGCCAGTTCTTCCTCACCATTCCCGACGAGCTGGCCGAAGCCGCGCGCATCGACGGCGCAGGGCCGATGCGGTTCTTCTTCGACGTGGTGCTGCCGCTGTCGAAGACCAGCATCGCGGCGCTGTTCGTGATCCAGTTCATCTACGGGTGGAACCAGTACCTGTGGCCGCTGCTCATCACCACCGACGAATCGATGTACACCACCGTCATCGGCATCAAGCGCATGATCGTCGGCAGCGACGCGGCCAACGAGTGGAACCTCGTCATGGCCACCGCGATCCTCGCGCTGCTGCCGCCGGCGCTGGTGGTGGTGCTCATGCAGAAGTGGTTCGTGAAAGGCCTCGTGGAGACCGAGAAATAATGGCGAAAGTACATCTGCGCGACGTGCGCAAGAGCTACGGCGAGCTTGAGGTGATCCACGGCGTGTCGATGGATATTGAGGATGGCGAGTTCGTGGTCATCCTCGGGCCCTCGGGCTGCGGCAAGAGCACGCTGCTGCGCATGGTGGCCGGGCTGGAAGTGATTACGGGCGGTGAGATCGCCATCGGCGAGCGCGTTGTCAACAACCTCGAGCCCAAAGATCGCGACATCGCGATGGTGTTCCAGAACTACGCGCTCTACCCGCACATGTCGGTGCGCCAGAACATGGCCTATGGGCTGAAGATCCGCGGCCTGCCGCCGGGCGACATCGAGACGCGCGTGCAGCGCGCCGCCGAAATCCTCGAACTGTCGCAATTGCTCGACCGCCGTCCGCGCCAGCTCTCGGGCGGGCAGCGCCAGCGCGTGGCCATGGGGCGCGCCATCGTGCGCGAGCCCGCGGTGTTCCTGTTCGACGAGCCGCTGTCGAATCTGGATGCCAAGCTGCGTGTGCAGATGCGCGCGGAACTGCAGGCGTTGCACCGGCGCCTGTCCACCACCAGCCTGTACGTGACCCACGACCAGATCGAGGCCATGACGCTCGCGCATCGCATGATCGTCATGAACGCGGGGCGCGCCGAGCAGATCGGCGCGCCGCTCGATGTGTACGCCAAGCCCGCCACCACGTTTGTCGCCTCGTTCATCGGCTCGCCTCCCATGAACCTCATCCCGGCCCAGCGCGACGGCCGCGCCGTATTGCAGGGGGTGCGCCCCGAGCACCTCGAGCCCTGCGCCGAGGGCGACGCGAAGATGCACGCCGATATCGCCCTCGTCGAGCCGCTGGGCGCGGATACGCTCGCGCACGGTGTGGTGAACGGGGCGCGCATCATCGTGCGCCTGCCGGCGGCGACGGTGGTGAGCGAGGGCAGGCTGCCGCTGCGCTTCGATCCGGGCGAGGAACACTTCTTCGACGCGGCCAGCGGCCAGCGCATCGGGCCATGAGGCGCTGGCTGGCGGTCCTGCTGGCCGTGGCGGTCTGGCCGGCGCTCGCCCTGGACCTGCAAGGCCATCGCGGCGCGCGGGGCCTGCTGCCCGAAAACACCCTGCCATCGTTCCAGCGCGCGCTCGAACTGGGCGTCACCACGCTGGAACTGGATATCGCGATCACCAAGGACGGGGTGCTGGTGATCAGCCACGACCCGCTGCTCAACGCCGACATCACGCGCGATGCCGCAGGGCGCTTCCTCGAGCAGTCCGGCCCGCCGATCCATTCGCTCACCTGGGCCGAGCTGCAGGCGTACGACGTGGGCCGGATCAAGCCCGGCACGCAGTACGCGCGCCAGTTCGCCGAGCAGCAGGCCGTCGACGGCACGCGCATCCCGCGCCTGGCGGACCTGTTCGAGATGGTCAAGCGCTCAGGCAATTCCACGGTGCGTTTCGCCATCGAAACCAAGGTCAACCCCGAAAAGCCGCATGAGACGGTCGCGCCCGAGCCTTTTGCCCGCGCGGTGGTGGAGGAGATCCGCAAGGCCGGCATGGCGGGGCGCTCGCAGATCCTGTCGTTCGACTGGCGCACGCTGCAGGTGGTGCAGAAGATCGCCCCCGAGATTCCCACCGTGTACCTCACCATCCAGCGGCGCTTCGACAATATCGGCGCCAACCAGGCGGGCCCGTCGGCGTGGACGGCGGGCTTCCAGTACCGCGAACATGGCTCGGTGCCGCGCATGATCAAGGCCGCCGGCGGCAACTTCTGGTCAGCCTATTTCGGTGATCTCGATGCGCAGGGCGTGAAGGAAGCCCAGTCGCTCGGCATCAAGGTGCTGGCATGGACGGTGAACGATCCCGCGGTCATGGACAAGATGCTGGGCTACGGCGTCGACGGCCTCATCACCGACCGGCCCGACCTCGCGCGCAAGGTGATCGAAGCGCGCGGCCTCGTGCTGCGCTAGGCGCCGCATGACTGCCGCAGCGTCCCGCTGGCCCTACCCACGCGTGGTCGCGCACCGCGGTGGCGGCACGCTCGCGCCGGAGAACACGCTCGGTGCCCTGCGTCACGGCGCGTCGCTCGGCTTTCGCGGTGTCGAGTTCGACGTGATGCTGGCCGGCGGCGGCACGCCGGTGCTCATCCATGACGAGACTTTCGAGCGCACCACCTCGGGCAGGGGCAGCGTGCCGCTCATGGCTTACGCGGACATCGAGGCTTTCGACGCCGGCGCCTGGCACAGCGAAGCGTTCCGCGGCGAGAAGGTGCCTACTTTCGTGGCGGCCGCCAACCTGTGCCGCGAGCTTGGCCTGTGGGCCAACGTCGAGATCAAGCCGGCCAAGGGGTATGAGGCGCAGACCGGCCGCGCGGTGGGGCAGTGGGCGCTCGACCTGTGGCGCGGCGCCGAGCTGCCGCCGGTGCTGTCGTCGTTCTCGCCCGAAGCCCTCGCCGCCGCAAAGGAAGTCGCGCCGGCGCTGCCGCGCGGCCTGCTCGTGAGCCGCATCCCGGCCGACTGGCACGCCCGCATGGAAAAGCTCGAGTGCGTCGCGCTGCACTGCAAGTACAGCGAGCTCACCGAACCGCTTGCCGCTGCCATCCACGCCGCCGGCTATGCGGTGCTTTGCTGGACCGTGAACGACCTCGCCGAGGCGCGCAAGCTCTTCGGCTGGGGCGTCGACTGCATCGTTACCGACCGCCTCGACCTCATTGGGTCGGACTTCTAATACTGCCAATTTTCGGCCTTCCCCCGCGCCAACATTGGCTCGCAGGGGGATATCCTGCCATGGTCCGGGTTCGCTCGAGGCGCGCCGCGCGTGCGTTCAGGCCCCGGCCGACAGTTTTCGCCGCGCCATGCGCATGAGCCCGCCGAGCAGGGGGACCCTGGCGTAAAGCTCGCCTGCGGCGTCCCAGTAGTCGCAGTGGTACGCGACTTTGCCGTGCTCGTCGAACCGCAGGTGGCTGGCGCCGCGGATCGTCTGCATCTCCCCGCCCGAACTGAACCGGAATGTGAAATCCCACATCAGGACAGCGCCGTTGGCGGCGTTCACGCGCTCGGTGATGCGAAAGCGCGGCTCGGCCACCTGCCTGAACATGTGGGCGAAGACGCGCTGGACCTTGTCCACGCCACGCACCTCGTTGAAGGGATCCTTGAAGTACGCGTCAGCGGCGTAGAACGCGCCGATGTGGCGCACGCCCTCGGGCGACAGGTTTTCGTAGAAGGCAACCAGGCGGTCGAGGTCTTTCATGCGGGGCTCACAGTCCGGTAAATCGGCGTACGCACCAGAAGTACAGTCGGTACGGCAGCAGGTTGAGGATCTTGAGGATGCGCGTGAAAGTGCGCGGGAAGTGGATCTCGAAATCGCCGCGCGCAAGGCCCGCGACGATGCTGGAGGCGGCCTCCCCGGCGCTCACGATGAACGGCATCGGGAACGCGTTGTTCGCGGTCAGTGGCGTGTCCACGAAGCCTGGCGTGATGAGGTAAACGGCGATGCCGAACTTGCGCAGGTCGAGGTAGAGCGACTCGGCGAGGTTGATGCAGGCGGCCTTGCTCGCGCCATAGGCCACGCTGTTGGGCAGGCCGCCGTAGCCGGCCACGCTGGCCACGATGGCGAAACCACCGGCGCGCTGTTCGGTGAGCACCGGCTGCACCGCGGCGAATACGTTGAGTGTGGCCGCGAGGTTGACCTCGACGATGCGCTGCGCCTCGGGCAGGTTGAGCTCGGATGCGCGCATCTCCTTGTAAGTACCCGCCACCGCAAGCACGAGGTCGATGCGGCCCCACAGCGCGCGCAGCTGCTGGGCTGCGGCATGGGTGGCCGCGGCGTCGGTGGCATCAAGCGGGAGCACCACTGCGCGGTCGCCGAAGGACGCCTGCAGCTTGTCGGCCGAGCGCGCCGAGACCGCGACGATGGCGCCCTGGGCAAGGAGCAGCTCGGCGGTGGCCGCCCCGATGCCGGTGGAGGCGCCGACCAGCCAGATGCGCCGCCCGGCGAAGGATGCGATGGGCGGATTGAGCGGGGCGAAAAGTCGCATCAGGGGCGCTTCCTGAAAGCCAGCGTGAGTTCGCCCAGGCTAATGCCGAACTTGCTCATGCGCGAACGGTTGAGCATTACGACCCCATCCTGCAGGTACATCCAGTCGTCGAAGTCCACATGGTAGGTGCGCCCGTCGACATCGAGCGCGAGAACGTAGGTCCAGCGCAGTGCGTTGCCGGCCGCTTCCCCGCGCGCGGTGCCGACCACGTCACCCGCGGTGCCTGTGAAGGTGGCGGGGCCGGTGCGAACCACATTCCACGTGCGCTTGGAGACGCTCCCATCTGAGTAGCGGAAGTCTTCTTCCAGGGTGAGCCGCTCGCCCGCCACCGTGCCGCGCACTTCGACCACGAACCGGCGCACCACCCGGCCGGAGCGATCGGTGAACTGTCCCCATCCGTCGACGGTACCGTCGAAATACCGGTACAGGTCGAGCACGGGCTTTTCCTGCGCGTACATGGCCGGTGACACGGAACTGCAGCCGGCGACGAGCAGGGTGAGGGCGATGAGGGCAAGCGTGGTGGCCATGTTGCGTTTCATGTGCGGACTCCTTCTGGTGTGGGGCGCAGCCCGCATGCGGGCCACAGTGCGTACGCGGCCATCAGCTTGAACACGCAGGCCAGCGGGCCGTAGGCGTAGGCGAGGGGACGGACGGTGGCGGGATCGCCGGGTACGTAACCCGACAGCGCCAGCAGGGGCAGCGCGAGCCCGGCGGCCAGGGCGAGGTTGAGCTTGGTGGCGAAGGTCCACAGCCCGGCATACGCACCGGCGCGCGACTCCTCGCCCGCGGCGCGCATCGTGTCCGCAAGCATGGCGGGCGGCAGGGCGAGGTCGGCGCCGAGTGCGAGCCCGGACAGCGCGCAGATCGCGGCGAACCCGGCGATGTCGCCGGCGCCCAGCAGGAACGCGCCGCTGAAGGCCATGGTCGCCAGCAGCATTGAAGCGAACCATGCCGCGGCCTTGCCGATCCGGCGCGAAAGGGCGAGCCAGAGAGGCAGGCTGGCCGCGCCGGCGGCGAAGTACAGGGCTAGAAACAAGCCCGCGGCCTGCGGCGCCTGCAGCACATCGGCCACGAAGAACAGCACGAGGGTGGCCGGCAGCGCGCTTGCGATGCCGTTCAGCACGAACACCGCGAACAGGCGCCGGAAGCGAGGATTGGAAAGCGGGGCCAGCATCGCCTTCCATTCGACCGGTGGGCGGTGGACCGGCGCGGCCGGCCGGGGCGCAGCGGCGAGCAACGCCAGCAGGGCAAGCACCGCAACCGGGACGAGCACGGCGCTGAATCGCGCGAGCCCGCCGGCGGCGTCGGGCGCGAGAGCCTGCGGCAGCACGCTCGCAAGGATCACGCCGGCGATGCCGAAGCCTTCGCGCCAGGTGGTGACGCGCGTCCTTTCATGCGGGCTCGCGCCGAGCAGCGCGCCCCAGGCCACGTAGCTCACCGACACCATCGAGTACCCCAGGTAGAGCGGCACAAGGGCCGCCGCGAGCCAGGCACCGGGGGACGCGCCTGACCAGGCGCTGAGCGAGGCACCGTCGCGCGGCGGATTGAATGCCATGAGCACGCCGGCCGTGAGCAGCAGCATGCCGACCGTGATGGCGAGCCGCGGTCGCTGCAGGTGGTCGTTGAGCGCGCCGAGCAGCGGGTCGATGACCGCGTCGGCCAGGCGCGCGGTGAGCAGGATCGCGCCCAGCAGCGCGAGGTTCATCCCGAGCGCCCCGCCGTACAGGTTGGGCAGGTGCACGTATACCGGCAGCGCTGCGCTCGCCAACGGCAGGGCGAGTACGCCGTAGGCTGCCAGTGCGCCGGTGCCCAGCGCGGCTGGCGGAAGTGCTGCGCCCGTCATTGCGACAGCAGCGCGGCACGCAGTCGCGGCGCGCTCGTCTGCGGATCGAGCCAGATGGCGAAAAAGGCGCGCGCAAACGCCGGTCCGCCGATCTCGCCGAGCAGGCGCCCGTCCTGGTAGAAGCGCGCGCCGCCGCCCGGCACGTTCTGCCCGGTGAGCGTCATGCCTTCGGAGACGTCGGGGAACAGGCCCACCATGGCGCGCTCCCATTCGCGCAGTTCGCCGGCGCTGCCAAGGCCAAGTTTGATGATCTCCTCGGCCGAGCGCGCCGCGATCGCGGCGCCTTTGATGCTGCGCGCGTAACGCAGCGACAACGCAAAAGGTTGCGCAGGGTCGGGCGCGACGCCACGCGTCCACAGCGTCGCCGTGTAGATTTCCAGGCCGAACCAGCGGAACGCGCCCGCGCCCAGCGGCCTGAGGCCCGGTACGTCCGCCACCAGTCGCGCGGGCAACGCGTCCCGCGCAGGCAACGCGTCCTGCGCATGCAACGGGCAGGCAAGGACGGCGGCCAACAGCAGCGCGCCCGTGCGCCTCACCGCTTTACCAGCGTGAAGTGCATGACGTCGGTCGAGCCGCTGGTGAATCCCGCGCGGCAGTAGGCGAAGTAGAACTCCCACAGGCGCACGAAGCGCCGGTCGAAGCCCAGCGCCCGGAGCGCTTCGTCATTGGCGGCGAAATTCTCGCGCCAGGCGGCCAGGGTGCGCGCGTAGTCCGGCCCGAAACTGAACTCGTCCTCGATGCCGAAGCCCGCCTCGAGCGCAAGCGCGCGAATCCGCGCCGGGCTGGCGAGCATGCCGCCGGGGAAAATGTACTGCTGGATGAAGTCGCTGCCCTTGCGATAGCGCGCGAACAGTTCGTCGGCGATGGTGATCGCCTGGATCACCGCCCGCCCGCCCGGGCGCAGGGCCGCAGCGAGGGTGGCGAAATACGCCGGCCACCAGCGTTCGCCCACCGCCTCGAACATTTCGATCGACACCACCGCGTCGTACTGGCCCGCTTCGTCGCGGTAGTCGCGAAACTCGATCGCCGCCCGTTTGCCGTGGCCCGCCACCGCGAGCCGCTCGCGCGCGAATTCGAGCTGCTCGCGCGACAGCGTGAGGCCGGTCACATGGCAGCCTTCGCCCGCGGCGAGCTCCGCGAACCCGCCCCAGCCGCAGCCGATCTCGAGGATGCGTGAACCGGGCGCGGGCGCGATGCGATCGAGGATGCGCTGGTACTTGGCGTGCTGCGCCGACTGGAGCGATCGCGCTGGCGCGCCGGCGTGGGCGTCGTACAACGCGCTCGAATAGGTCATGCCCGGATCAAGCCAGAGCGAATAGAAATCGTTGCCCAGGTCGTAGTGCGCGGCGATGTTGCGGCGGCTGCCGGCGCGCGTGTTCCGGCGCAGCGCGTGCATGAGGCGATGCAGCAGGCGTCCGGCGACGCTGCCGTACAACGGGGCGTCCAGCGCCGCGCGGTTCGCCGCGAGCAGCGCAAGCAGCGCGGTCAGGTCGGGCGTATCCCATTGCCGGTCGAGGTAGGCTTCTGCGAAGCCGATATCCCCGCCACGCAGCAGGCGCCCGAAGGCGCGCCAGTCGCGGAATGCGATCGCGGCTTCCGGCCCGCCGGGGCCGAAGGTGAACCGCGCACCCGAAGGCAGTTCGACGTGCAGGCGTCCGCTGGCGAGGCGCTCGAGAAAGCGCAGCGTGAGGCGCGCGGCGAATGGCAGGCTGGCGGTGCGCGCGGGCGCAGGGCGGCGGGAGTAAAGCGAGGTTGAGGTGGGAGTCATCGGGTCAGCTTTCGGCTAGGGGGAGAAGGTTTGGCAAACACCGGCACGCGCTTGGCCCACAGGCGCAGCGCCTGCCAGTGGATGCGCAGCATCACGCCCAGCGTCATGAAGGGGTGGGCCGCAAAGGCGAGCGCGAGGCGCGACGCGTTCAGCGTTGCGGCCCGCCCCGTGATGCTGGTGAGGAGCAGCGGTCCGGATTCGTCGCGGTAATCGATGCGCGACACGCGCACGCCCCCGGTGTGGAAAAACCGGAAGGCATAGCTGCCCGCGACGGCCAGGAACGGCGAGACATGGAAAGCCTTGCGGGCGTCGAGCGTGTCGGCGTCTTCGATCGGCCGGGCGTCGGGGTGGGCAAGCAGGTAGGCATGCCGCTCGCCGAAGGTGTTGCAGACCTCGGCGAGGACCGCCCGCAGCCGCCCGCCGCGGTCGTGGCAGAACCAGAAGCTCACCGGGTTGAAGACGTAGCCCAGCACGCGCGGGAAGCATTGCAGCCAGACCTCGCCGTCCTCGAGGCCCGTCACCCCTTCACGCGCAAGCAGCGCGCGGATCCACACCAGGGGATGGGTGCCGTCGCGCGCGCCGTGATCGCGGAAATGAAAGCTCGCCAGGTTGAAGCGGTTGATCGAGAACAGCGCGTTGCCGGACGCATCGAGCGCGGAGAGCCTGAGCCGCAGGAAAAATACGCGGTACGCGAAACGGTGCGCGACCGGGCGCAGGCGCGAATGCATCACGCTGCCGCTGAGGATTTCGGCTGCGGCAGCGGACGCTCCCGCGCGCTTGCTCATGCTGCCCATGCCAGCGGAACCGGCAGGTCGGAGGCCGCCCACGGCGCGCCCACCCCGAAGCGGCGCGCCACGTCGAGGGCGGAAACCAGCCCGTCCTCGTGGAAGCCGTGCCGCGTCCACGCGCCGCAGTACCACGTTCGATGGGTGCCCTGGATGGCGGGCAGGCGCGCTTGCGCGGCGTCCGAGCCGGCGGCGAACACCGGATGCTCGTAGTCGTACTCGCCGATGACCGTTCCGGCGCGCGGCTCGCGGAATGGGTTGAGCGACACGATCACCGGTTGCGTGAAGGGCAGGGGCTGCAGGCGGTTGATGAGGTAATGCACGCTGGTGGGCCGCCCGGCGGGCGTGTCGCGGCCGGCGGAATAGTTCCAGGCCGACCACACGCGCCGGTTGGCCGGCAGCAGCGACGCATCGGTGTGCAGCACCGCGCGATTCGCCTGGTAGGGGATCGCCTCAAGCACGGAGCGCTCCGCATCCGTCGCGCCGGCGCCGAGGATGCGCAGCGCCTGGTCGCTGTGGCAGCCCAGCACCAGCGCGTCGAAATGCTCGCTCTGCGTGCGCTCGACGGGGCGGCGCGCGGTGCTCATGACCTCGACCCCGCGCGCGGTGCGCCGCACCGCGGTCACCGGCGTCGACAGGCGCACGTCGGGCAGGGCGCGCGCGAGCTTGCCCACGTACTGGCGCGCCCCGCCGGGCACCGTGTACCACTGCGGACGATCGGCGAGCCTGAGCAGGCCGTGGTTGCGGAAGAAGCCGGCAAACGAGGCGAATGGGAATTCGAGCATCGCCTGGGTCGGGCACGACCAGATCGCGGCGGCCATCGGCAGCAGGTACCAGTCGCGGAACTCGGTGCTGTAGCGGCCTTCGGCGAGGAACGCGCCGAGCGAGATCACGCGGGTTGTCGCGATGGCGGGTGCGTCGGACGCCGCCGCGGACGCGTGCCGCGCCGCCCACGCGGTGGCTTCGCGGTTGAAGCGCAGCACGTCCCTGAGCATGCGCAGGAACCCCGGCCGCAACAGGTTGGAGCGCTGCGCGAACAGGCTGCCGAGGCTGGTGCCGGACCATTCGATCGAGGGCTCCGCGATCGCAAGGCTGAAAGTCATCTCGCTGGGGGCCACCGGCACGCCCAGCCACGAAAGCAGGGGCAGGAAGTTCGGATAGGTCTCGCGGTTGAATACCAGGAAGCCCGTGTCCACCCCATGCGTGCGGCCTTCGAGCGTGACATCCACGGTATGGGTGTGACCGCCGAGGGAGTCCGCGGCCTCGAACAGGGTCACCTCGTGCGCGCGCGAAAGCAGCCACGCGGTGGTCAACCCGGCAATGCCCGAACCTACGATCGCGATACGCATGGGGTGCCTTGTGGTTTGGTTGGACGGGAGGACTTCCCCGCGCTACGGACCGGTCCTCGAACTGGAGGGGTGTCGGCCTCAATCAAGTTTTCTTTAAGTTGTCTTGGACAAAATATGTATAAGTGCGCATAATTGCGCTTAATTCGCTCCTTGTCAACAATTTGTCCTAGACAACGTTAATCTTGCCCATGCCAGAAAAATTAACCGCGATCACCGAAGCGGAGCGGGAAACCGGGATTTCGAAGGACCAACTGCGGGTCTGGGAGCGGCGTTACGGGTTTCCCACCCCCTCACGCAATACCTACGGCGAGCGGGTGTATTCGGATGCGGACATCGACAAGCTGAAGATGGTCAGGCGGCTGCTCGATGCCGGGATGCGGCCCGGCAAGATCCTCCCGCTCCCGTATGAGCAGTTGTGCGCGATGACTGCGCGCGACCCGGCGCCCGCGCGCACGGCGCCGCAGGATCTCGCGCTGTACCTGCTCAGGACCCACCAGACCGCCGAGCTGCGCCGGGAACTGGACCAGTCGCTCATGCGCGAGGGCATGTACCGATTCATCACCGATACCGCCGCGCCGCTCGCGCAACTGGTCGGCGATGCCTGGATGCGGGGCCAGCTGCGCGTTTTCGAGGAGCACATGTTCACCGAGGTGCTGCAGGGCCTCCTGCTCGGCGCGATTGCGCGCGCCAAGGGCTCCGGCGGCAGCCCGCGCGTGTTGCTCACGACGCTGCCCTCGGAGCAGCACGCCTTGGGCATGCTGATGGCCGAGGCCGTGCTGGTGCTCGAGGGCGCCGAGTGCGTGCCGCTCGGGTTGCAGACACCGGGCGTTGACGTCGTGGACGCGGCGCGCGCCAAGGCGGTCGACGTGGTGGCACTTTCGTTCAGCGCCAACTTCCCGCCGGCGCAACTGGCCGACGCGCTTGCAAATTTGCGCGCTGCGCTGCCAGCCGCAGTTGCGTTGTGGTGCGGGGGCGCCGGCGCGGCGCGGGCCCGCCGCGTACCTGCCGGCATCACGATCTTCGGAGGGCTGGACGCAATCGGCCCCGCCATCCGCGCGTGGCGAACCGCACCGAGAGCGCATGCCGGCCGCGAGTAGAATGGGACTTGACGAGCGTTTGACACGACGCGGCCCTGCGCGGGCAGCGTCCGTCGGGAACTCCCCAGCCCAGGAATGACCATGGCAGGAAAGATGCTTTACCCCGAACTGTTCAAGGCCCTCGAGCGCGTGCGCTGGAACCTGGACCACGACGTGCCGTGGGCGTCGTTCGATGCGTCGCTGTTGTCCGACGAGCAGGCGCTGACCATCAAGATGAACGCGATCACCGAGTGGGCGGCGCTGCCGGCCACCGAGATGTTCCTGCGCGACAACCGCGAGGACAGCGACTTCTCCGCCTTCATGTCGATCTGGTTTTTCGAGGAACAGAAGCACGCCCTCACGCTGATCGAGTACCTCAAGCGTTTTCGCCCCGATCTCGTGCCGACCGAGGCCGAACTGCACGCGGTGCGTTTCGAGTTCGACCCGGCGCCGCCGCTCGAGACGCTGATGATGCATTTCTGCGGCGAGATCCGCCTCAACCACTGGTACCGTTGCGCCGCCGAATGGCACACCGAACCGGTGATCAAGAAGATCTACGACCTCATTTCACGCGATGAGGCGCGGCACGGCGGGGCCTACCTGCGCTACATGAAGAAGGCGCTCGCCGGCGGGGACAACAGCGTCAAGGCCGCATTCGCCAAGATCGGCCTGCTGATGGCCTCGGCGGGCCGCTCGAGCCAGCCGCTGCACCCGACCAACCTGCACGTGAACGAGGCAATGTTCCCGCTCGACACGGTGCAGTCCAAGCTGCCCGACCCGGTATGGCTCGAGCACTGGCTCGACAAGCAGATCAATTTCGACAAGGCGTGGGAAAAGAAGGTGGTCGACATGATCCTGCTCAATATCTCGAAGCTCTTCGGCCGGCCGATCAAGACCCTGCAGGAACTCAACCGGTATCGGCGCGAGCTGAGGGCGCCGGTGCCCGGTGTCGCCTGACTCGTCCATGATCCCCGTGGGCATCGCAATGCGAGGCGCCTGAGTTCTTCGACAACCGCAAAAGGCGAGTAGCCGATCTTTTTCGATTTGCGGTCAGCGCTCGAATGTTTTAGCATATTGGTGTTAAAGCACCAATACGCGAGGATTCGATGAGCCGACTGACAATCACCCTCTCCGACGGTCGTTATCGCGCCCTCAAGGAGGCCTCGGCCCAGCGGGACAAGACGATCGGGCAACTGATCGAAGAAAGCCTGGAGTTCTACGGCATCAAGAGCCGCGCGGATGCCCGGGCCCTTGTCCTGCGTGCCCGCGGCAATAGCGGCCTGACCGAGGCGCAGGCATTGGCGCTGGCCACAAAAGAAGTGAAAGCCGCCCGCAAGCGCTGACCCATCCGGTGCGCGCGTCTTCGCCCCCGCCCCCGCCTCCGCCCCCGCCGTCGATTGTCGACACCAACGTCGTGGTCTCCGGGCTATTGACGGCCAATGCGGCCTCTCCGGTAGCCCGTGTGCTGGACGGCATGCTGTCAGCAGTATTCCCGTTCGTTCTTTCCGATGCCCTTGTGGCGGAGTATCGGTCCGTGCTTGGACGGCCGTTGTTGCGCAAGGCCCACGGGCTGAGCCTCGGCGATCTGGACCTGATCCTGGTCGATCTCGCGCAGCACGCGATCGTGCTGGCACCCGTGCGCACCTTTCACGCACCGGATCGCGGTGACCAGCACTTGTGGGACCTGCTTGCGGCGCGGGAGGATCTCGTGCTGGTCACGGGTGACAAGCTCTTACAGCAAGACCGCGCCATGCGGCATCGAATTTTCTCGGCGACTGCATTCGTCCAGCGTTGGCATTCAAATCGCTAAGCGCCCGCCCGCTGCGTCGGCTGCAGGGACGGATACGCAACGGATCGCTCACGACGCGAGCCTGTTCGGGGGCGTGACGGCCATAGGTTATCGTTTCGGCACTGCCGCGAATCCATAGGAATTGGTTCCAAGGGTCCGCGTGGCCATTGGCTCTCCGGCCAATTTGCGTACCGGTACCGAGACACCCACCTTGCCTGGATCGACCCGGAATATGGGCAGGCGTTCGGACGTACAATATCGAAATCGAAGCCATGCCCGGGCAGGCGCGCCGGGAGGACCGGGAAAATGACTGAACTCAAGGTAACGCTGCCCGATCGCCTTGCGCGCGATGCGCGAAAGGCCGGCTTGCTCAGCACCAAGGCAATCCAGGATTTGCTGCGAGAAGCGATGCGTCGGCTCGCCGCGCGTGACTTCCTTGCGAATGCCGAACGAGTAGCCGCCGCCGGCGTGCCCAGGATGACCGGGGACGCGATACAAGCCGAAATCGACGCGGTGAGACGCGCGCGCCGCCGCCGCGTTGTTTCGCCTCGTCGCTGACACCAACATCGTAGTCTCGGCGCTGCTGTGGCGGGGGGCGCCTCATCGGCTCTTCGAGGCGATCGAGACCGGTGGGGTCACTTTCTTTTCCAGCCGCGCGCTTCTCGACGAATTGGCCAGCGTTCTTCCACGACGCAAGCTTGCCCGAGCCGTCCAGGCTACCGGCAAGAGCGTCGAGACGCTGCTCTCCGAGTACGAGGATCTCGCCCAGTTCGTTCAGTCCCGCAGGCTTCGACGGCCGGTTGGGCGCGATCCGGACGACGATGCAGTCATCGCCTGTGCGCTTGCTGCGCGAGCCGACCTGATCGTCTCAGGCGACAAGGATCTCCTCGTCCTCAAAGCCTACCGCGGCGTGCGCATAGTCAATGCTGCGGAGTCACTTCGCATTGTTGCTGCAAACGGCGCGTGACTGGCTGCTCTGCCTCGACCTGATCGAGAGCGCCGAAAAGATCAAGCGATTCCTGCTGGGAAAGGGATTCGAGGACTTCGTTGCGGACGAGATGAGAATTCAAATACTGCCATTTCTCGACCAACGCCCAGGCAGGAAGCCACTCTCAGAGCGAAATCCTGCCACCTACCAGCCGATACGCGATACCTCCGGCAGGGAATCGAAGTGCTCGTCGCGCGTCAGCACCGGCAGGCGGTGCTGGATGGAAAGTGCCGCGATCCAGGCGTCATTTGCAGGGATGGGCTTCCCCAGCTTTTTGAGGGCGACGCGCAGTCCGGCGTAGGCCAGCGCCGTCGCCTCGACTACCGGCAGGAGGTCGAAATCGGCCAGATGGCCGTCGAGCCAGTCCTCGTAGACCTTCTGCTGCCGCGAGCCGGCTATGCCGTAGCGAAATTCCCCCAGCACGATGGCCGGGATTGCGACGCGCTGCTGTGAGCGGAGGATTGCGCCGACCCCGGCATCGCCGTCGATGAACGCGGACAACGCGTTAGTGTCGAGGATCAATCCCGGTCTTCGGCTTCAATGCCGCCGAATTCGGTGTCGATCCTGGCCTGGATCCGCGCCGTCTCTCCGCGCAGGCGCTTCAGCTTGCCAAAGCCCTTCATCCATTCCGGTTCCGCATCGTGGCCTCCTGCCGCTGCGCTCGCGAGCTTGTCGCGCAGGGCGTCAGTGACAAAATCCTTGAGCGACTGCCCGCGCTCGGCGGCGGAGGCCTTCGCTTTGCGGAACAGCGGGTCGGGGATTTCGAGTGTCGTCTTCATGCGCCCATATTGCCATATTTATGGGTCCTGGGCCAAAGCTCAGGTCGGTGGCTGCGGGCGCAGCCTGAGCCACAGGTAGCCCAGAATCCCCGCCGCGAGCGACGCGGCCAGGATCGCGATCTTGGATGCATTCACGGCATCGGCCTGGCCTGCGAAGGCGAGGTTGGCGATGAAGATCGACATCGTGAATCCGATCCCGCCGAGCATTCCTGCGCCGAGGATGTAGCCCCAGTCGAGCCCGTCGGGCATCTGGCACAGGCCGCTCGCCACGGCCGCGAAGCAAAACAGTGCGATCCCCAGCGGCTTTCCCGCGACGAGGCCGGCGATGATGCCTATCGCGTTCGAAGAGGTGAGCGACGCCATCCAGTCGCCGGCGATGGGGATGGCGGTGTTGGCGAGCGCGAACACCGGCAGGATGAGGAAGGCCACCGGCTTATGCAGGATGTTTTCCAGCCGGTAGGAGGGCGAGTCGGCGTCGTCGTCCTTGGCTGAATAGGGAATCGCAAACGCCAGCATCACCCCGGTGACGGTCGCGTGCACACCCGATTTCAGCATCAGGAACCACATCAGCGCACCGCCAACCAGGTAGGGCGTGAGGGACATCACGCGCAAGCGGTTGAGCAGGCACAGGGCGATCCACACGCCGATCGCCGCGGCGAGGTAGGCTGCGGAAATATCCGCTGTGTAGAAAAACGCGATCACCACGATCGCGCCGAGGTCGTCCATGACCGCGAAGGCGACCACGAACACTTTGAGCGCACTCGGGATGCGGCTGCCAAGGATCGCCAGCACGCCGAGGGCGAACGCGATGTCGGTGGCCATCGGGATGCCCATGCCGGGCTGCGTCGCGGTGCCCGCGTTGAACGCGTAGTGGATCAATGCCGGTGTGGCGATGCCCCCGAGTGCCGCGATCATCGGCAGCAGCGCGCTGCGCAGGCTCGAGAGCTCGCCGCTGTAGATCTCGCGCTCGAGCTCCAACCCTATCAGGAGGAAGAACACCGCCATCAGCGCATCGTTGATCCAGTGCTCGAGGCTCAGGCCCGCCACATGGGTCTGCCACCACGCGAGGTAGTCCGCGCCGCCGGGGCCGTTGGCGACCCCGAGCGAGACCACGGTGCAGGCGATCAGCAGCACGCCGCCCGATTTTTCCGAGTCGACGAACTGCTGGAAAGTCTTCGAGAGCTGCGCGGTGGGCATGGTCGGTCCGTCTAGAAGGGCAGGGGCGAGCGCGGCTTCAACTTTTGCAACGCGGCGCGAAACTCCGCCTGGATGCGCGCGAGCGCCTCGCTGGTGTCGGCCTCGAAACGCAGCACGATGACCGGGGTGGTGTTGGAGGCGCGCGCCAGGCCGAAGCCGTCGCTGTACTCGGCGCGCACGCCGTCGATGGTGAGGATGCGCTCGGCGTTCGGGAAAGGCGTCGCAGCACGCAGGCGCTCGATGAGCGCGTGCGGCTCGCCCTCGGCCAGCTTCCAGTTCAATTCGGGCGTGGAGGGCGAATCGGGCAGGGCGTTGAGCAGCGCACCCGGGTCCTTCTCGCGCGACACGATCTCCAAGAGGCGCGCGCCGACGTACAAAGCATCGTCGAAGCCGTACCAGCGCTCCTTGAAAAACGTATGCCCGGACATCTCGCCGGCGAGCGGGGCGCCGGTTTGCTTGAGCTTGGCCTTGACCAGCGAATGCCCGGTCTTCCAGATGAGCGGCACGCCGCCGTGCTCCCTGATCCACGGCCCCAGGCGCCGCGTGCACTTGACGTCGTAGATGATGGTCGCGCCGGGATTGCGCGACAGCACGTCCTTGGCGTACAGCATGAGCTGCCGGTCGGGATAGATGATGTGGCCATCCTTGGTCACCACGCCGAGGCGGTCGCCGTCGCCGTCGAACGCCAGGCCCAGTTCGGCGTCGGTGTCGCGCAGGGCCGCGATGAGGTCGGCGAGGTTGCCCGGCTGCGAAGGGTCGGGGTGGTGGTTGGGAAAGCGCCCGTCGATGTCACAGAACAGGCCGGTGACCTCGCAACCGAGGCGCCGGAACAGCGCCGGGGCGAGCCCGCCGGTCACGCCGTTGCCGCAGTCGATCGCTATGTGCATCGGCCGTGCCAGCTTGATGTCGGACGCGATGCGTTCCACGTACGCCTGCGTGACCTCCCGCTGCGAGATGGTCCCGGCGCCGGTGGCGACGCGGCCGGCCTCGGCGCGCTCGCGCAGGCCGAGGATCGCGTCGCCCGACAAGGTGTCGCCGGCGATCACCATCTTGATGCCGTTGTAGTCCGGCGGGTTGTGGCTGCCGGTGAGCATGACGGCGCTGCCACAGCCGAGGTGGTGCGCGGCGAAATAGGTGACCGGGGTGGGCACCATGCCCACGTCGAGGACATCGGCGCCGCTCGTGGCAATGCCCTCGGCGAGCGCGGCCGAAAGCTCGGGGCCGGACAGGCGCCCGTCGCGTCCCAGCGCGATGGCGGCCTTGTTGCCACCGCCCGCCTCGAGCGCGAGCGTGCCGAGCACCTGGCCGATGGCGCGCACGATCGGGGCTGTGAGCGTGGTGCCTACGACACCGCGGATGTCGTAGGCGCGGAAGATTTCTGGCGGAAGTTTCATGGAGCGCGTTGCCCTGCGGAAAAGAATTCGAGGATGCGGCCGGCCAGCCAGCCGTCGCGGCCGGGGAAGGGACCGGACAGGAATCCTGCATGGCCCCCGCCGGCCGGGAATTCCAATGTAACTTGGTTTGATGCGCCCCGCGTCCGCGCCAGCGCGCTTTGCGGCATGAACGGGTCGTTGCGCGCATTGAGGACCAGCGTGGGGACGCGGATCGAACCGAGCCCCGGCCAGCTGCTGGCCCGATGCCAATAATCGTCGGTGTCGCGAAACCCGTGCAAAGGGGCAGTCACGGCGTTGTCGAATTCGTACAGGGTGGACGACGCGCGCATTGCCTTGGCGTCAACGCTTCCCGGGAAACGCTCGAGCTTGGCGGCGGACTTGCGCTTGAGCGAATCGAGGAACAGGCGCGTATAGAGCCGGTTGAATCCGCGCCCGAGCGCGTGGCCCGCGGCGGCGAGGTCGAGGGGCGCCGAGATCGCCGCCGCGTGGTCGACCACTGCCCCCGCCCGCTCCCCTTGTTCCCCCAGCCACTTGAGCATCGCGTTGCCGCCAAGCGATACGCCCACCACGTCGAGCCCTGCGCCAGGTGCAAGCGCGCGCACGCGGCGCAGGATCCAGTCGATCTCCTCCGCGTCGCCCGAGTGGTAAGCGCGCGCCAGCCGGTTGGGTTCGCCCGAGCAGCCGCGAAAATGCGGCACCACGCAGCGCCAGCCTGCCTGCGTTGCGCGGCCGATGATCGAGCGCGCGTAATGGCTCTGCGAACTGCCCTCCAAGCCATGGAACAACACCATGCGGCGCTTCGCCTCGCGCGCCCCGGCCCAGTCGAGGTCGATGAAATCGCCGTCGGGGGTGTCCCAGCGCTCGCGCTCGTAGCGGATGCGTGGCGCTCGGCGCAGCGCCGCGAAGATGGTCTGCGCGTGGCCGCCTGGCAACCACGCTGGCGCTACGTAAGGAGGCAAGCGGCGCGGCTCAGTGGAGGATCTTGGGCGGCGCTTGCGCGCGCGGGGTTTTGATCGGCCCCGGGGCGTGCGAGGCGTGGTGCAGCACCATGCGCCATCCGACCGCCGTACGCAGGTAGATGTTGGTCGCAACGACCGTAACCGCAGCCGCGGCCGCTGCGCCCGGGCGCCGGGGGCCCGCCTGGGCGGGCGGATTTTCGTGCACCTGCGCGTGGCCGGCCAGGCGCGGGCCGGTGGGGTGCACGCAGACGATCTCCTCGTCCTCGGCCCATACCGCCATCATTGCCTCGAGGTCGGCGCGCTCGAGCGCCTCGTAGAAAGCATTTTCCGCGTCCTGTGAGGTCGGGAATGCGGTGGTTCTCATGGACGAAGGCCGCGGCGCATGCACGGCTGGGGGCACTCGGGAGCGCAAATTCTAGCGCACGGTCGCGGCTGCGCGCCCGGATGCCGCGAGCGCCTCGGCGAAGATGCGTTCGGGGGCGAGCTCGCGCATGCAGCGGAAATGGCCGAGCGGGCAGGTGCGCTCGTAACACGGGCTGCATTCGATGGCGAGGTACTGCACCCGCGCCTTGTCGGTGCGCGGCGGCGTATGCACCGGGCTGGAGGAGCCGTACAGCGCCACCAGCGGCCGATCGAGCGCGGCGGCGATGTGCATGAGGCCGGAGTCGTTGCTCACCACCACGTGGGCCGCGGCGATGAGGTCGATCGCGCCAGCCAGGCTGGTGCGCCCGGTCAGGTCGGTGGCACAACCCGGGCCCGCCTCGAGGATGGCGCGCGCGACCGGCTGGTCGGCTTTCGATCCCATGAGCCACACCGCAAACCCGGCCTCGCCGAGCATGCCCGCCAGCGCCGCGAAGTATTGCGCCGGCCAGCGCTTGGCCGGGCCGTACTCGGCGCCGGGGCACAGCACGGCGACCGGGCGGGCATCGGAGGGCGGCGCAAGCGAGAGATCGACCAGCGTGCGCGCGAGGTTGGCCCCGGATGCTTCGAGCCGCGTGCGCGGCACCTCGGGCAGCGGCGCGCCGGGTTCCCCGGCGAGCGCGAGGTAACGCTCGGCCATCGGTGGCGGGGCGGTGCGCGAGAGTTTGTGCACGATGTTGATGAGGCCGTAGCGCGACTCGCCCACATAGCCCGCGCGCAAGGGGATGTTGGCAAAGAATGGCACCAGCGCGCTCTTCAGCGTGTTCGGCAGCACGATGGCCTGCACGTAGTTGCGCGCAGCCAGGCCGCGCCCCAGGCGCCAGCGCTCGCGCAAGCCGAGCTGGCCGTGGGCGAACGGGCTCTCGATGGTGGCGCTGACTTCGGGCATGCGCTCGGCCACCGGCAGCACCCAGGCGGGCGCCAGCACGTCGATGAGCGCGTCGGGTCGCCTTTGCAGCAAGCGCGCGAGCATCGGTTGCGCCATCAGCGCATCGCCGATCCAGTTGGGTGCGACGACGAGGACGCGGGGCTGGTTGGTGCGCGTTTGGGTGTCCGTTTGGTTGCCCGGCGCGGTGCCCGATCCTGTGCCCGCTTGGGTGCCCGCCCTAATGCCCTCGGGGGGCGGGCCCCTTGTACACGTAGTTCGTGCCGCAGTACGGACATAGCACCTGGCCGGTGTCGGCCACGTCGAGGAACACGCGCGGATGCCGGCTCCACAACGGCGCATCGGGCAGCGGGCAGTGCAGCGGCAGGTCTTTCTCGGTGACCTCGACTTCGCGCGGATCGGCCATGGCGGTTATTTCCCGGCGGCCTTCTTCTTTTTGGCAGCGCCTTTGGTCGCCGGCTTGGCGGCCGGCTTGGCCGAGGCCTTGCCCGCCTTCACCGGCGAGAGCCAGGCCTGGTGCTTCTTGTCCTTGCCCTGCACCACGTTGAAGAATGCTTTTTGCAGCGCCGCCGTGACCGGGCCGCGCTTGCCCGCGCCGATCACGCGTCCGTCGAGTTCGCGGATCGGGGTGACTTCGGCCGCCGTGCCGGTGAAGAACAGCTCGTCGGCGATGTACAGGTCGTCGCGCGTGATCCGCTTGGCGGTGACGGTATAGCCGCGCTCGGCGGCGAGCTGGATCACGCTGTCGCGCGTGATGCCGATGAGCGCGCTGGTGAGTTCGGGCTCGTAGATCTTGCCGTTCTTGACCACGAACAGGTTCTCGCCCGCGCCCTCGGCCACGAATCCGTCCACGTCGAGCAGCAGTCCCTCGTCGTAGCCGTGGTCGATCGCCTCCTGGTTGGCGAGGATCGAGTTGGCGTAAGTGCCGGAATACTTGGCGCGGCACATGGAGACGTTGACGTGGTGGCGCGCAAACGACGAGGTTTTGACGCGAATGCCTTTCTCAAGCCCGTCGGCGCCGAGGTAAGCGCCCCAGGGCCACGCGGCGATTGCCACGTGCACGCGCGCGCCCTTGGGCGACACGCCCATTTTTTCGGAGCCGTAGAAGGCGATCGGGCGGATGTAGCATTCCGCGAGCTTGTTGGCGCGCACCACCTCTTTCTGCGCCTCCATCAGCTGCTCGGGCGTGAACGGGATCTTCATCATGTAGATGTGCGCCGAGTTGAACAGCCGCTCGGTGTGCTCTCTGAGCCGGTAGATCGCCGTGCCGTTGACCGTCTTGTACGCGCGCACGCCCTCGAACACCGCCAGCCCATAGTGCAGCGAGTGGGTGAGAACGTGGGTGGTCGCGGAACGCCAAGGCACGAGCTTGCCGTCGTACCAGATGTGCCCGTCGCGGTCGGCCATCGACATGGTTAATGCTCCAGTTTCTGCGGGAAAGAATGCTATTTTAGCGGACTCGGAGACTAAAACGGCGCATCGACGGTGCATACGATGCTCGCTCTACGGCGACATCAGTCTTCTCAGCCGGTACCGGCGTCAGCCGCGGCCGGCGTCTGGCCGAAGACCTCCTCCCACAGCGCGATCACGGCCACCGCATGCCCGGCCGCTGCCCCGGGCGCAACCCGCGCGAACTTGGCACCGTTCAGGCGCAGCGCATGCTGCATTTTGCGGAATTCTCGGTAGGCCCCGCCCACCGC
>JBBQCV010000015.1:0-30924 GCA_038319115.1 Burkholderiales bacterium | reverse complement strand
TCGGGCTCGGATTCGTAGCTCCAGTTGGTGCGCGGCTTGGTGAACAGCTTGCCGTAGCCCAGTGGAATGTGGATCCAGGGGTCGGTGTCGCGCGGCCCGGCCTCGAGCAGCAACACCGTGCGCCCGTCGGCGCTCAGGCGGTTGGCGAGCACGCAGCCGGCCGAGCCGGCGCCCACGATGATGTAGTCGAAGGTCTGCATAGGACGCAATGTACGCGATCCACACCACCGCAGCCAAATGGGCAGCGATGGTAAGATTCCTACTTCACTGAATCATTACTGGAGCCGGGCGTGCGAATAACCAGCAAAGGCCAGGTCACGATCCCACAGGACATCCGCGAAAAGGCGGGCCTGCTGCCCAACACCGAGGTGGAGTTCCGGATGGTGAAAGGGCGGGTAGTCCTGGTGCCGCTTGGCAAGCCCCGGTCGCCCGGCAAGGCGGCGGTCGAGGGATTGCGCGGATCGCTCAAGCACCTAAGGCGGACCACCGATGAACTGATGGCACTCACGCGCGGCGAGGACTGAGCGCGGCTGCAATGGTCCTCGTGGACACCAACGTGCTCATCGACGTGGCGGTCGAGGACCCGCAATGGGCGGACTGGTCCGCCGAACAGCTCGCGCGGGCGCGCGAATCGGACCAGCTGGCATTGAACGCCATCGTCTACGCGGAACTGTCGGTGCATTTCGATAGCGCGGAATTGCTCGAGTCCGTCCTCGCGCCGTTCCGGTTCGAAAGGTTGCACCTGCCCTGGGAAGCGGCCTTCGTGGCTGCGAAGGCCTTCAAGCGCTACCGGGCGCGCGGTGGCAGCAAATCCACGCCGCTGCCCGATTTCTTCATCGGTGCGCACGCCGCAACGGCCGGGCTCACGCTGCTGACGCGCGACCCGCGCCGTTACCGGGAGTACTTCCCCTCGGTGCGGCTCATCAGTCCGCGGTAAATACTGCCAAAAAACGGCCTACCCCCACGTCCTGCTTGACTCGCAGGGCGAAATGTTGCCATCGTCAGCGTGGCACGGCCATATGCGTTCCGCCGTCGACGTATACCAGTTGGCCGGTGGTCTTGGGCGCGCCCTCGATCAGCCACACGATCGATTCGGCCACATCCTCGGGCGAGCAGCTGGCGTTCAACGGGTTGTGCGAGGCGTAACGCGCCGAATGCGCGGCGGCCTTTTCGACGCCGTAGGCATTGGTCTGCCACGGCGTGTCGACATAGCCCGGCAGCACGGCATTCACGCGCACCTGCGGCCCCATCACGCGCGCAAGGGCATACGTCATCGAGTTGAGCGCCCCTTTTGAGGCGGCGTAGGCAATCGAAGATCCCGTGCCCCACTGCGCGGCGATCGACGACACGTTCACGATGGCGCCGTGGCCCGACTGCTTGAGCGCCGGCGCGCAGGCGCGTGACATCTGGAAGGCCGACACCACGTTGGTCGAATAGATGCGCAGGAAGTCGTCGCTTGACAGGTCGTCGAGCTTGGCGTGCGGCACGAACTTGGTGCTGCCCGCGTTGTTGACCAGCGCATCGATGCGGCCCCATTGGTCCAGCGCGGCCTGGGCGAGGGCGCGGCACGCCGCGTCGTCGGACACGTCGGCCTGGCAGATGATCGCCCCGGCGCCCTTGTCGCTGCACTCCGCGGCGACCTTCTGCGCCGCCTCGACGCTCTTGGAATAGTTGATGACGACGTTCCAGCCGCGCGCGGCCAGCTCGCGCGCCGTGGAGGCGCCGATGCCGGAGGAAGAACCGGTGACGATTGCTACGCGTTTCTCAGTCATGGAGTGCTCTTGAAAGGTTTTGGTTTTTAAACAGTCGCCACCGCAGCCGAGGGCGAGCCGACCGCGCCCGGCAGCCGCAGCGGCGGCGCGGTAAGCAGGAACCGGTTGCGCTTCCTGCCGCGCAGCCACCCGGCCAGCTCGGTGAGATACCACATCTCGCCCAGGTGGATGCCGTTCTTGAACAGGCAGTGCTCGTGCAGCGGCATCGCGGCGTGCGGGCGCGGGGAGAAGATGCTGGTGGGAATGATCTCGACGGCGTAGTTGTCGGAGATCAGCACTGCGAGCCCCGAGTCGCTCACCCATTGCAGCAGCTTGGCGTCGCGGCCGTCGAGGCCCGTGCCGGTGTTGTTGAGCAGGCTGGCCTCGGGCGCCTTGGCCAGTTCGAGGATCACGTCGGCAAAGCCGGTGTAGATGCACACCATGTCGCCCTTCTCGACCTCGACCCGGTCGGCCTCGAGCACGCGCATGAGGTCATCGTAGCCGATGGGTTTCCTCTCGCGGCCGTAGTGGGCGTGCAGGTCGATCATGACGCCGCGCCCCTGCGCGCCGTGCTCGGCGAGGTTCTGGATGCCCAGCGCATCGGCGCGCGCGCCTTCGTACTGCGCCCAGGGCTCGGCGCCGGCCTTCTTCGGCGCGGGCTTGATGTGCTCCTTGGCGCGAAAGCCGTTGTAGAACACGATCTCGGGGGTGCCATCTCCGTCGGCGTCGAACAGGCTGCCCACATGGGCGAAGCTGTCCCATTGGGTGGAGTACTGCAGCGTCATGAGGACCACGTCGTCGCACACCACGTCGGTCACGTCGGGGTTGTCCTCGGCCATCGGGTAGCAGAAATTCTGCATGCCCGCGCCCTTGCCCGAGTCGCGCACGGTGGCGAACTGGCGCGGCGGCAGGCGGCGCGGGTTGAGCACGTTGCCCCCGGGAAAGTCGAGCGGCAGCGACAGGCAGAACGAGATCCCCTCCTTCACCTCGGCCACGCCCTGCAGGACCTTCTCGCGGGTGACGTAATTCATGCGCCCGCGCTGGTCGTCGGGGCCGAACTCGCCCCAGTTGGAACCCGGCGGCCTTTGCTTCCAGCGCTGCACCATCTGCACCCTCCCCAATAATTCAATGCCTGCGAAAACCGCTACTGTGCCGCGGGCCATCCTCGGCTTAAAGCGCGCCCTACGAATAGCTGCGCGTGAGCCACTCCGCCACGAGCACCGGCTTGTCGCCGCCCTCGCGCTCGATCGAAACGTTCCACGTATTCTGCACGCCGCCACCGCCCAGCGATTCGTATTTCGCCAGGACGAACCGCGCGCGGATGCGCGAACCCGAAGGCAGCGGCGCGGTGAAGCGCACCTTGTTCAGGCCGTAATTGACGCCCATCTTGCGCTCCTCGAACGAGAACGTGGATTCGATCAGGTGCGACAGCAGGGACAGGGTCAGGAAACCGTGCGCGATGGTGGTGCCGAACGGGCCGGCTTTCGCCCGCTCAGGGTCGATGTGAATCCACTGCGGGTCGTCGATCGCCCGCGCGAACAGGTCGATGCGCTCCTGCGTGACCTCGAGCCACGGCGACACGCCGATCTCCTCGCCCACGCGACCCGCCAAGTCGCCCACCTTGAGTTTTCCGTCCGCTGCGCTCATGCGTGCTCCTCCGAAATGAACCTGCGGATCTCGGCGTTGACGAGGTCGGGCTTCTCGTCCATGACCCAATGCGTTGCGTCGGGCACGCGCACCACCTCGACGTTTTCGACCACCGTTTCGATGCCATCGAGGATCGAGGGCAGCAGCGCGCGATCCTGCTCGCCCCACAGCACGAGCGTGGGCACGCGCACCATGAAGTCCTTCGCCTCGAGCGCCAGCTTGAGCGCCCCCGGGTCGGCGGGCGTTGGCGGGTACAGCGGCGAGGCGCGGTAGTAGTTGAGGCTGCCGGTAAGCGCGCCCGGTCGCGACCACGCCTCGACGTAGGCTTTGCGGTCGGCCTCGAGCGCGGCACCTTCCGCGCGGCCGGCGAAGCGCATCCGCAGCAGGCGCTCGAAGCGGTTTTCCGACAGCACGCGCTCGGCCTTCGCGTCGCGCAGGAGCAGCATGTATTCGCTCGCCTTCTGCTGCGCCGGGTTGGTGGCGAGCTCGCGCCAGAACGTGTAGGGATGGGGCGAATTGATGATGACGAGGTGCGAGAGCAGCTCGGGCGCGGCAATCGCGAGCGTCCACGCCACCGCGCCGCCCCAGTCGTGCGCCACGAGCACGAACTTGTCCTGCGTAAAAGTGCGCGCGAGCTGGCGGACGTCCTCGACGAGCTGCTTGGCGCGGTAATCCTTTACATCGGGGGGGCACGCCGACAGGTTGAAGCCGCGCATGTCCGGGGCCACCGCGAGGTGGTCGGTGCCGAAATGCGCCAGCTGGTGCTGCCAGCAGCGCCAGAACTCCGGGAACCCGTGCAGGAACATCATCAGCTTGCCGCTGCCGGCCGACTTGTAATGCAGGCGCATGCCGTTGACCTCGGCATAGCCGCTTGGGAAAGCGTCCGCGGAATCTTTCAGCCCAGGCATCGCAGGACCCCTTGGGTGATGGCGCCGGCCATCGCGGCCTGGGTTTCGGGCCGGGCGAGCCGGGCTTCCTCGGCGCGGTTGACGAGCACACCGGCCTCGAACAGCAGCGCCGGCATGGTGGCCGTGCGGGCCACGGCGAGGTTGTCGAAATAGTGGACCCCGTTGGCTTCGTCGGCAAAGGGGCGGCTCTCGCCGAGGACGTCATCGGCATGGTAGAGCGAGCGCGTGAAGCCGGCGCGGAGCATCGCGGCGCCGATGGCCGATGCGCACTCGCGGCTCTTGTCCAGGCGCGGGTTGTTGCGCGAAACGAACAGCGAGAATCCGGCGAAGCGGTCGGCCACCGGAAGATACTTTTCCTGCACCGAATCGTGGTGGATGGACACGAACAGGTCGGCGCCGATGGCGGCGCGCGTGCGCGCGTGCAGCTCGGCGAAATCGCCACGCTCGCCGATCATGCGCACGCGCAGCCCGGCGGCCTCGAGCAGGTCGCGCACCCGGAAAGCAAGCGCGCGGTTGTACTCGAACTCGGGCACGCCGGTGACCGAGATCACGCCGGGGCGGGCGAGGGAGTGGCCGACATCGACCGCGACTTCCTTCGCTTGCACGGCGAGCGCGGCCGGCGGCGTGAGGCACAGGGCCAGCGGGCACAGCGCGAGCCTGGCGAGGAACCGGCGCATGCTAGAAGCGCGAGAAATCCGGCTTGCGCTTCTCGAAGAACGCCTGCATCGCCTCTTTCGCCTCCGGGGAAGCCAGCTGGCCGCGGAATTTCTCGCCCTCTGCGGCCATCGCGTCGCGGGTCGCGGCGGCGTAGCGCGCCTTCATGAGCGCCTTGGTCATGCGCAGCGACGACGGTGGCAACGCGGCGAGCGCGGCGGCCGCTTCCAGCGCATGGGCGAGCACATCGCCATCCGGAACGATTTCGGTCACCAGGCCCGCGGCCAGCGCCTTCTCGGCCGTGAACGGCTTGCCCAGCAGCAGCAGTTCGGCCGCGCGCTGGTAGCCGGCCAGCATCGGCAGCAGCAGGCTGGAGGCGGCCTCGGGCACGAGCCCAAGCGACACGAACGGCATCTGGAAGCGCGCGTTGGGCGAGGCATACACGAAGTCGCAATGCAGGAGCATGGTGGTGCCGATGCCGACCGCGGGGCCGCCGACCGCGGCGACCAGCGGCTTGGCCGCCGCAGCGATGCCGTGGAGGAACTGGAACACCGGCGAGCCGTCACCGCTGGGCGGGCGCTCGAGGAAATCCTTGAGGTCGTTGCCGGCGGTGAAGCAATCGGGCTTGCCATGGATCAGCACCACGCGCACGGCGGGGTCGGCCTCGGCCGCGGCGAGCGCATCGGCCATGGCCTGGTACATGTCGGCGGTGAGCGCGTTCTTCTTGTCGGCGCGATCGATCTCGATGCGCGCGATACGGTCTTTGGTGGTTGCGTTGATGGTGGCCATGGGCGCAATCCCCCTATGCGGGCAGCTTGTAGTCCTTCATTTCGCCGCGCAAGGTGAGCTTGGAGAGCTTGCCGGTGGCGGTATGCGGCAGCTGCTCGACGAACACCACGTCATCGGGCATCCACCACTTGGCGATCTTGCCCTCGTAGAACTCGAGCAGCTCCTCGCGCGTCACCTTGGCGCCGGGCTTTTTGATCGCCACCACGATGGGACGCTCGTCCCACTTGGGGTGACGGATGCCGATCACCGCGGCCTCGGCGATGCCCGGATGCGCCACCGCGATGTTCTCCAGGTCGATCGACGAGATCCATTCGCCGCCGGACTTGATCACGTCCTTGGAGCGGTCGGTGATCTGCATGTTGCCGTCCGGGTCGATGGTGGCCACGTCGCCGGTGGGGAACCAGCCCTCAATGAGCGGGTCGCCGCCCTCGTTCTTGAAGTAGGAGCGCGTGACCCACGGCCCCTTCACCATGAGGTCGCCGAACGCCTTGCCGTCGTTGGGCAGCGTCTTGCCTTCGGTGTCCACGATCTTCATGTCGACCCCGAAAATCACGCGGCCCTGCTTGCACTGCACGGCCAGGCGCTCGTCCTTGCCGGCCTTGGCATGCTTGCCCTTGAAAGTGGCCACCGTGCCGAGCGGGCTCATCTCGGTCATGCCCCAGGCGTGCAGCACGCGCACGCCGTATTCTTCCTGGAAGGTGCGGATCATGGCCGGCGGGCAGGCGGAGCCGCCGATGACGGTCGATTTCAGGGTGGAGAACTTGAGCTTGGATTCCTTCATGTAGTTGAGCAGGCCCAGCCACACCGTGGGCACGCCCGCGCTCATGGTCACGCCCTCGGTCTCGAACATGTCGTGCAGGCTCTTGCCGTCGAGGTGCTGGCCGGGAAACACCAGCTTGGCGCCGGTGAGCGCGCAACTGTAGGGCAGGCCCCACGCGTTGACGTGGAACATCGGCACCACCGGCAGGATGGTGTCGGCCGCCGACAGGCTGAGCGCGTCGGGCAGCGCCGCCGCATACGCGTGCAGGATAGTGCTGCGGTGGCTGTACAGCACGCCCTTGGGGTTGCCGGTGGTGCCCGAGGTGTAGCACAGGCACGAGGCCGACTGTTCGTCGAAGGACGGCCATTCCATGCCGTCGTCGTTGGCGTCGATGAGTTCCTCGTAGCACAGCGCCCCCGCCAGCGGCGAGCCCGCGGCAAGCGCGGGCATGTGCGCGCGGTCGGTCATGATCACGTAGTGGCGCACCGAATTCAGGCTCGCGGCGACCTTTTCCACCAGCGGCACGAAAGTGAGGTCGACGAACAGCACCTGGTCCTCGGCGTGGTTGGCGATGTACACCACCTGCTCGGGGAACAGGCGCGGGTTGATGGTATGGATCACCGCGCCCGAACCTGCCACCGCGTAATAGATCTCGAAGTGGCGGTAGCCGTTCCAGGCGAGCGTGGCGACGCGGTCGGGCGCCTTCACGCCCAGCCCGGCGAGCGCCTTGGCCAGGCGCCTGGAGCGCGCATGCGCATCGCGGTAGGTATAGCGATGGAAATCGCCTTCCACGCGCTTGGACACGATCTCGGTGTCGCCGTGGTGGCGGTCGGCATGCCGGATCAGGTCGCTGATCAGGAGTGGCATGCCCATCATCAGGCCGTTCATGGTTTGTCTCCTGTCCTGGGTGCTTTTCGGATGCATGGCAGTATAGCTTGGCGCACGCGCAGGCCTTCCCCTCCCCGATACCTCCCCTGGTTCCCTATACAGCGATCCGGAGCGAGTAAAATTGCCGATCCTTTCCAGGAGTTTCCCATGAGCGACGCAACCACCTATTCCGTACGCGACGGCATCGCCGTCATCGTCATGAACAACCCGCCCGTCAATGGCCTGGGCAGCGTGCTGCGCCCCGGCATCGTGGAGGGCATGAAGAAGGCCGAGGCCGACCCGGCGGTCAAGGCGCTGGTGATCATGGGCACGGCCAAGGCGTTCTCGGGCGGCGCGGACATCCGCGAATTCAACACCTCGAAATCGTCCATGTCGCCGACCCTGCCCGAGATCAACGACGCGCAGGACGCCTTCAAGAAGCCCATGGTCGCCGCGATCGGCGGCTTCGCGCTCGGCGGCGGCCTCGAGCTCGCGCTGGGCTGCCACTACCGCGTCGCGCTGCCCAAGACCCTGCTCGGCCTGCCCGAGGTCAAGCTCGGCATCCTGCCGGGTTCGGGCGGCACGCAGCGGCTGCCGCGCGTGGTCGGCGCCGCCGAGGGCGTCAGGATGATGACCACCGGCACCCCTGTGACCGCCGAGCAGGGCCTCAAGGTGGGGCTGATTGACGAGATCGTGCAGGGCGACCTGCTCGAAGGCGCCATCGCGTTCGCCAAAAAGCTGGTGGCCGAGGGCAAGGGCCCGCGCCGCATCCGCGACCAAAAGGTCAAGGTCGACGGCGACCCGAAGGCCTTCTTCGACACGGCGCGCGCCGAAGTCGCCAAGGCCTCGCGCGGCTATCCCGCGCCGCTGGAGATCGTGGCCTGCGTGGAAGCGGCGGTGAACCTGCCCTTCGACGAAGGCCGCAAGGAAGAGCGCCGCCGCTTTGCCGGGCTGGTGGAGGGCAGCGAATCGAAGGCGCTGCGCCACATGTTCTTCGCCGAGCGCCAGACGACCAAGATTCCGGACGTGCCCGAGGACACCCCCAAGCGCACCATTGCATCGGCGGCCGTGATCGGCGCCGGCACCATGGGCGGCGGCATCACCATGAGCCTGGTCAACGTCGGCATCCCGGTCACCATCATCGAGATGAAGCAGGACGCGCTCGACCGCGGCATGGCAACGATCAGCAAGAATTACGCGAGCACGGTGTCCAAGGGCCGCCTCAAGCAGGAGGACATGGACAAGCGCATGGCGCTCATCACGCCGGCACTCGACCTGGCCGCGGCAAAGGATGCCGACATCGTGATCGAGGCGGTGTTCGAGCGCATGGACGTGAAGCAGGAGATCTTCAAGAAGCTCGATGCGATCATGAAGCCGGGCGCGATCCTCGCTTCCAACACTTCCACCCTCGACGTGGACCAGATCGCTTCGGTGACCAAGCGGCCGCAGGACGTGATCGGCACCCACTTCTTTTCGCCCGCCAACGTGATGCGCCTGCTCGAGGTCGTGCGCGGCAAGGCCACCGGCAAGGACGTTCTCGCCACCACCATGGCGCTGGGCAAGAAGATCAAGAAGGTGCCGGTGGTCTCAGGCGTGTGCGACGGCTTCATCGGCAACCGCATGCTCGAGAAGTACGGCCAGCAGTCGCTGTTCCTCATCGACGAGGGCTGCAGTCCACAGCAGGTCGACGCAGCGGTGCAGAAATGGGGCATGGCCATGGGCCCGCTCACCATGGGCGACATGGCGGGCCTGGACATCGGCTGGGAGATCCGCAAGCGGCGTTACATCGAGCGGCCCAGCTTCCTGTACTCGAAAGTGGGCGACAAGATCGCCGAGCTCGGCCGCTACGGGCAGAAGACCGGCAAGGGCTGGTACCTGTACGAGGCCGGCAGCCGTAAGCCCGTGCCCGACCCGGCGGTGGACAAGGTCATCGCCGAGTACCGCAAGGCGAACAACATCAAGACGCGCGCCATTTCGGATGAGGAAATCGTCGAGCGGCTCATTTACGCGCTGGTCAACGAGGGCGCCTACATCCTCGAGGAAGGCATCGCGCTGCGCGCCTCCGACATCGACATGGTGTACCTCACCGGCTACGGCTTCCCGCCGTACCGCGGCGGCCCGATGTTCTACGCCGACACGGTGGGCCTGCCCAAGGTGCTGGCGTCGATCGAGAAATTCCAGCAGGGCTACATGGGCGAGGTGTGGAAGCCCGCGCCGCTGCTGGTGAAGCTCGCCAAGGAAGGCAAGAGGTTCAACGCATGAGCTTCGCCGCCCGACTCCATCGCGTCGCTACGGCGCGGTTCCGTCGTGCCACCGCGGCGCGGGCCCTGGTGGTTGCCGCCGCTCTCGCGGCGGGCGGCTGCACCAGCCTCCCGCCGAACCCGTTCGCGCCCATGCACCCGCAGTGGTCGGACTACCAGTCGCGCCAGGCGCGCCACTACGCCAACTTCCCGGGCAAGTCCAAGCAAAGCCTGCGCGAAACCAAGATGGCCGGCGGCCAGACCGCCGCCACCTACCTGCGCGAGTTGCAACTGGGCGAGCGCTATTACGGCACGGCATGGACGCAGGTGCCGGGTGCGCCGTCCTCGCCCGAGGCTTCCATGCGCCTGCTCGAAGTGGCCGCCGCCGAAGCGCTCAAGTCCGGCCCCGGCGCGAAGCTGGTGTACAAGCAGGTGGTGAAGGTCGACAACATTCCCGGCCTCGAGTATGTGATCGACCTGCCGCAGACGAAGACCCGCCTGCGCCAGCAGATCTTCATGGTCACCGGCGTGCTCGTGGAGCAGACTTATTCGGGCCCCGCCGGCACCGAGTCCGAGCGCGAGCCCGGCCGCTTTTTCGATTCGCTCAAGCTTTTGCCCTGACACGGGGCCCCGCCCCGCGCCCACCCGCGTCCCAAATCCCGGAGGAATGACACCATGACCGAAGCCGTCATCGTATCGACCGCAAGAACGCCGCTGTGCAAATCCTGGCGCGGCGCCCTCAACATGACCCACGGCGCAACCCTGGGCGGCCACGTCGTCAAGGCGGCCGTCGAGCGCGCCGGAATCGAAGCCGCCGAGGTCGAGGACGTCATCATGGGCTGCGCCAATCCCGAAGGCGCCACCGGCAGCAACATCGCGCGCCAGATCGCGCTGCGCGCCGGCATGCCGGTGACCGTGTCGGGCATGACCGTCAACCGCTTCTGCTCCTCCGGCCTGCAGACCATCGCGCTCGCCGCGCAGCGCGTGCTGGCGGGCGAGGCCGACATCTTCGTGGCCGGCGGCGTGGAGTCGATCTCGTGCGTGCAGAACGAAATGAACAAGCACATGATCACCGACCCGTGGCTCAAGGAGCACAAGCCGACCATCTACTGGAACATGCTGCAGACCGCCGAGATGGTGTCCAAGCGCTACAACATCGGCCGCGAGCCGCAGGACCGCTACGGCGCGGAAAGCCAGCAGCGCGCCGCCAAGGCGCGCGAGGAAGGCAAGTTCAAGGACGAGATCGTGCCGATCACCACCCAGATGAAGGTGATCGACAAGAACACCAACATCGAGTCGACGCGCGAAGTCACCGCGAGCGAGGACGAAGGCATCCGCCCGGGCACCACCTACGAGGCGGTCTCGCAGATCAAGCCGGCCATCGAAGGCGGCGTGATCTCGGCGGGCAACGCGAGCCAGTTCTCCGACGGCGCCTCGGCGGCAGTGGTCATGAGCGACAAGGTGGCCGCGGCCAAGGGCCTCAAGCCGCTGGGCATCTTCCGCGGCTTCGCGGTGGCGGGCCTCGAGCCCGACGAAATGGGCATCGGCCCGGTGTACGCAATACCCAAGCTGCTCAAGCGCGCGGGCAAGAAAGTCTCCGACATCGACCTGTGGGAGCTCAACGAAGCCTTCGCCGTGCAGGTGATCTACTGCCGCGACAAGCTGGGCATCCCCAACGAGCGCCTCAACGTCAACGGCGGCGCCATTGCGGTCGGCCACCCCTACGGCGTTTCGGGCGCGCGCCTCGTGGGCCACGCGCTCATCGAAGGCAAGCGGCGCGGCGCCAAGCTGGTCGTGGTCACGATGTGCATCGGCGGCGGCATGGGCGCCGCGGGCCTGTTCGAGGTCGTTTAAGTGGTTTAATCACGCGCGCTGCAAACATAACAACGGGGCGTACTACGGTGCGCCCTTTCTTTTCCCTGGAGACCAAGCAATGAAAGCCCTCACCCATCTGCTGTCCGCGACGCTTGGCGTCGCCCTCGGCGCATCGCTCTTCGCCGCCGCCCCCGTATCCGCCCAAGGCTACCCGAACAAGCCCGTGCGCCTGATCGTGCCGTGGCCTCCCGGGCAGGCCACCGACCTGGCGGCGCGCATCGTCGCCGACAAGCTCGCGCAGTCCCTCGGCCAGCCGTTCATCGTCGAGAACAAGCCCGGCGCCGGCGGCCTGATCGGCACCGAGACGGTGGTCAAGGCCGCGCCCGACGGTTACACGCTGCTCGCCGCCTCCAGCGGCCCGATCTCGATCATGCCCAACCTGCAGAAGATTCCCTACGACCCGCTCAAGGACCTCGCCCCGGTGAGCCTGGTGGCGATCGCACCGTTCGCTCTGGTGACCCATCCGAGCTTCCCGGCCGCCAACGCCAGGGAATTCGTCGCCCTCGTGCGCGCCCACCCGGACAAGTACACGTTCTCTTCGTCGGGCACCGGCGCGACCGCGCACCTCCTGGCCGAGTTGTTCAACTCGATGGCGCAGCTCAAGGCGCGCCATGTGCCGTACAAGGGCAGCGCCCCGGCGCTCACCGACCTCATGGGCGGGCAGATCGACTACACCATCGAGACGGTCGCCTCCATCGTAAGCCACGTGAAGTCAGGCAAGCTCAAGGCGTACGGCGTGACTACCGCGCGCCGCAGCTCGGCCATGCCCGACGTGCCGACGCTGGCCGAGGCGGCCAACCTGCCCGGCTACGACGCCGCGGCCTGGATCGGCTACATGGCACCCGCCGGCACGCCGCGCGAAATCACCGCGCGCCTGGCCGCCGAAGTACAGAAGGCGGTCCTCGCCACCGACCTGAAGGACCGCTATGTGACGCTCGGCATGGAGCCGGTAGCCAACACGCCCGACGAACTGGGGGCGCTCCTGCGCCGCGAGCAGCAGCGCTACGGCACCATCATCCGCAACGCGGGCATCAAGGTCGAGTAGAGGATTCGCGAATCCCGCGAATTGGTTTTCGCGGAATCAAGCCCGGCGCGGCTCTTCGGGTCGCGGATGTACCGGTAGCGGTACATCCGCGGCGGGCGGCAGTGCGGCGGGCGCGAGCAACGGCCCGCACCCGTGGCTTAGAAAACGATCACGCCCCGCGCATTCTTGCCCGAGGTCATGTCCGCAAACGCCTGCGGGGCCTCGTCGATCGAGTAGCGCTTGGTGATGAGCTCGTCGAGCTTCAGGCGCCCGGCCATGTACAGTCCCAGCATGCGCGGGTAATCGACGCGCGGCACGCAGGAGCCGAACATGCTGCCCTGCAGGGTTTTCTCCTCGAACACCATCGTCGGCTGCTTGACCGAGACCATGTCGCTGCCGCGGGCCACGCCGACGATCACCGCCTTGCCGCCCCGGCCGATGGCCTTGTACGCAGTCCCTGACAGTTCGCCGTTGCCGACGCACTCGAACGCGTAGTCGGCGCCGCCGTTGGTGAGTTTCTTGAGCGCCTTGGTCGGATCTTCGCCGGCCTTGAGGAGGAGGGTGTCCGTGGCGCCGAATTTTTTCGCGAACTCGAGCTTCGATTCCACCGTGTCGACTGCGACGATCTGGCGCGCGCCCGAGATCGCGGCGCCCTGAATCGCGTTCAGCCCAACGCCACCGCACCCGAACACCACGACACTCGACCCCGGCTCGACCCGTGCCGTGTTGAACACCGCGCCCACGCCAGTGGTCACCGCGCATCCCACCAAAGCGGCCCGATCGAGCGGGATGTCCGCATCGATCTTCACCACGTTCGGCACGGACAGGGTCGCGTACTCGGCCATTACGCCACAGCCCGAGAAGACGCCGAGCGGCTTGCCGGCCGAGTCATGCGTGCGCGGCGTGCCTTCGATCGGCGTGAGCAGCGCCTTGCCCTGCTCCACGCACAGCACCGGGCGGCCGCCGGAACAAAAACGGCACGTGCCGCACATGTAGATGAAGTTCGAGACGACATGGTCGCCGACCGCAAGCCCCGTGACGCCCTCGCCGACTTCGACCACCTCGCCGGCGGCCTCGTGGCCGAGCACCAGCGGCGGCGGCAGCGGGATCGTCCCGTTGGTGGCCGACAGGTCGGAGTGGCAGACCCCGCACGCGGCAATTTTGACCGTGACTTCGCCGCGCTTGGGCGGGTCCACCCGGATCGTCTCGACCACCACGGGTTTGTTGAGTTCGCGGCACAGGACCGCCTTTGCACTGCGCGCCATCGAATCATCCTCCGAGCGCGATTTCCCCAATGGAAATCGCCAATAAGCCGGTCGAGTATAGCCCGGTCGGTGGTCTAAAATAGCGCCTTTCCCCCGCACCAGGAACACGCCATGGCGAACCACGACAAGTTCTACATCAACGGCCAGTGGGCCGTGCCTTCGGGCAAGGAAACGATCGACGTCCACAACGCCGGCACCGGCGCGGTGATGGGCTCGGTGCCCGCGGGCACGGAGAAAGACATGGACGCCGCGGTCGACGCGGCACGCGCCGCATTCGACGCCTGGTCGCAGACCGCGCCGGCCAAGCGCGCCGAGTATCTCGCCAAGATCTCCGCCGGCCTCAAGGCGCGCGTCGACGAGCTCGCCAAAACCATCGCGCAGGAAGTCGGCATGCCGATCAAGCTCGCCGGGCGCATCCAGGCCGGCCTGCCGGTGGCCACCTTCGGCAACTACGCCAAGATGGCCGGCGAATTCAAGTTCGAAGAGCAGGTGGGCAATTCGCTGGTGGTGCGCGACCCGGTCGGCGTGGTCGGCGCCATCACGCCGTGGAACTACCCGCTGCACCAGATCGCGCTCAAGGTCGCCCCGGCGCTGGCCGCTGGCTGCACGGTCGTGCTCAAACCTTCGGAGGTCGCGCCTTTCAACGCATTCATCCTCGCCGAAGTGATCCACGAAGCCGGCCTGCCGCCGGGCGTGTTCAACATGGTCACGGGCCTGGGCCCGGTGGTCGGCGAGGCGCTCGTGAAGCACGCGCAGGTCGACGCCATCTCATTTACCGGCTCGACGCGCGCGGGCAAGCGAATCTCCGAACTCGCCGCGCAGACGGTCAAGCGCGTGACGCTGGAACTCGGTGGCAAGTCCGCCTCGGTGATCCTCGACGACGCCGACCTCGCCACCGCGGTCAAGGGCACGGTGGGCAACTGTTACCTCAACTCGGGCCAGACCTGCACCGCGTTCACGCGCATGCTGGTGCCGGAAGCGAAATACGAGGAAGCCAAGGCGCTCGCGGCCGAAGCGGCCAAGGCCTACACGCCCGGCGACCCGATGTCGGAAACCACTCGTCTGGGTCCGTTGTCTTCCGCGGCGCAGCTCGAGCGCGTGCGCGGCTACATCAAGAAGGCGCAGGAAGAAGGCGCCGAGCTGGTCACCGGCGGGGCCGACGCGCCCGAAGGCTTCGAGGGAGAACTGCGGGGCGGCTACTACGTGAAGCCCACCATCTTCGGCAAGGTGGGCCCCAAGTCCACCATCGGCCAGGAGGAGATCTTCGGGCCGGTGCTGTCGATCATGACGTACAAGGACGAGGAAGACGCGATCCGGATTGCCAACGACACGATCTACGGCCTGGCCGGCGGCGTGTGGTCGGCCGATACGGCGCGTGCGCAGAAAGTTGCGCGCCGCCTGCGCGCGGGCCAGATCGACATCAACGGCGGGCCGTTCAACATGAACGCGCCCTTCGGCGGCTTCAAGCAGTCCGGCCACGGGCGCGAAGCCGGCGTGTACGGGCTCGAAGAGTTCCTCGAGTACAAATCGCTGCAGTTGAAGCCGTAGATCGGTACAGGGGGCTTAGCCCCCCGTACCCCCCGGGTGCCGTTGGCCAAGATCAAGGAAATGAGCATGGGAGTTAAGCAACTTTTCGACCTGACCGGGCGTGTGGCGGTCGTGACTGGCGGTTCGCGCGGCCTGGGGCTGCAGATGGCCGAGGCGCTGGGCGAGATGGGCGCGCATATCGCGATCACTGCGCGCAAGAAAGACGAGCTCGACGAGGCCGTGGCGCACCTCAAGACGCAGGGCATCGCGGCAACGCCCTACCCCGGCGACCTCGGCAAGCGCGAGCAGGTCGAGCCGCTAGCCGTAGCGCTGCTGGAGAAATTCGGCAAGGTCGACATCCTCGTCAACAACGCCGGCGCCACCTGGGGCGCACCGGCCGAGGACCATCCCATGGACGCCTGGGACAAGTTGGTGAACCTCAACCTGTCCGGGGCATTCCTCCTCTCGCAGATCCTTGCCAAGCGCTCGATGATCCCGGCGAAGTGGGGACGCATCATCAACATCGCCTCGGTCAACGGCCTGCAGGCCACCGACATGCGCCTGCTCAAGAACGCAGCCTACGTGGCCACCAAGCACGGCATGGTCGGCCTCACGCGCCAGCTCGCGGCCGAGTGGGGCGCGTACGGCATCACCGTGAACGCCATCTGCCCGGGGTTTTTCCCCTCGAAGATGACCCGCTCCACGCTCGACACGGCGGGCGAGTTCGTGCGCCAGCTCACCCCCACGGGGCGGCTCGGCGGCGAGGAAGACCTCAAAGGCCTGGCCGTGCTGCTGGCCTCGGACGCTTCGCGCCACATCACCGGCCAGGCCATCGCGGTCGACGGCGGCTCGACGATCATATGAAATCCAGCGCCGACACGGCCGGGGCACAGGCGGCGGCTGCGGCGGAAAGCAACGCGCAGTTCGCGCGCGAATTCCAGAAAAAGATCCCGTTCGTCGGCCACCTCGGCATCGAGGTCGACTCCATCGGCGAGGGCGAGGCCACCCTGTCGGTCGTGCTGCAGCCGGATTTCACCAACAGTTTCGGCACCGCGCATGGCGGCCTCATCATGTCGCTCATGGACGTGGCCTTGTGCACCGCTGCGCGCAGCCAGCATCCCGATTCGATCGGCGTGATCACGGTCGACATCAGCCTGCAGTTCATTGGCGGGGGCAAGGGCAGGCTGGTGGCCAATGCCCGCGTGCTCAAGCCGGGCCGCAACACCGTGTTCACCGAAGGCGAGATCCGCAATGAAGACGGGTCCCTGGTGGCCAAGGCCATCGGCACGGTGCGCGTGAGGGTGGCCGATAAGTAGGATTGCCACCGCGACTAATTGGTGTTGCAGTAGGCGGGCCAGGCGGGCAACGGTTGCGGGACACAAGAGAAGGTCGGAAGTAAGCGCGGGCGCGGGACAACGGGGGGCCGCAATGGCCGGTCGTGAACTGGAATCGTGGGTCGGGGGGCTCAGGCAGCAGCTCGCGGCCATCCTCGTGGCCGACGTCGCGGGCTACACCCGCCTCATGGCCGCCGACGAACACGCCACGGTAGCCGCGCTCGATGAAGCGCGCGGGGTCATCCGCAAGGCGGTCGAAGCCAACCAGGGTCGCGTGATCGACATGGCCGGCGACTCGGCGCTGGCCCTGTTCGAGACGGCGACGGGGTCGGTGAAGGCGGCCATCGCCATCCAGCGCGAGACCGGCGCGACCGCCGCCACCCTGCCGGAGAAGCGCCGCATGCGCTTTCGCATCGGCGTGCACTTGGGCGACGTGATCCTCAAAGCCGACGGCACGATCTATGGCGACGGCGTGAACATCGCCGCGCGCCTGCAGGCGCTGGCCGAACCGGGGGGCATCACCATTTCGGACGGCATCCGCGGCGCGGTGCTGGGCAAGATTGCCGACGGTTTCGTCGACCAGGGCGAGCAGCAGGTCAAGAACATCGACCACCCGGTGCGCGCATGGGCGCTCATCCCCGACGGGACGGTGCAAAAACCCGCCACGCCGCCGGCCAAACCCGCACTGTCGCTGCCCGACCGGCCTTCGATCGCGGTGCTGCCGTTCGCCAACATCAGCGGCGACAGCGAGCAGGAGTACTTCGCCGACGGCATGGTGGAGGACATCATCACCGAGCTGTCGCGCTTCCAGCGCCTGTTCGTGATAGCGCGCAACACCTCGTTCACGTACAAGGGGCGCAACGTGGACGTGAAGAAGGTCGCGCGCGAGCTCGGCGTGCACTTCGTGCTCGAGGGCAGCGTGCGCAGGGCCGGCGACCGGGTGCGCATCAGCGCGCAGCTCATCAACGGCGAGACCGGCCAGCACGTGTGGGCCGAGCGTTACGAGGACGTGCTCTCGGACGTGTTCGAGCTGCAGGAGCGCATCACCCGCCAGGTGGTGGCGAGCATGGTGCCGCAGATCGAGTCAGAGGAGATGCGCCTGCTCGAGCGCGGCAACCGGCGCTATTCGGAAGCCGATGACATCGCCTGGCGCGCGGCCAAGACGCTGGCCGATGGCGAGTTCCAGGGGCGCACGGCGCTGGTCGACGAGGCGATTCGCCTGGCCGGGCAGGCCACCGGAATGAACGAAAGCTGCCAGCAGGCGTGGGCGGTGCGCTCCTCGGCGCATTCGTGGCGCGTGTTCCTCGCGTGGTCGAACGACCGCAAGGCCGACCTCGCTGCAGCGCGCCATGCCGCCGACGTGCTCATGCAGCTCGCCCCCAACGACAGCCGCTCCTACTACCTGCGCGGCGTGGTGGAGTCGCTGACCGGCGAGTTCCCGGCCAGCGTGGCCGACCTGCGGCGCGCCCAGGCGCTCAACCCCAACGACGCGCCGCCGCAGTTCTTCCTGTCGCAGCTCGAGGCCTCCGACGGGCAGGTCGAGCGCGCCAAGGCCCTCGCCGCGCAGGCCACGCGCCTGTCGCCCAAGGACCGCTGGGTGAGCACCGCGCATCTCGCAATGGCGATCTGCGCATTCCTCGAGGGCGACATCAAGGCGCTGCACGACTGGGCGGCCCTCGCGATCCAGAGCCAGCCTTCGCACCCGTTCCGCCGCGTTCTCATGATCGCCTACGCCGCGCAGGTGGGCGATGAAGCGCTGCTGCACGCGAACATCGAGAAGCTGCAGACCTTCGCGCCGGACTTCATTCCCAGCCTGTTTCGCGGCGAGAGCCGGCCGCTGCGCCGGCCGCAGGACATGGAGTCGCTGCTCGCGATCCTGCGCAAGGCGAGGATCGATTAGAAAGCCCGCGGTTCGAAGGTCATGACCGCGGACGATGCGAGTGCGATCGGCCGGCAAAGCAATCCTTGCGCGGACGTTGACATATTGATGCGCATGGCGGATGCTTTGATGCATGAGAACCACAGTGCGCCTCGACGAACACCTCCTGGCCGAAGCCAAGAAGCACGCAGCCGAGTCCGGCAAGACGCTTACCACCGTGCTGGAGGAAGCGTTGCGCGAGTCGCTGGCGCGGCGCAAAGCCCACGTGAAAGCGAAGCCGGTCCGACTGAAGACCGTCAAGGGCGGTGGCGTTCGGGCCGGCGTGGACCTGGATGACAGCGCATCCCTGCTCGATCTGATGGGGTCCTGAGGTGGTGCTCCCTGACGTGAACGTGCTCGTGTACGCGCATAGGGAAGACGCGCCGCAACACGCCGGATACCGCGCGTGGGTCGAGAACGTCATCAACGGCGACGAGTCCTATGGCCTCTCGGATCTGGTGGTGAGCGGATTCGTGCGGGTTGCGACCCATCCGAGAATCTTCACCAAGCCGAGTACCCTTGCCGATGCGCTCGTATTCAGCGGGCAGTTGCGCAATCGGCCGAACCGCGTGCCGGTATCGCCCGGAGCGCGGCACTGGGACATCTTTCGCGTGCTGTGCGCCGCGGCTGGCGCCAAGGGCAATCTCGTGCCTGATGCCTACTTTGCCGCCATGGCGATCGAGTCGGGCTGCGAGTGGATCACGACCGATCGGGACTTCAGCCGCTTCGAGGGGCTGCGCTGGCGGCATCCGCTTCGGTAGCGCAGCTCAGGCGAGCATCGCAACATTCGCGGCCGGCGGGTTCGAAAACTCCATGATCCCGTCATCGATCCTGCCGAAGCGCAGCGTCATGATGTCCCGCGCATAGTTCTGCGGCATCTTCCAGGGCGCTTTCGATCCCTGCTTGGGAAACTTGTGCAGCGTGCGCTGCACGTAGCCCGAGGAAAAATCGATCCACGGCTCGGCCGGCATCGACGGATCCCTCAACCGCGGCGTGCATTGCGCGTAACCGTGGCGCTTCATGAAATTAAGCAGGCGGCACACGTACTCGCAGGTCAGGTCGCACTTGAGCGTCCACGAGGCATTGGTGTAGCCGAAGGATGAAGCGAGGTTGGGCACACCGCTGTACATGAGGCCTTTATAGTTGAAGGTCTTCGCGGGATCGACGGGCTTGCCGTCCACCGTGATTGCCACGCCGCCAAGCACTTCGAGGTCGAGTCCCGTGGCGGTCACGATCAGGTCGGCCTCAAGGTCGGCGCCGGACTTCAGGCGCAGGCCCTTCTCAGTGAACGTTTCGATCTGATCGGTCACGACCGACGCGGTTTTCCGGCGCAGCGCGATGAACAAGTCTGCGTCGGGCACGAGGCACAGGCGCTGTTCCCAGGGGTTGTAGCGCGGCGTGAAATGACTGTCGACGTCGTAGTCCGGGCCCAGATACGCCCTGACCCCACCCAGGATCAGCTTCTTCGCATGCGCCGGTTTGCGCCTGCAGAGGTTGAAGAAATACTGCTGCAGCAGGACGCGCTTCCATCGCGAGATGACGTAGGCGAGCATCGCGGGAAGGTGGCGGCGCAGCCTGTTCGCCATGTCGTCTTCCGAAGGACGCGCGACCACGTACGTGGGCGAGCGCTGCAGCATCGTCACGTGCGCGGCTTTTTTCGCCATCTCGGGGACCAGGGTCACCGCGGTGGCGCCGCTGCCGATGACCACGACACGCTTGCCCTTGTAGTCGATGTCCTCCGTCCAGTTCTGCGGATGGACGATGCGGCCCCTGAAGCGCTCGATTCCTGCGAACGCCGGCGTATAGCCTTCCGAATACTTGTAGTAGCCGCCGCAAACGAAGAGGAAATTGCAGCTGATGCGGACCGGCTTGCCCTCGTGCTCGGCCTCGAGCGTCCAGCATGCGTCGGGCGTCGACCACGAGGCGCGTTTCACCTGGTGGCCGTAACGGATCCTGCGGTCGATGTCGTATTCCTTTGCGGTCTCTTTCACGTAGTTGAGGATTGACGGTCCGTCGGCGATGGCCTTGGCCTCCTCCCAAGGCTTGAATGCGTAGCCGAGCGCGTACATGTCGGAGTCGGAACGGACCCCTGGATAGCGAAACAGGTCCCAGGTGCCGCCCATCCGGCTGCGACCCTCGAGAATCGCGTAAGTGCGACCGGGTGAGCGCTTCTGCAGGTGGACGCCCGCACCGATGCCCGAGAGGCCGGCACCGACGATCAGGGCATCGAAATGCTCGAGCGCCACGGACGGGTCAGCACCGGTAGTCGGTGCCCCTCCCGCCAATCACGCGCAGCAGCGCATTCCACTCATGCAGCCCGTAATCGGGCTTTGCACGCGCCCCTTTCATATGCGCCGCGACGCCGGCGACAACGTCCTCGGCAATCGGAGTCGGCGCCTCGCCCAGGGTGCGCGAGATCAGCTCGAGCTCGCAGGCGCGCTCCAGCATGTAGATACGTTGCAGTGCCCCGTGAATGGTCGGTGCATGTGTCAGCAGGCCGTGATTCAAAAGCACGACGCAGGTGCCCTTCTGGCAGCTCACGCCGAGCGAATCACATTCCTCACGGGACGCCGGCATGCCGTACTCGTGATAGACGACTTCGTCGAGCACGTTGAGCGCATCCTGGCTGATAGGGCGCAGGCCTTTGCGCATCATCGAAACACCGGCGCCGGCGCGCGTGTGCGTATGCATGACGCAATTCGCATCGGATCGCGCCTTGTAGACGCCGCTGTGAATCGTGAAACCGGCAGCGTTGAAGCGGCCCTGCCGGCCGAGCACGTTGCCCTCGAGATCCATCTTGATCAGGCTGGAGGCCGTGATTTCGTGGAACATCTCTTCGTAGTGATTGATCAGGAAAGCACTGGGCTCGCCCGGAACTCGCGCCGACATGTGGGTGGCGATGACATCGGTCCAGCCGAAATGGTCCACCACACGGTAGAGGGCCGCAAGATCGCATCGCGTCTGCCATTCGGCCGCGCTCATTCCGGTTCGTTCGAGCTTTGCTGTCGCAGTCATCGTTTCCTCCTCGATGGGTTTCTTCCAATTGCGCCCGAGTCTACTGCAGCCGGGTCGACGCAAGCAGATGAGCCTTAGCCCCGCAGACCCAACCTTGCGGACAAGTATCGTTTTATCTGACCTGATTCGGGCCGGCGCCCACGATCAGCACCTCGGTGTCCGGAGTGCCTGGCATGGCGATACCTCGCAAGGAAAGTCGAACAATCGAATCCAAAGAGCCAATCAGGGAGCGGTCAATTCGTTAGTTTAGTTTCCATTTTTGGCATAATCGATCCCGTCAGGGAGCCGTTGGGCTGCTGCCCCGCCGCGAACCCCGCCCGCGCAAGCGCGTCCAGCCGCGCCGGATCGCGTGCTCGAAATCATCGACCACGCTGTAGACGACCGGGATCACCAGCAGGCTCAGCAGCGTGGAGGTGATCAGCCCGCCGATCACGGCGGTGGCCATCGGGCTGCGGAAAGACGGGTCGGCCATGCCGTGGCCGATCGCGATCGGCAGCATGCCCGCGCCCATCGCGATGGTGGTCATGACGATCGGCCGCGCGCGCTTGTGGCACGCGTCGAGCAGGGCATCCCAGCGCGACATGCCGTGGTCGCGCCGCGCCATCACGGCGTACTCGACCAGCAGGATCGAGTTCTTGGTGGCGATGCCCATGAGCATGATGAGGCCGATGAGCGAGGGCATCGAGAAACTCTTGCCCGCCGCGAGCAGCGCGATGAACGCGCCGCCCAGGGACAATGGCAGGGCGGCAAGGATCGTGACCGGCTGCAGCACGTCCTTGAACAGCAGCACCAGCACGATATAGATGCACAACACGCCGGTCAGCATCGCCAGGCCGAAACTGGCGAACAACTCGCCCATGACCTCGGCATCCCCGACCGCAGTCTGGCGCACGCCGGGCGGAAGGCGCCTGAGGCTGGGCAGTTTTTGCGCCGCTTCGGTGACGTCGCCCAGCGCCTGCCCGGACAGCTCGATCTCGAAGTTCACGTTGCGCGAACGGTCGTAGCGGTCGATGACCGCCGGGCCGCTGGAGAACTCGAGCGTGGCCACCTGGCCGAGGAGCACCGGCGGCGCGCCGGGCCGCGCGCTCGGCACGGCCAGGCGCTCGAGGAGCGGCAGGTCCTGCCGCGCATGCGCCGCGAGGCGCACGACGACCGGCACCTGGCGCTCGGCCAGGTTGATCTTGGGCAGAGACACGTCGTAGTCACCGACAGTGGCGATGCGCAGCGTCTCGCCGATGGCCGCGGTGGTCACACCCAGGTCGGCGGCGCGCGCGAAGTCGGGCTTCACGAGCAGTTCCGGGCGCACCAGCGCCGCGGTCGAGGCGATGCTGCCGATGCCCGGGATGGTGCGCAGGTCCTTCTCGACCGCGCGCGCGGCCTGGGCAAGGACAAGGGGGTCGTCGCCCGCAAGCACCAGCACGTACTTTTCGCCAGAGCCGCCCAACCCGACTTTGGTGCGCGCACCGGGCAGCGCGCCCAGCGCCTCGCGCATCTGCTGCTCGATGACCTGCTTCCTGACCGGGCGCTTGTTGCGCTCGGTGAGCTGGATCGTCAAGGTGGCCTTGCGCACTTCGGCCACGCCCTGCGGCGCGAACGGATCGGACCCTGCGGCCCCGCCGCCGATGGTGGTGTAGGTGCTCTTCACGTGCTGCACCCGGGACACGAGCTCGCGCGCGCGCTCCGCCGTCGCCCGCGTCTGCGCCAGGGTTGCGCCGGGCGGAAGCTCTATATGCACCTGGGTCTGCGAATTGTCGTCCGGCGGGATGAAGCCGGTGGGCAGGAGCGGGATCAGCAGGATCGAGCCGACAAAAAACAGCGCCGAGGCGATGGTGGTGAGCAGGCGGTGCTTCTGGCACCACGCGGCCAGACGCATGTAGGTCCGCATGACGCGGCCGTCGGGGGGAGGCGCGCCGATGGGCTTGAGCATGTACGCGGCCATCATCGGCGTGAGCATGCGTGCCACCAGCAGCGAAGCGAACACCGCGAGCGAAGCGGTCCAGCCGAATTGCTTGAAGAACTTGCCCGGGATGCCGCTCATGAAGGCGGTGGGCAGGAACACTGCGATCAACGTGAAAGTGGTCGCCACCACGGCCAGTCCGATCTCATCGGCGGCCTCCATCGCCGCCTGGTAGGGCGTCTTACCCATGCGCAGGTGGCGCACGATGTTTTCCACCTCGACGATCGCATCGTCGACGAGGACGCCCACCACCAGCGACAGGGCGAGCAGCGTGACCACGTTGACCGAGAAGCCCAGCAGGTACATGCCGATGAAGGCCGGGATCACCGACAGTGGCAGCGCCACCGCCGAAACGAAGGTCGCGCGCCAGTCGCGAAGGAACAGCCACACCACCAGCACCGCGAGCAGCGCGCCCTCAAACAGCAGCGCCAGCGACCCCGCGTACTCCTCCTCGACCGGCGTGGCGAAATCGAAGGCTTCGTTGAGGCTGATGTCCGGGTGGGCGGCTTTCAGCAGGGCAAGCGCCTCGCGCACGCCGCGGCCGACTTCGATCTCGCTCGCGCCGCGCGAGCGCGACACCTCGAACCCGACCACGGGCTTGCCATCGAGCAGGGCGGCCGAGCGGCGCTCGGCCACACCGTCGGTGACGCTGGCGACCTGGTCCAGGCGGATGCGCCGCCCGTCTGATAGCGATAGCTCGATCGCGCCGAGCTCGGACGCGGTCTTGACCATCGCGATGGTGCGCACCGGCTGCTCGCCGCCGGAGAGGTCGGTGCGCCCGCCCGCGCTCTCCTGCTGCACCAGCCGCAGGCGCCGCGAGATGTCGGCGGCGGTCGTGCCCAACGCCTGCAGCCTCCCGGGGTCGAGCGCGACCGTCATCTCGCGCGAGACCCCGCCGACGCGGTTGATGGCACCCACCCCGCGCACCGAGAGAAGCTGCCGCGCGACCGTGTTATCGACGAACCACGACAGCGCCTCCTCGTCCATGCGGCTGGAGGCAATCGCATAGGCAAGCACGGGCGCACCGGCGAGGTCCAGCTTGGTGACGATCGGGTCGCGCATGTCACCGGGCAGGTCCGCGCGCACGCGCGACACTGCCGAGCGCACGTCGTCGAGCGCCTCCTGCACCGGCTTCTCGAGCCGGAACTCGGTGGTGATCGTGACGCCACCATCCTGGACCTTGGTGTAGATGTGCTTCACGCCCTGCAGCGACGCGATCGAGTTCTCCACCTTGCGCGCCACGTCCGTCTCGAGTTGCGTGGGCGAGGCACCCGGCAGGGAGGCGCTCACCGTGACCGTCGGCAGGTCGAGGTCGGGGAAGTTCTGCACCTTCATCGCATTGAAGGCCAACACGCCGCCAAAGGTCAGCAGCACGAACACCATCAGGGCCGGGACCGGGTTGCGGATCGACCAGGCGGAGACGTTCACTTCGCCACCACGCGCACGAGGTCGCCGTCGGCGAGGAAGGCGCCGCCCGAGGCGACCACGCGTTCATTTCCGGTGAGCGGGCCGGTCACTTCGACCCTGTCGGCCGAGCGCCGCCCGAGCTGGACCTTGACCTGCGCGACGCGGCTGTCCGGGCCGACCGTGAACACGTACGAAAATCCGTCGCGCAGCGACAGCGCGGCGAGCGGCAGGGTCATCACATTTGCGCTGCCAATGGCGATCTCGCCGCGCGCAAACATGCCCGGCTTGAAGCGCCCGCCGCTGGTCGCGCCGGCCGGAAGGTCGACATAGACGAGCGCATTGCGCGTTTGCGGATCCACCGTGGGCGCGATGATGCGCACGCGGCCGATCGCTGTTGCACCGGTAGCCGCGACCACGTTGGCAGACTGCCCCGGCCGGATGCGCGCGATCTCGGTTGCCGTGACCTCGGCGCGCCACTCCAGGCGGTCGCCTCGGATCAGGCGGAATAATTCCTGCCCCTGGGGCACCACTGCGCCTATGGTGGCGGTGCGCGACGAGATGCTCCCCGCATCTGGCGCCACCACCGTCGTGTGCCGGCGGCGCAGCTCCTGCACGGTGAGTTGCGCGCGGAACGAGGCCACGCGTGCCGCCGCGGTTTTCTCGGCGGTCAGGAACTGGGTGATCTGCTGCTGGCTGATCGCGCCGCTGGCCTCGACTTCGCGCGCGCGCGTTGCATTGGCACGCGCATCCGCAAGCGTCGCCTCGGCCTCGGTCAGGCCGGCGCGCGCCTGGGCGAGATCGGCCTCGATGGTAGCGGCATCGAAGGTCGCCAGCACCTGCCCGCCGCGAACGGTGTCGCCGACGTTGACGCGCACCTCGGCGATGCGAAGTCCACCGGTTTCGGCGCCGATGATCGCCTCTTGCCAAGCCGCGACATTGCCGGTGGCCTGCACGCTCAAGGCCAGGTCGGTGCGCTGCGGGCTGGTCGTCGTGACCGTCAGGGCGGGCTTGGGGGCGGCTTTCTTCTCCTCTGCGCTGCCGACGGTGACGTAGGCGGCGGCGGCGACGGCGAGGACACCGCCGGCCGCTGCGAATGCGCGTGCAAACAATGTCATGAAGGATTCCGGTCGGGTGTTAGATGATGGGTCGATTCGGCCTGGCTCCAGCCCCCGCCGGCCGCGCGATAGAGCGCAACCCAGGCCGCGACGCGCTCCTGCGCCAGGGCTGCCACCGCGGCTTCGGCGGCCAGCCACAGGCGGCGCGCGTCCTCGAGTTCGACCACGTTACCGAAGCCGGACTGGAGCCTGATCTGCGCGCCCTCGAAATTGGCGCGGTAGCCGCGCGCGCTGGCGAGGGTGTCGGCCTCGCGCTGCGCGGCGCTCGCCAGCCGCACCAGCGCTTCCTCGACTTCGCGCACTGCAGTGCGCACTTTTGCGCGGTAATTGGACTCTGCCGCGGCGTACTGGGCGCGCGCCGCATCGATGTTCGCCGCATGGCGCCCGCCGTCGAAAAGCGGCAACACGAGCGATGGGCCGATCGACCACGTGGTGATCGTGCGCAGCGGGGCGGAATCGATCGAGATCAGCGTCGGCGTGATGCTGCCCGCGAGCGTGAGGCGCGGATAGCGCTCGGCCTCTGCGCGGCCAATATCGGCGCTCGCTGCGGCCACCCTGCGCTCGGCCGCAGCCACGTCCGGGCGCTGTGCCACCACGCGCGCCGGGATCGAATCGACGCGGAACCGGCGCGGCTCGGGCAACCGGCCGGCGCCGGCCTTGGCAAGGAGCGCACGTAACGCGGTCTCGTCGATCGCGGTCAGCGCCACCAGCCCCTTCACGTAGATGTCGCACTGCGCGCGTCGCTGGCCCAGGCTCGCGGCCGCCTCGGCCGCGGAAGCCTGGGCCAGCGCGACCGTGGTGCGCGCCTGCAGCCCGGCTTTGCCCGCGGCCTCTGTCGCGCGCGCCGCCACGGCGCGCGAATTCGCGTCGGCCACGGCCTGCGCGACGAGGATCTCGCAGTGGCGCAGGTTCACGTAGGCGTTGGCGACCTCGGCGGCGAGCGAAACGCGCGCATCGTGCCACGCCTCGATATTGGCCTCGAACGTGGCCTGCGCCGATTCGCGCTGACGAGCCAGTGCGCCGAACAGGTCGATCTCCCAGCTCGCCTGCAGCCCGGCCTGGGCCTGGGTACGGTGCGCCACCGGCCCGCCAAAGCTGAACGCCGCGCGATTGGCCGAGGCGATCGCATCGAGGCTGGGCAGCCCTGCGCTGCCCGCCGCGACGGCGTCGGCGCGGGACCGCTCGATCGTGGCGGCCGCCTGCGCAAGTGTGTTGCTTTGCGCCTGCGCCGCGCCCAGCATTGCGTCGAGCGCGGGATCATCAAACTGCGCCCACCAGTCGGCCAGTCCGCGCAGGCTGCCGGCGTGGGGCAGGGCTTCAGGTTGCTGCGCATGCCACGCCGTCGGCGTGAGCGGGGCCGCGGGCGCATAGTCGGGGCCGGCATTGCCGAACAGCCCGCTTGCGCACCCGCCCAGCAATGGCAGCGCGATCAATGCGCCGAGCACCCGGTGCCGGCGGAACGCGAGCCGCAGGGGTTTACCGATTGCAATCGCGAAATTCATTGGCCCGCGGCCGTAGCCGCCCCGCCCGCCCGGACCTATGGCGTCTCCAGTCCGCCGGTGTAAAACCGGTTCCAGGTCGGCGCGATAATGAGCTCGTTCACGCAGGTGCGCGCCGGCATTGTGGCGATGAACAAAATCGCCTGGCCGAGGTCTTCGGCCTGGGTCATGCGCTCCTGCTGTGCCTTGGACGGCGGCACCGGGCGCTTGCGCAGGATGGGCGTGGCGACTTCGCCAGGCAGCACGGAACTGGCGCGGATGCCGTTGGTGCACTCTTCCATGTTGATCGACTCGGTCAGCGCGATCACCGCACGCTTGGTGGCGTTGTAAGCCGGCCCGGTGAGCTTGGAGGCGAACCGCCCCGCCCACGAGGACACATTGATGATGAGGCCGTCCTTTTGCTTTCGCATGGCCGGGAGCACAGCGTGGCAGCAGTAGAACAGGCCCGACAGGTTGATCGCCACGACTTCGTCCCACGCCTCTGCGGTCACCACGTCGAGGTTGCGCTGGGTGGCGTTGGTGCCGGCGCTGTTGACGAGGATGTCGATGCGGCCGTGGCGCGCGAGGATCGCATCGGCCGCGGCACGCACCGCTTTCTTGTCGGCAACGTCGAGCAGCACCGCCTCGGCGCTGCCCAGCGCCTTGAGTTCCTTCTCAGCGCTGGCATTGGTTTCCTTGGTACGCCCGGAGATCACCACATGTGCGCCCGCCTTGGCGAGCTCGATGGCGCCCGCGAGGCCGATGCCGCTGCCGCCGCCCGTGATCCAGGCGACCTTGCCCTTGAGGTTGTTCATTTTTGCGTCCCTATCGCTTTGCGTACTGCGCTTTGCCGAACAGGATCTCGCGTTCCTTGTCGGAATGCGGACCGGTGCGGCGCAGGTCGGCGAGCACCGCGCAGCCACGCTGCGCCGCCGGGCGCGCGAGGATGGCGTCGCGCCATTTCTTCAGGTGGGGGTATTCCCCGATCTCCACCCCCTGGCGTTCCGGGAAGCGCAGCCACGGCACGATCGCCATGTCGGCGATGGTGTACTCGTCGCAGCCGATGTAGGGCGACCCCTTCAGGCGCCGGTCGATGACGCCGTACAGCCGGTTGGCCTCGTTCTTGTAGCGCTCCATGGCGTAGGGAATCTTCTCTGGCGCGTAACCGAGGAAATGGTGCGCCTGGCCAAGCATCGGGCCCACGCCACCCATCTGGAACATCAGCCACGACAGCGTCGACCACTTCTTGGCGAGGTCCTCGGGCAGGAACCGGCCGCTCTTGGACGCGAGGTAGAGCAGCATCGCGCCGGACTCGAACAGCGAGATCGGCTTGCCGCCCGGGCCGTCGGGGTCGACCATCGCGGGCATCTTGTTGTTGGGCGAGATCTTGAGGAACGCAGGCGCGAACTGGTCGCCCGCGCCAATGTTGACCGGATGCACGCGGTACGGGATGCCTGTTTCCTCGAGCATGATGTGGACCTTGTGCCCGTTGGGGGTGGCCCAGGTATAGAGATCGATCATGGTGTCCTTGTCGCGGGAGCGGTGACGGTGGGAATGCGGTGGATGCGTGCCGGTCAGGCAAGCTTGACCAGCTGCTTGCCGAAATTCTTGCCCTGCAAGAGGTCGACGAGGCCCTGCGGTGCGTTCTCGATGCCCTGCACCACCGACTCGCGGTACTTGAGCTTGCCGGCCGATACCAGCCGGCCGAGCGCCTTCACGCCCTCGGGGTAGCGGTTCACCCAGTCGAACACGATCATGCCCTGCACGCGGATGCGGTTCACGAGAATCGCGCGGATCGACTTCACGCCGTAGGGCTCGGTTGCGTTGTAATCGGAGATCAGCCCGCAGACGATCATGCGCGAGGCGAAATTCATGCGCATCATGACTGTCTCCATGATCGGCCCGCCGACGTTTTCGAAATACACGTCGACACCCTCGGGGCAGGCCGCGGCGAGGTCCGCGTCGAGGTTGCCAGCCTTGTAGTCCACGCAGGCATCGAAGCCGAGTTCCTTCACCACGTAATCGCACTTGGCCTTGCCGCCGGCGATGCCGACCACGCGGCAGCCGGAGACCTTGCCGAGCTGGCCGACCACGCTGCCCACCGCACCCGAAGCCGCGGACACCACGAGGGTATTGCCCGCGCGCGGCTGGCCGATTTCGTACAGGCCGAAATACGCGGTGAGCCCGGGCATGCCGAGCACGCCGAGGTAATACGACAGCGGCACGCCTTCGCGCGCCGCGACCTTGCTGATCTCGCTGCCCTTGGCCGAGCCGTGGGTCTGCCAGCCCAGCGACGTGAGCACGTGATCCCCGGCCTTGAAGCCCGGGTGGCGCGACTCGACCACTTCGCCCACGGTCTGGCCGACCATGATGCCGCCGATCGCCACCGGCGGCACGTAGCTCTTGGCATCGCTGATGCGGCCGCGCATGTATGGGTCGAGCGAGAGCCACAAGTTCTTCACGAACACCTCGCCATCCTTGGGGGCCGGCATCGGCAGGGTTTCGAGGCGGAAGTCGCCGGGCTTGACCCACCCCTGCGGACGGCTGGCGAGCACGATTGCTTTATTCATGGCAGGACCTCGGGACGATAATCTGGGGAGCAAAGCGGGGGGAACGGCAATGGTAGCGCGAACCGGGCGGCGGGATGGCTCAGCTCTCGGGTTCGCCACCAACCGGGTCGGTACCCCGCCTCGCCCAGTCCGGCTTGCGCTTTTCCAGGAACGAGCGGATGCCCTCGCGCGCTTCGGCGCCGGCGCGCGCCTCGGCCAGCACCGCAGCGGTTTCCACCGCCAGCCGCGGCGTGATGGCGGCCTTGCCCACGCGCGCGAGCAGCTTCTTGGTGCTTGCCAGCGCCCGCGGTCCGGCCTGCGCGAGCCGCTCACCGATGCGGGCGATGGTTTCGTCCAGCGCGTCGTGCGCGACGCACTCGTGCGCGAACCCCAGGCGGAGCGCGTCGCGCGCCGACATGCGCTCGCCGGTAAGCATGTAGCGGCGCGCCTGCTGCTCGCCCATCGCACGCACCAGGTAGGGACTGATCATCGCCGGCACGAGGCCGATGCGCGTTTCTGGCAGGCAGAACTCCGCCGCGTCGCTCGCCACGACAAGGTCACTCGCGGCCACCAGGCCCATTCCTCCGGCAAACGCCGGCCCGTGCACGCGCGCGATGACCGGCTTGGGAAAGGTGTGGATGGCATAGAGGAGCTTGGCGAAGCGCGCCGCGTCCTTGCGCGCCTTGGCCTGCGTGAACCGCGCCGCTTTCTCCATGAGGCCCAGGTCGCCGCCCGCGCAGAACGCCTGGCCACGGCCCGCAAGGACCACTGCGCGTGTACCGGCATCCTTGGCAAGCTTCGTCAACGCCGCGCCCAGCGCCGTAGTGAGCGCTTCGTCGAGGGC
>JBBQCV010000014.1:0-32730 GCA_038319115.1 Burkholderiales bacterium | reverse complement strand
AAGCGCCCATACACGCGCTTTGCATTGCCGCTGAAGATTTTTTCGCGGTCCTGCACGGTCAGCCAGCCGGCGCTGTCGATGTAGCGCTTGGTGTCGTCGTAGTAGTGCCCGGTTTCCGGGTCGATGCCGCGTACCGCGCCGACGACTTCGGAGGCGAACAGGATGTTGTCGGCGGGAATCACCTTGAGCAGGCAGTCGATGCCGGCCTGGTGGTACACGCAGGTGTCGAAAAAAACGTTGTTGAGCAGTAGCTCCTTCAACGGCGGCAGGCCCATGTCCTGCGCGAGGCCCCGGTAGCGTCCCCAGTGATACGGCACGGCACCGCCGCCGTGGGGAATGATGAATTTGAGGGTCGGGAAGTCCTTGAACAGGTTTTTCTCGATCAGCTGCATGAAGGCGGTCGTGTCGCCGTTGATGTAATGGGCGCCGGTGGGGTGGAAATTCGGGTTGCACGAGCCGCTCACGTGGATCATGGCGGGAACGTCGAGCTCGACCATTTTTTCGTACAGGGGGTACCACCACTTGTCGGTCAGCGGCGGGTCGGTCCAGTAGCCACCCGAGGGATCGGGGTTGAGGTTGCAGCCGATGAAGTCGAACTGGTTAACGCAGCGTTCGAGCTCGGCGATGCAGTTCTTGGGGCTCACCCCGGGTGTCTGTGGCAGCTGGCAGACGCCGACGAAGTTGTCCGGGTACAACGTGCACACGCGGTAGATCAGTTCGTTACAGGCCTCGGACCAATACCGGCTGATGGCCTCGGTGCCTACGTGGTGCCCCATTCCCATGGCGCGCGGCGAAAAAATCGTGAGGTTCGTACCGCGCTCGCGCTGGATGCGCAGCTGCGCGCCTTCGAGGCTGGCGCGGATCTCGTCGTCGGTAATGCCGAGGTTGGCGCGAGCGGCCACGTACGCCGGGTCGCGCGCCCGGGCGACCTGGCCGTCGCGATAGGCCTGTAGCTGGGGGGGCGAGGTGGTGTAGTGCCCGTGGCAGTCGATGATCATGCTTGCGTGTCTCCGTCGATTCTTTAAAGGAATTGGGTGGGGTGTGATTCAGCCCAGCGCGCGCGTCACGTCGTCGAAAAGTTCGTCGACTGCGTACTTGTTCGGAATAAGGCCCTGGGAGTGCACGAACTCGATGGCGACTTCGAGGTTGCGCCGGTTTGCTTCGAGGCCCAGGGGGCAGAGGTCGAGTTGCCCCGGCACGGGCAGGCCCGCGATTCGTTTGCTTTCGACCAGCCCGCGGTAGAACTCGCGCACGGCCTCCGGATGGGCCTGCGCGACGCTCGTCTTTACTGCGACCATGTGGTTGATCGGCAGCACGCCCATGCGGCGGTGCCAATCGTCGGCCGCCGCCTGCGCATCGGGGATGAGCGTTCTCAGGCGGGGATCCGAACCGGCGCCTTCGGCCACCACGCCCGCATCGACTTCGCCGGCGACGAGCAGGTCGACAATGCTGCGTCCCGCCGGGGCGCGCTCGACATTCGGCGGATCACGGAACTCGGCCACATGCGCTTCTTCGAACACCACCCAGTGCACCTTGGCCAGGTCGATGCCGTGGTCCCGCGTAAGGATGCCGCGCAGCCACATGACGGTGGTTACGGAACTGGACCGGATCGCCACGCGCTTGCCTTCCAGTTGGTGGGGCTCGAGCGGTCCATGCCCGGGGTTGTACATCAGGTAACGGTGCGGCAACCGGCCGAAGATCACGGCGGGCAGGAGGACCAGCGGCTTGCCGTGCGCCTTCGCCATGAGAAATGTCACGATTGCGAGTTCGCAAATGTCGAATTCAAGCGAGCGCACCGCGCGTTTGAATGCGGTGTGGGGCGGGGCGGCCGCGGCGAATTGGAACGTTGCACCCTGCGATGGCAGGCGGCCGTGACGAAGCTGGGCGGTGTTGGGGTAATCCCCAAGCAGGACTTGCAGGTGCGTGTTCATTGTGCGTTCCATCGGTTTTCGGGTGTCCGGCGGCGTCCGGCGGCAGCGGACCGGGTTAAAGACCGTCGGTATGCCGACAACGTCACATGATGGCACGCCTCAAACCCGGTAGACTTCAGGGCCGGATAAGGAGAAAGCACGGGCGACGGGGGGCACACCCGCGGAATGCCTTGTGGACTGGGGACCATGGGCACGTTCAAGGTATTGCAGTTCAACATGCAGTTCGGCCAGGGTTGGGATGATGCCAATCCCGACGATGCGCCAGTGGACCTCGACCTCACGATCGCGGAGATTCTCAGCCATGACGCCGACCTGATCCTGTTGCAGGAGGTCGAGCAGGCGAGGGTCGGCGGGTCGCAGTCGGGCAGCCCGCCCAATTTTGCGCGCATCCGCGCCGCCCTTGGCGGCTATGACGTGCATTTTTCGTTCCCCAAGGCCGACCCGCGCGAATTGCCCTTCGGCATCGGCCAGGCGATTTTCTCGCGCACCCCGTTGCGCAACGTGATGCGCCTGGACCTGCCCTCGCCGCCGGTGCCGTTCGAGTTCCGCGGCGAGCAGAAGACCCCCACCGACCGCCTTCTGATTGGCGCGGACACCACCGTCCAGGGCCGCACGCTGCGCGTGTTCAATACGCATTTGCTGGCTTTCTTCATGCTGGCCTCGAGCAGCGAAGACCATCCGGGGCAGCGCCAGATGGTGATCGACCAGATGCGCGCATCCAAGGGCCCGACGCTGCTCGGAGGCGACTTCAACGTCAGCAAGCACGAGTCGCTCGTGCGCCAGTTTGACGCGGCAGGGTTCCGTACCGTCCAGTCGACCGAGATCACGTGGCGCCGCCGTCCGTACGTCCTCGACCACATTTTCTTCAGCCGCGAGTTGCGCCCCGTGAGCCATCTCGTGAAGGCCAGCCCGGCATCGGACCATCACGCGCTGGTGGCGGCGTTCGAATTCGTCGCCTGAGGGCAGCCCGGCGGGAATCAGTCCGGTTCGGGGTTGCTCAGGCGCCCGGCAGCGTTGGCCACAGTGGCGACCAGTTCGGGCCGGGGCAGGGACATTTGGCGGCGAAGCGATTTATGTAGGCGGGTCCCTACAAATTTGCCCTTTCCCGGCCGGCTCGACTTTCGCGGCGGGCGTTCGCGCCTTGTGGCGGCGGTTACGCAGATAAATCCATTCCCCCACTCCGGCAGTGACGAGCAGCAGCAGATTGGTGACGACGAACACCCAGTTCTCAACCAGCCAGCTGTACCAGAAAAAAGCTGTAGAGGCAGTGAGCTGGCCTACGAACAGCCACCGCGATACGCCCTCGGTACTTCCGTCCTGCCACTGCGTATAGACCTGCCTCCCGAGGGTAAGCAGCAGGACCCCCGCCCCGAACCACCCGATCGCCTCAACCCACATGGCTCGCGCCGCTGAGGAAGCGGGTTGCCGAATAGATGATGAGGCCCGCCGCGCCGCCGACCAGGGTGCCGTTGATGCGGATGTACTGCAGGTCCGGTCCGATGTTGCGCTCGAGCTCGCGCACCAACGTCGCATCCTGCCACTCGTTGATCTGGCGTTCGATGAAATGGCCGAACGCCGCCCGGTGGGTTTCGACGAACGGCGGGGCCGCGGCAACTACCTGTTCGTTGATCCACGCACGGATTCCCGCATCGGCATCGAGGCGAGCGCCCAGGGTTGCCGCGAACTGGGCTACGCGACGCCGGATGGCCGACTCCGGCCGCCCCAGGTCGTGGTCCAGCCAGGCGCGAAACTCGGCCCACAAGCCGTCCACGTAGTCGGCGAGGTCGGGGTTGGCGAGGAGTTCGTCGCGCAACTGTGCCGACTTCGCGCGCAGTGCCGGATCCTCCCTCAGGCGGGCGATGAATTTCCCGAACACCCGGTCGAACCGGTGGCGCAGTTCGTGGCCGGGGTCGTCCAGGACCTCGCCAAGGCGCTCGATGGCTGCGTCCAGAAGCCGGCGCGCAGCCCGCTCGTCCAGGTGGATGACTTGGTTCACCCACTTGGGCCCGGGCACCTGCCGCGCGATTTCGTTGCGCAGGAATTCGCGCGTTTCGTCGCGCCCGAGCAACTCGCGCACTGCGCCGAGCGCCTGGTCCAGGAGGGCGTGGTGACGCCGGTTCTCGGTCAGGGTGTCGAGGACGCTGGCTGCATGCGTCGCCACGTCGAGTGCCGCGAGCTTGGCGCTCAGTGCGCGATGCAGAAAATCACGCACCCGTGCGTCATCGAGGGCTCCGACGCCGTGCGCCAGCGCGCGGGCGAAGTAGCCGGCGATGAAATCGGCATTGTCCGGGCGCAGCAGGCAGCGCGAAAGCTGCCGCGCGGGATCGAACTCGCGGATCTTCGCGAGCAGTGCGGGCGTCGACAGGAACTGCTCCTGGATGAATTCCCCCAGCCCCTGCGCGATGCGCGCCTTGTTCTTCGGGATGATGGCGGTGTGCGGCAGCGGGACGCCTAACGGATGGCGGAACAACGCGACCACCGCAAACCAGTCGGCCAGCGCCCCCACCATCGCTGCCTCGCAGGTGGCGGCCAGATAGGCGAATATCGGGTAGCGATGCGTAAGCAGCGTGGCAGCGACATACAGGACGGCAACCAGTATGAGCAGCCCGGTGGCGGCGGCCTTGATGCGCGCCAGTCTTACGTCCTTGGCCAGGGCCGAGTCAGGCAGCCTCGGGGCGGGTGCGGCGTGCGCGGTCATATAAGTTCCTCTCCCAGCAGTTCCTGCTTGAGGTAAGCGTAATACACAGGTGCAGCCACCGCACCGGCCAACCCGAACGCAGCCTCCATCACGAGGATCGCCACCAGCAGTTCCCAGGGGCGCGCGTTGATGCGCACGCCGATGATTCGGGCGTTGAGGAAATACTCCAGCTTGTGGATGGCCACCAGGAAAGCGAGCGACGCCAGCGCCAGCGCCGGCGAGTGGGCGAGGCTGAGGACCACGATGACCGAATTGGAAACCAGGTTGCCGACGACGGGGAGCAGGCCGGCGACCAAAGTGATGCCCACCAGGGTTGCAGCGAATGGCAGCTTGACCCCGAAAGCCGGCAAGACGAGGAACAGGTAGGCTGCGGTGAACAGCGTATTAAGCAACGCAATGCGGCCTTGGGCGAACACCACGCGCCGGAACGCATCGCCGAAGCGCGCGGCGCGCAGGCACAAGGCCGCGGCGAGCGGGCCGTGCGGCCGCGATGGCACCGCCTGGTGCAGGCTGATCATGGCGCCGATGACCATACCGACCAGGATATGCACCGCCACCCGCCCGGCGGCGGTGCCCCAATGCTGCAATTCCGGCGAATGGGCGCGCAGCCATTGGGAAATCGCATGGCGCAACGCATCCGCGTCGGCGGGAAGGCGGGTAACGACCCAGGCCGGAAGCGAGCCGCGGGCTCCCTCGATGATGTCGGCCATGCGCTGCAGGAGCGCACCCAGGTCACCGCCGTCGCTGCGAAAAAAGGCGATCGCGGCCAGGATTGCGCCGCTCAGCGCGCCCACGATCAGCGTGGCGAGGAATATGACTGCGGCCACGCGCGCGCGCTGGCTCGACACGTGGCGCTGGAGCATCGGGGCTAGGGCGTGAACGAGCTGGTAAACGAGGCTTCCCGCCAGCAAGGCCGATAGCAGGTGGAGCTGCAGGGTGGCGAACAACGCCACTGCGGCGAGCAACCAGGACGCCTGGGCTGCACGGGCCGATCTGCAGTTGGTTGGGGCCATGCGGCGCATCCAAAAAAAAGGCCCCCGGAAATGAGCAGTAACCGGGGGCCCTACACCCGCCAGATTTCAGGGGAGGAGGGAGAACTGGCGAATGCGGAGCCATTGTTGCTTGGCGGTCGAGGCCCGCTCTGTGCGCTCTCTCACACAAATGCTGATTCGATTTCCGCGGATCAAGGAAGCCGGCATTCGCGCGCTTGAGTTCAAACGCAAGCTCATGGAGTGCGGCCTGTCCTTAAGGCGATTTGTCGGCGTTTTTCTGGCAACGGATCGGGCAACTTGCCGACTTCCAAAAGCGCTCGCGTTTTCCATAATTCGCAATACCTGCGCGGTATGTGCCGGTCCGCCGGCGAGCGGTTCGTCAGGTGCAGCGCCTTCTCTCACAACTTGGACAATGGAAAAAATCATGAAAACCTGGATACTGCCCATTGCGTTACTCGGCGCCGTCGCCGTCAGCGGATGCGAGCGAACCGTCGTAACGCCCCCCAACGCGACGGTGGTCACCCCGTCGCCGGCCGTCGTGGCCGTCCCCGGTCCCTCGGGCCCGGCCGGCCCGCAAGGCGCCCCCGGCAAGACCTCGACGGACACGGTGGTGGTCGTGCCGCCGGCGTCCAGCTCGGAGCCGACCAAGACCAACTGATCGGAGTGCGCTTGTCGCACGGCAAGGCAAAAAAGTCCGGCTTCGTCCGGACTTATTGTTTTGGGGCTAGCCGTTGGCCTCGTGGTAGTCGAGGAACTCCTCGAGCTGGTGCAGGACATCGTCGCTGATGCGGTTCTCGCTCCACAGGCGCACAAGTTCGCGCCGCTCGGCGGACACGGCGACCTGCCTCAGCCTGCGCGCCAACGCGGCCTCGGCCTCGGCGGCGGGCGCATCCGGAGCCGAATCGGCCGCCTTCTCAGCGAACTCCGCACCGATGCGCCCGGCCAGCTCCGGGGCGGCATTCTCGTCGCGGGCGAGTTGGTCGATCGCTGCGATCGCCGCCTCGCTCATCGCGGCGCGCGCCAGGGCGCGCTCCTCCTCCACGCTCCAGTCCTTGCCGACCTTGAGGCGCCGGATCAGTATCGGCAGGGACAGTCCCTGCAGCACGAGCGTCACAGTAATCACCACGAAGGTGAACAAAATGATGGGCTCCCGGTACGGGAAGGGCGTGCCGTCGGCGAGCGTGTACGGGATCGCCAATGCCGCTGCCAGCGACACGATCCCGCGCATGCCGCACCAGCTCATGATGAAATATTCGGATTCGGGTGGCGCTGGATTGCGTCGACCGAGGATGGCGGCAATGGCGCCGGGGAGGTAGAGCGCCGGGTAGATCCACGCGAACCGTACCGCGACCGCAGCCGCACTGAGCAGCGTGCCCGCAGAAACCAGTTCGAGCGCGGAGTACCCCTCCAGGCGTTCGACGATGCCCGACAGCTGCAGGCCCATCAGGCTGAAGACGACCGTGTTGAGCAGGAATACCAGCAGGTTGCCGGTCGAGCGCGCAATGATGCGCGTTTCCGCCGATACCAGCAGCGGCGTATAGCGTCCCCGCACCAGGCCGGCGGTGACGACCGCCAGCACGCCGGAGACGTGCAGCGATTCGGCCGCCATGTACGCGGCGTAAGGCACCAGCAACGACGTCAGTACTTCGATCAGGACATCACCCAGGAAGCGGTGGAGGGCGACGAAGATCCACCCGGCGAAGAGGCCGACTGCGACTCCCCCCACAGCCACGCTGGCGAATCCCGCGGTGGCTTCGGCAAGCGAAAACGACCCGGTGAGGGCCGCGGCGATGGCGAAGCGATACAGCACGAGGGCAGACGCATCATTGACGAGGCTTTCGCCTTCGAGAACCGTCACCACGCGCCGCGAAATGTTGAGGCGCGAAAGAATCGCGGTCGCGGCCACCGCATCGGGAGGCGAGACGATGGCGCCGAACACGAAGGCGACCGCCCACGAAATGTCCGGCAAAAGCAACTTGAGGGCGGCCCCCACGGCGAGTGTGGTCGCGAACACGAGGCCGATGGCCAGCAGTCCGATAGTGCGGGAGTTGGCTTTGAAGTCGCGCCACGACGTTGCCAGTGCCGCCTGGTACAGGATGGGCGGCAGCACGATGAACAGGATGAATTCCGGTTCGAAAGGGATTTCGGGCAGGCGCGGGAGGAACCCCAGCGTCGCGCCTCCCAGCACGAGTGCGATTGGGTAGGGAAAACCGAACCGCCGGGCGAGCCACGCGAGCGCAACCGCGCTCAGCAGCAATATCAGGGTGAAATGAAGCAGCTGCATCGGTCAGTCCGCCGCGGCATGGGCCGGTGAAATGCCCAAACCGCGCCGCGCCGGGCGTGTAGGACATGCACCGATGGGAACTGACGCCGTTCTCTGATTATCGCCCGCGGTGCGCACGGGCATAGTTGACCAGCTAATTTGTTCGAACAGCAGCACTTCAAACCCCAAAAGGAGTAACGACATGAATGCGATTCGTAAGCATGTGGGCAGGGCCGTCGCCATTGGCGCAATTGTCAGCCTGAGCGCTTGCGCCGGGATGGGGTTGACCACCCAGCAACGCGACACGGCCATCGGCGCCGCAGTCGGCGGTGTGGCTGGATCGGCACTGACCGGTGGCAGCGCAGTCGGCACGCTCGGCGGCGCGGCGGCGGGCGGCCTGATCGGCAACCAAGTCGGCAAGCGCTAAGCCAATCCTCGGACAGCAGGGGCGCGACCGGCCGTGCCGGCGCGTCCTTTCCATTTGAGGGACGGCGGCAGGCATCAGCTCCCGAGCAATTCGCCCATCGGCTTGAGTGGCTCCACGCGGTCGCAGACGACCCGCAGGATCGCCACCAGCGGGGCGCCGATCAGTACCCCGGCAATCCCCCAAAGCCATCCGAAGAACAGCAAGGCAATGAATAGCACCGCAGCGTTAACGCGCGCCACGCGGCTCTGCAACCATGTCATGAACACCATGCCGATCAGGCCGGCCACGAGTATCGTCACGCCGCCGACGGCTAGCGCGTGAAGCACGGAGTCGAACTGCACAAAGGCCGCCACCCCCGAGGCGATGCCGACCACGACCGGACCGAGGTACGGCACGAAGTGCATCACGCCTGCGAATACGCCCCACACGCCTGCCTGGTCCACGCCCATCGCTTCAAAAGCCAGCCAGGTTCCCACGCCCACCAGCGCATTGGACACCAGCATGACCAAAAGGTAGCGCTGCACCTGCGCGTCGACTTCCTCGAGGATCACCAGCACTTCCTTTTTGCGCGACAGCGATGGGCCGACGAGCTGCACCAGCTTGCGGCGAAAATGGTCGCCGGAGGCGAGCAGGAAATACGCCAGCAGCAATACGATCGGCGACTTGGCTGCAATCGAAAGCAGCAGGGTGGACTGGGTAATCGCATAATCCTGCAGCCATCCCGTCGAATCGGAAGCAGGCCCTACCGTGGCCGGAACGTTGCGCCTGCCAGGCTTCTGCGAGACATCGCTAGCGGCCTGCTGTAGTTCGTTGGCGGCCTCCTGCACGTTCTGCAGCGCGGTCGGCACGGTACTGTGGCCGCTGGTCATCTTGGCTCGCAGCCTGCGCGCCGCATCCGGGAGTTTTTCGATGAGTACCGTGACCTGGTCGCTGAGCGCATAAGTCATCCACGAAACGCCCCCCACCAGCACCACCACCACGAGCGCCGCGGCGACGGCTTGGGGAATGCGGAACCGGTGCAGCCAGTCGACCACCGGCCGCAGCGTATAGCTGGCGAGGATGCCGATAAGCAACGGCACAATGAAAGCGCGCGCAAAATACAGCGCCGCCACGATGCCGATCGTGGCAAGGATCATGAGCGAGAGCGTGGCGCGCGAATAAAGGCGTAACGTCGGTATGGCAGGCGGGGGCGCTATCGCGGGTGGGAGCGAAAGCTTGAGAGCCGCGGCCGCCGAGTCGAAGTCCGCCGTGCCAGCCGGCCCTGCTGTCATTCCGCCGGCCTGTGCCGGCGGCTCGCGGCTTGCGTCCGCAGGCGGAGGGGATGCCGCCGTTTCCATCTACTGGTCGCGCTGCGCGCCGGCCCCTATGAGAATAACGCGCTCTCCGGGACGCCACCGCGAAGGGTCTGAAACACTGAGAACGTGGCGTGAGCGGTCCGCGAGGCGGACCGTAACTTCGTATATGGCGCGCGTACCGGAGGAGGCCGCGAGCCGGGTTGACTCGACAAACCCGCATTCGCGGCACTTGCTTTTGCCGCGCGAAGGGGCCGCAATTCCCCCGACTGCTTCCTCGGCTGGGTCCTCGGTCGCTGCCGAAAGCATCGATCCCGCGAAGGTGCGATAGGAAGACTGGATCCACCCGATGGGCGGATTGCCGGCCCATAGGAGGATCGCGGCAAGGCCGGCCGACAGGCCGGCAACCACCAGTGGCCATTGGGTCCTGCGCTGCCTTGGCAGATTCATTGCGACTCCCCTTGATTTCCGCGTGTTCCGTCTAGCGCTACTTTGGCTGCAATGCCGGCCGTCATCTGTGCGCCCGCGCACATGCGAAGGGAGAATTTAAATGCCGTGCCCGTGAGGCGGACGAACGGGCGCCGTGCACCTGCTCATCGTGAATCGAGTCAGTTCGCGGTTGCACGACGCTCGTTTTGCGCGACTTCGGCGTAAATCTCCAGGGTGTCGTCGTCGGGCGCGCCCTGGCGCAGCTGTTCGCGCGCGCGTTCGGCCAGCTGCGAGTACAGCGCGTGGCGCTCGGTCTACTGCTCCTCGTCGAGCGCTTCGAGCTCGAGCATGGCGTTGTGAGCTCCGCGCGTCGCGCGGATCAGTTCGTCCAGCTTGATCTGCATGGCCTCGGTGTCGCGGTTCTGGGTGTGCTGGATCAGGAAAACCATGAGGAACGTAATGATCGTCGTCGATGTGTTGATCACAAGTTGCCATGTGTCGTTGACCTCGATCACGTAGCAAGTCTTGCCTGCCTGCTTGGCATCGACGCCGTACAGGCCCGAACCGATGAGGTTGGCTGTTTCGAGAGCGGTGCGCATCACCACTTCGGGGACCTCGCCCAGCGGTACTTGCAGTGGAATCGCCTTCGGTAAGGCTGTCCTGGTCGCGCTTGATCACCTGCCAGTGGTCGGGTGCCATGAAGTAGCGGCAGGCGTACAGCGGCCTGCGGTCGAGGAACTGCATGCCATCGTCGATCGCCTCCTCGCCAACTCGGAGCTGGTCATCGCCGCCTGCTGTAGGCAGCGACCTACGCTCAACCTGCGCTGTGACGCAACTGTTTGCGCCGGAAGCGAATGTAACGCCGCGCACGGACGCAGGAGGCGCGTCGCCCCTAATACTCGGTTTCCGTGGCGCGAGAACGCAGGCGCTGGGGCTGTGGAATCACCTTGCGGCACGAATGGGTGGAGCAGGGATGCCGCTTGGCGCCGTGTGGAGGAAGACGATGGATACGCTGGAGGCCCATGGGACGCTTGCCAGCCGGTTGGTGAAGGCGGCGGGACCCGCCACCGGCACGCGAACGCTTGAAGGAGGTCTATTCCGCGCTGTGCGACTGCCTCCAATCAGGGTGCCGCTTCCTTTGCTTAGGGGAGCGGCGCCTGTTTCGGTAGGCAGGCGATCATGAAAAGGGGAGGCCTTCGTCGCAGGGCGATTTCTCAGACGTTGACGCCCCACTGGACGGGCGGCGGCGGTCGCGAAACCTGCATCGGGCGGCTGACCGGCAGGCCGTTGCCGCCGGCATACGATTGCGGAGCCGGTGCTTGGGCCGCGGGACTGAGCAAGCGACCGAATTCGCGCTTGATGCCGCGGTAGCATTCGCATGCGCGTGCCTCGAGCCGGCGGCGGTCCACTACCGTGATGCGGCCGCGGCCGTTATGGATCAGCCCGGCGGACTGCAGTTCGGCGGCCTCTTTGGACACGCTCTCCCGGCGCACGCCGAGCATTCCGGCGATCGACTCGTGGGTGATCTTGAGCTCGTTCGAGGGCAGGCGATCCAGGCTCGAGAGCAGCCACCGGCACAGTTGCTGGTGTACCGAGTGGTGCCGGTTGCAGGCGGCGGTCTGGGAGATCTGCGCAAAAAGCGACTGGGTGTAGCGCAACAGGATCTGCTGCACTGTCATCGAGCGATGGAATTCCTCCAGCAGCAGGTGTCCTTTCATGCGGAAAGCACTTCCGGCGCAGCGCGCCACCGCCCGGCTGGGGGTGGTTTCGGACCCCATGAAGAGCGGCACGCCGATGATGCCTTCGTTGCCCACCGCCGCGATCTCATCCGTGGCGCCGTCCTCCATCATGTAGACCAGCGACACGATCGACGTCGTCGGAAAGTACGCGTAGCGAATGCGTGTTTCCGACTCGTACAGCACGTCGCCGAACTTGAGGCTCACCATTTCGAGGCCTGACAGCAGATGCTCGCTTCCGGCGCCCATCAGTGCGGACAGGAGATGGTTCGGATGTGAGTAGTCGGCGTTGCTCATACAGCCTCCAGATCGAATTGTTAGTAGTTGCTCTAGGGGGCGTTTCACGTTGGAGGCGGGCTTCGCCCCACCCGATGCCCACTCCCCCGTTGTTTCAGTAACGCGGCGCACGGAACGTCGGCGCCACAACCGCATAATCATGGAGGCGCGTGGTGTGCTGTATCAGCCGACTCCCAATCCTTGTGTCAGACAAACCCCTACAAAATGGGGAGGGAATTCCTTGCGTGCTGCACGCACCGCACAAACGGAATTCTCGCGCTCGCGCCAAGGCCAATGCTTGTGGGGCCTTCCGAAGCCATTACTTCAATCGGTTGAACGCCAGGAGACCGGGCGTCAGCGCGGGCTGACAGTGGGACGACGGGGGAGCGCCCCGGTACCTGGCGCGATGACAATCAGCGCAGGGTTCTGAAACAATGCGCGATTGAGCCGAATCGTCTCGACGCGGCGCGGCGCCGCGCGCGAGGGGAGGATCCCCGTCGCGCAGGGCGGGCGGGACTCAGTGACGCTTGGCCGGATCGTTGGCGGGATCCCAGTTCCTGTAGCGGGTCTCGAAATCGTCGAGCTGGCGATTGGCTTCGTCCTTGGTAATGCCGTACTGCTCCTGGATTTTGCCTGCCAGCTGGTCGCGCTTGCCGCCGACGGTGTCGAGCTCGTCGTCGGTCAGCTTGCCCCATTGTTCCTTCGCCTTGCCCTTCAGCTGCTTCCAGTTTCCTTCAATGCGGTCCCAGTTCATGGTCATTCTCCTGTCAGTTGCGTGACCTGCGTACCCCCCGGTGACTATGCGTAGCAACCCGCATGCCCGCTCGTTGTGCGCGCCAGGAAGCGGAGCACGGTCGCAAGGGGGAGCTTGCGTGCAAATATTGCCTTGGTGCGTGTAAAAGCTTTCGTGCGCCGGGTGTGTGCGCAAGCGTACGGATGCTTTTGGTTTGCGCGGACAAAAGAGCGCTATTCGTCCTCGCCGTGGGGAAAGGCGAGCCCGCGCAGGATGAGTCGAAGGCGCTCGAAATCCTCGGTTTTCGAGAGGAAATAGTCGGCGCCCATTTTGAGCATGCGTTTGCGCGAACTGGGGGCGGTGTAGTTGGTGAACACCACGACGACGGGCGAATAGCCGATTTCCGAACGGGCTGACTTGAGCACCTCCGATCCCTTGCCCTCGGCCAACCCGAGATCGAGGATGACGACGTCGCATTCGTCCTCTTGCAGGGCGGCGACGGCCCTGGCCTCGGTTTCAGCATAGCCGACGACCCGCACCCGGTTGGAGGTCGCGATCGCCTCGATGAGGTGCTCGCGGATGATCGCCGAGTCCTCCACCAGCAGGACTTTGAGCGGCTCGGACCGCGGGACCACGCGACTGTGCAACGCAGCGTCGGCCAGTTGGTTCTGCGGGACTTCTGCCAGTTTGCTGGTGGCGGGAGTTGCCATGGCGCGTTCCTCCGATAGGGGGTCAGGTCTTGGGCGCAGTTTATCCAGCAGGAGACGCGCGCCAATGTCGGACGACGGAGTGAGTTGGGGAAGGTGTTTGTCCTACACAAATTGCTGTCCGGTTACTTTCCGGTGTGGCACGCGTATTGCTGCCATACTCGCATCGAATACCACTCTGGGGCATACGCCATGAATGCAAAAGCCATTGCGCCCAAGCGCGGCAGCAGGCGCGTCCAGCCGTCCCACCCCGGCGTAGTGAAGGGCCCGCTGGCAAGCGAAGGCTCCGATCGCGGCACGGAGCTGCCCCACGAGCGCGACGAAAACCCCGGATCGCGCCGTCGCGACGAGCAGGATCCCAATGTCGAGCAAGCGTACCGCGACGTTAAAAGTGGCCAGAGCGATACCGATCTTCGCGGCACTGCAACCAAAGTGTTCGAGCGCGCCGGTAATCCGGGTCGCACACCTCCCAGGAAGGCCCGTGGGCGCTAAGGGATCGCTTGCACGAAAGCACCTGCTGTAACCCGCGCTGTCGGCTTTCTCCTACGCACCCCGCCGCTTTCGTCCGATTCCTCGGATGCAATGCGCTCGTCACACTGCGCCAGCGTCAGCGGCCGCCGTGGCCCTTGGCGCGTCCAATCAACAGGGAGCGCCATGCGAATCAGCGAAGGCAACCGAGACCCAGCCGACCGGGTGCGGGGGCCGCGAGGGCGCGGCCCGGCGAAGGGCGTCGCCCAGCGGGCAAAGGCGAATGTATCGCTCCTCCATGCCGCCGAGTTGTTCGCCGAATCCGCCGAAGATGCCGCCACGGCCGGGCTGGTTTACGTGTCGGATGGGCAGCCTGGCATCCGCCGCGTGCGGCAAGGACATAACTTCGCTTACTACGCTCCAGGCAAGCGCCGCCTTGGCGACCCGGCGGAGCTGAATCGCATCGCGCGGCTGGCAATCCCACCCGCGTACGAGGACGTGTGGATCTGCACCGACCCTCGAGGGCACATCCAGGCCACCGGGCGCGATGCAAGGGGGCGCAAACAGTACCGCTACCACGTCGAGTGGCGCGCCAAGCGCGACGGTGACAAGTTCGAGCGCATGGTGGACTTCGGCGCCTCCCTGCCCAGGCTGCGCCGGAGGTTGCGGCGCGACCTTGGCCGGCCCGGCCTGCCGCGCGACAAGGTACTTGCCGTGGTGGCGAGCCTGCTCGACACGACGCGCGTGCGGATCGGCAATCCCGAGTACGCCCGCGATAACAAGAGTTTCGGGCTTACGACGTTGCGCAACCGGCACGTGAAATTCCTGCGCGAGCGGCGCGCCCTGCTGCGATTCCCGGGCAAGGGGGGTGCCCAGCACGAAGTCGTGGTCGACGACAAGCGGATCGTGCACATTGTGCGCCGCTGCCAGGACTTGCCCGGGCAGTTGCTGTTCCAGTACATCGACGACGAAGGCGAGCGCCGTCCCATCGACTCCGAGATGGTCAACGACTACCTGCGCGAAGCCATGGGCGGGGAATTCACCGCCAAGGATTTCCGCACATGGGGCGCGACGGTGCGGGCGATTGCGCTGATGGCCGCCACCCCTTTGCCGGAACGGGAAAGCGAGCGCGCCATGAAGGCCTGCATCAACGACGTGATCCGCCAGGTCGCCCAGGACCTGCGCAATACCCCGGCGGTGTGCAGGAAGTCCTACATCAACCCGAAGGTATTTTCGGCGTGGCGCAGCGGCGCCCTGCACAAGGCGCTGGGCGATTTCGCACCGGGAAGGCCCGGGGCGCGCGGCGCCGAACGGTTCGCGCTGGCTTTCTTCGGCGCGGCGCCGCGCCGACCTGCCGCGGTGCGCAGACCGACCGTCGCGCGCATTGGGCCGCTGGCAGGGAGGCGCATTCCTACAACAAGTCCCGTGGCAGGCCGACATCAATCCGCTGCGGTCGCGCATAGATTGGGGCCATAGCGCTGCACGATGTTTATCGATCTCGTTGTGGTGGCGTAACGGCTCAGATCGATGCTGCAGGAGATTCCGATGAAAACCATCGTTCGTGCCGCGTTCCTGTTCCTCGCTGCCGTGGGCTTGCATGTCGTGTCCGCTGAGGCGGCCGAACCATCGGAGGCGCCGCTCATTTTGCTCGCCACGCCGCAACTGGCCGACCCGGTGTTCGGACAGACTGTCCTGCTCACCGCTCCCTTGCGCGAAGGGGCCCGCATCGGGGTCATCCTCAACCGGCCTACCGAACATCCGATGCACACGCTTTTTCCCGATCACAAGGTGCTTGGGCAGATCAAGGATCCGGTCTACTTCGGCGGGCCCATGCTTCCCGAAGTGATGGTGGTGCTGATTCGCAGTGAGGCCGATCCGGGCCAGGGCGCGATCAGGGTGGGGAAAGGCATGTATCTCGCGCTGAGCGCCCCGCTGATCGAGAAGACGCTCAAGGAATCGCCCAAAACTGCCCGTTGCTACATCGGTAGCGTACTTTGGCAAGCGGGTGAACTCGACGAGCAGATCAAGGCCGGCGCGTGGTCCATCGTGCAGCCGGACAGCGAAATGATATTTACGCGCAACCCGGAAAATCTCTGGGAATCCCTCCAGCACAAGGCGCACCAGCTGACTGCCAGGGTTGAGTTGCCCGCCGACATAGCCGCTGGGAAACCTGCGCGTTTCGACGTCGCCCTGGCGCGTTAAGCGCCTCGGCTTTTGCCAAGGCGTCCTAACGCGCGAGGATGAAGTGCGTTGTCTGCCGCCGTGAGTGCCGCAGTGAGTCCTTCAGCGAAGGCGATTCGCCAACGAGGTCGGAAGAACTACGGCGCAATTCAGTGGCTGCCAAGGCGCGGCTGATGCGGAGACCGACCCACGCGGCCGCGAGCAGGTGCGCACTGCCGAACGCCGCCACTGCAAGCGCCCATGACACACCGAGCGCAATCGCTCCCGCGCACAGCGCCCCCAGCAGGCCCATCCAGGCCATTGATGCCACTCCCAAGACACACCATGTGAGCACCCAGTTCCTACGCGGCCCTGCGACCCCGCCATCGGGCGCAGTCGCGTCAATCGCCCATCGGCTGATCCAGCGGTCGAAATAGCCCGGCTGCGAATTTCGGGGAAGGTGCGGGCCCGCACCCGGTGACGGAAACGTGAAGACATTGCCCGCGGCGCGCGAACTCCCCGCGCGCGAGACACCCAAGCGCAGCGGGGCGTTTTGCCTGCGCACTGCGTAGAGTCGCGGTGTTTCGCAGCCGCGATGCGGAAGCCAGCCGTTTCCCGGCGCGAGGCTGGCCATCAGCGCGCCATCCGGCTGGGGAGCGGTCCCGCGGGCGCTTCACGGCGGGCCCCGCTTGCTACTTTGGTGACGCTTGCGTTGATATCCATTTCGATCTCCGAGCGAAAGACCGGTGGCATAGGCCGGGGCCGGGGAGCGGTGAGGATCCCGCGGATGATTGGAAGTTTTGCCTATCCCCCCCCGTACACCAATTCGCATTGCACTGATTGCACTGTCGGATATGTCTTACACCCCAGTAGGCAGGCGTCGATTCCCCCCGCCGGCGCGCAGTTTCGGCGCTGCGTTAGCTAACGCACAGAACGGCGAATTTGGCGTGCGTAATGTTGGCTCCCCGGCCGCGCCCCAGTGCCCGTCGTCCCCGGTTGCGCGGCATGTCCACCCACCGATCAACCACAAACCCATCGGAGACCTCGCCCAATGTATTTCCTGAGAAGGCGGCACGGCCGCAAGCCGCTGTCCAACCGCGATAACGCGCCCCCCGTATTGCCCGTGTACGCAGAACCGCCGGCTTATGCGGAAATCAAAGAGGTCGTCGTGCCCAAACCGGTGGTGATCACCAAGGCAAGGCGTGCTCGCGTAGCTGATACCGACGCTGCTGACTGCAAGCCGGCAGGGAGCTTTCGTGCAGGTACGCTGCATATCGCAAAAGCACGCGAGGCCGACGCCAGGCATCGGTGAACGGCGTCGCGGCCGTGCCTGGGCAGCCATTTGGGAACGCCACGCGAGCGAGCGAACGCAACGTAGCCGCGACGAAGCGTACGGAAGCGTACGGATTGATTCGTGCTGAGAAGCGATCATCGGCCTCCATTTCAGGGACCAAGAGGCGATCATGAATCCCAAACGCATGAAAGAATTTACTTCGCTCGACCTGCGATTCGAGATTTCGGGGCAATTCAAATGAGCCGCATCGTGGCGGGAAACTTCGAGCACAAGGCGCAGGCCGATGGCGCGATCCAAGCCCTGCTGGCGGGCGGCATAGGCGCCGACCATATCTGCAGCTTCGGCGTCAATCCCCCGGGCCAGCACGGTTCCTATCCGATAGGCGGCGACGAATATGCCTCGCCCGGCGCCACCGAAGCAGGCGGTAGCGCGATGACCGGCGCCGCGATCGGCGGGGCCATCGGGCTGGGCGCAGGCCTGCTCGCGATTCCCATCGCCGGACCGGCTGCGGTGGTAGGCGGCGCCAGCGTTGGCGCATTCGTGGGGTCGCTCGCCGGGGCGCTCAAGACGATGGGCGAGGATGAGGAGAAGGGCCTGCCTGTCGAGGCTGCCGACGCCGTGCGCCCCGCCGGGGTCCTGGTGGCCGTCGAAGCGCCGCTGGAACTCGAGCGCTCATTCGCGGCGGACGTTTTGCGCCAGCGGGGCGCCCGGGACGTGGAAGAAACCGAAGGGACCTGGCGCGATGGCAACTGGGTGGACTTCGATGCCACGCCGGAAAAGCCGGCCGTGGGGAAATCCGACGCCAGATAACCTTGTGCTCCAGGCGCTTCCCGCTTGGAAGCGCCTGCGGGGTAGGGCGCCGTCCTACAGGCGAATGCGCCGTTCTCCAATCGATCAGCGCCGAATTCCTCCCTACACTGAAAGTGCAAATTCACTCATAGGGAGCAGAAAATGCATGTTCAGCGAGTCACCAAGCACGTAAAGAAAACCATCCCGCCCATCCTCGATCGGAGCGACGAGGAAGAACTGTTGCTCAAGCGCTGGGCTGCATCCGACGGGGAATACATCGTCGACGAGCTCGACTGGGACGATCCCCTCGATGCTGCGCTGGGGATCGAGTTGGCGGGCTTCCGTGCCGGCATCGACCAGTACGACGCCTGAGCCCCTTAACCCTTCGCTTGATCCGGCCGGGACGGGCCCGGCCGGGGAAAAGGGATTTAACCCAGGACGTGGTCCAGAACCCAGTTGTTGAACACGTGTACCAGGGGCTCAGCGTGCGACAGGCGCCCGGGCCGGGATAGCGGCGAGGCCAAGCCGATTTGCTGGAGCGCTGAAATCTCGTTGTCCTCGGGGATCGAAAGGTCCCATCGCTTGTAATAGCGCTGTACCACTTCCTCGAAATCCGGCCGCTCCGTGACATTCTTCGGAAAGCACGAACCGACGACCAGCGTGGTGCGAGCCGCCGATATTGGCTGCAACTCGAGCCACCACATGCAGTCGGTGGTGGCACCGAACATGGTGCTGGGAAAGATCAGCGGATAGTAGCTGCCTCGCGCCGCGCCGCCTTCAAGGGTCGGGATACGTGGAAACCCGGAGTCCCCGGTAAGCAGTGCCCGCGTGCCTTCGTGCTCCTTGTGCAGGGCCATCCACTGGCCTTGGGATTCGACCACGGTCGGGAACACCCCTTTCTGGCGTGACAACGTCGAACGGTGCACGGTGGAGACGTGGTAGGCCTCCATCGCATTCTCGACATAGATTTTCCAGTTCGACTCCAGCGTGTATTCCTTGCGCCGCACGCAGGTCATGTCCTCGAAACGGTAGCTCGCGAGGAGATCGGGAAGGTTGGCGAGGTGTTCGCCCAGCGGGCCGGCGTCCCGGTCGAAATTGATGAATATGAACCCCGCCCACAGTTCCAGGCGGAGGGGAATCAGGGGGAAATCCTCCATTCGAAAGCCACTGCTCTGCTCCATCTCGGGCGCCACGATGAGTCGGCCCTCGAAATCGTAGGCCCACGAGTGATACGGGCAGCGGATCGCATTGCAGTTGCCGTCACCCCTGAGCATGGCGGCGCCCCGGTGGCGGCACGAGTTCGAGAATGCGCGCACCTCGTTATCCTTGCCGCGCACCACGACGATGGGAACGCCCACGAAGTCCACAGCGAAGTAGTCGCCCGGACGCGGAATGCGCTCGGCGCGGCCGAAGAAATTCCATTCTTTCATCCAGATCGTGTCGACCTCGCGGCGAAAGAACTCTTCCGAGGTGTAGGCCCATGGGGGCAGCGTGCTCGCCTCGGCCAGGGGCTTTCGCACCCCGGCATAGTGGCCCGGGTCGAAAATATCGGGGGACGCGGGCTGGCGAAGGACGGGGGCGAGGACTGCGCTCATCGAAACACTCCGGAGGTTCGCGTGAATTTGGCTAGCATACTGCTTTCGCACAGGAGCCCGCCAATGCGTGATCGACATCTCATCCCGGCCCGCAAAGGGGCCGTCGCCCGCCTGCGCAAGGGGCAGGTGCTCAGGGTTTTCAACACCCATGGCTCGCAGGTCGTGGATTTCTGGGCGTTCAACGATCCGGACCTGGGCGAATGCATGTCGATGGAGCACACGCGAACCGCGATAGGAAAAATCATCCCTGCCGTAGGCGACACGCTGGTCACGAACAAGCGCCGGGCCATCCTCACCGTAGTGGAGGACACCTCGCCGGGTGTCCACGACACGCTGATTGCTTCGTGCGACGTGTATCGCTACCAGCAACTCGGATGCAAGGGGTTTCACGACAACTGCACCGACAACCTCAGGGATGCCCTCACCGGGATTGGCCTCGAACGCGTCGTGCATCCGTGCCCGTTCAACCTGTTCATGAACATCCCGGTGCGCGACGGGATGTCGATCTCGTTCGAGCCGCCGCTTGGCAAGCCCGGCGACGCAATTGCGTTTCGCGCCGAGATGGATGCGGTGGTCGGGTTTTCGGCCTGCCCGCAGGACATGGTGCCGATCAACGGCAGGGACTGCGTCATCCACGACGCCCATTTCGAAATCGTATAAGCGACAGGAGCCCGCAATGGACCAGGAACACTTCGATCTCGTCATTCGCAACGCGGTCATCATCGACGGTACCCGCGCGCCGCGCTTCGAGGGCGACATCGGGGTGCGTGGCGGCCGAATCGCCAGGGTGGGCGAGCTCGAGGGCGCGCGCGCTGACCGCGAAGTCGATGCCGGCGGCAGGATCGCGGCCCCGGGATTCATCGATGCGCATACCCACGACGATCGCCTGCTCCTGTCCTCCCCGGACATGTCGGCCAAGGTGAGCCAGGGCGTGACGACCGTGGTGTCGGGCAACTGCGGCGTGAGCCTGGCGCCGATGGTGCATCGCCCGGGCAGCGTGACCCCGCCGCTCGACCTCCTCGACAACACCGGCGAGTGGTTCCGGTTCCCGACTTTTGCCGCCTACTTCGAGGAACTTGCCGCGCGCCCTGCGGCGACCAATTTTGCGCCAATGATCGGCCACACGACGATGCGCGTGATGTGCATGGACGCCATCGAAAAGCCGGCGAGCGCCACCGAGATTGCGCGCATGCGCGCTCTGGCGCGCGAGGCAATGGCGGCTGGCGCCATCGGCGTATCCACCGGCACGTTCTACGAGCCCGCGGCCGCCGCCCCCACCAGCGAGATCGTCGAGGTGTGCCGCCCGCTGTCGGAATTCGGCGGCCTGTATGTGACCCACATGCGCAACGAAGCCGAGCGCGTAATGGAGGCCCTCGACGAGACTTTCCTCATCGGGCGCGAGCTGGGCGTGAAGGTGGTGATCTCGCACCACAAGGTCGCCGGCACCGCCAACCACGGGCGCTCGATCCAGACGCTGGCCCACATCGCCAGCCACATGGGCTCCCAGCCCGTCGGCCTCGACTGCTATCCCTACTGCGCGTCGTCGACCATCCTCACCTGGAGCCGGGTCGGCGCGGCTTCCAAGGTGATCGTCACGTGGTCCAAGCCCCATCCGGAGTTCAGCGGCATGGAACTGGCCGACGTGGCGGGGAGGATGGGGCTGTCGCAGCAGGATGCCGTGGCAAAGCTGCTGCCCGCAGGGGCCATTTATTTCGCCATGGACGAGGCCGACGTGCAGCGCATCCTGGCTTTCGAGCAGACCATGGTCGGGTCCGATGGGCTGCCGCACGACGCTGCGCCACACCCGCGGCTGTGGGGGACTTTTCCGCGTGTGCTCGGGCACTACAGCCGTGATCTCGGCCTGTTCCCGCTGGAAACCGCAGTCCACAAGATGACTGGCCTCACGGCGGCCACTTTCGGGCTGCCCGACCGGGGCGTGATTCGCGAGGGTGCGTGGGCCGACATCACGCTGTTCGATGCCGAACGCATCGCCGAGGGCGCGACGTTCGCCAAGCCGATCCAGCCCGCGGCCGGCATCGACACGGTGTTCGTCAATGGCGAAGCAGTATGGAGCGGCGGCAAGCCCACCGGCGCGAGACCAGGACAGCGGGTTGCGCGCGGGGCGTCCCGGAGCTGAAGACCGGCGGCGCGTCCTGTGGGATACTGGGATGCGCCTGTTTCTGAGGAGGACGGACCATGCAGATCAAGGAGATTCTTCGCGTCAAGGGAACCCGCCTGCTGTCGATCGGCGTAGAGGGGCGCGCCGTCGATGCGGTCCAGCTCATGGCGGTCGAGAACCTCGGGTCGCTGGTGGTGATGGAAGGCAGCCGGATGCTCGGGATGCTGACCTTTCACGAGGTCCTGCAGGCCCTGCGCAAGGGCAAGGGCGTGCTCGGCGAGGCAACGGTCGGCGAGATCATGGTCGCAGACCCGGTGACCGCAACACCTGAAATGGAAGTCAACGACCTGCGCCGCACGATGCTCGAAACCGGCGCGCGCTACCTGCCGGTGCTCGAAGCCGGCAAGTTGATCGGCGTGATTTCCTTTCGCGATGTGGCCAAGGCCGTGCTCGAAGAGCAGGACTTCGAGAACCGGATGCTCAAGGGTTACATCAAGAACTGGCCGGCCTGAAGACCCGACACGCCGCGGCGCCAGCCTGCGGCGGGTTCACCCCTTCCGCCAGGCGCTGGTGAATCTTGCGTAGACGCCGATTCCTCATTTCGACGCTGGGCGCAGCTGTCGCTGCGGGAGGGTTGGCGGCGTGGCGTTTTTGGCCGGAGCAGGGCGTTTGGAACCCGTGCCTCGGTCCATTGCCGCCCGACCTGGCCTCGCACGAACTGGTCCGCGCGGCCTGGGAGGGGGTCGACCCGCACAAGGTGTGGGATGCGCATGCGCACATTGCCGGCACCGGCGATTCCTCCTCCGGCATCCGCATCCATCCGGGCATGCAGAGCCTCGCCGGCTTGTCCGAATATGCCCGCCGGCTGTTCTTCATGAACGCCGCATGCGCGGTCGACGGCAAGCCCAGCGTCGATGCGGCCTACATGGGGCGCATGCGCTCGCTGGTCGATGCATTTCCGGCCGGGTTCAAGGTGCTTCTGTTCGCTTTCGAGCGCGTGTTCAATGCGCGGGGTGAAATCCAGTGGGACCGCACTTCGCTGTACGTGCCCGACGCTTACGCTCGCGATCTTGCCCGGGCGCACCCCCAACGGTTCGAATGGGTCGCTTCGATCCACCCCTATCGGCGCGACTGCGTCGTGGCGCTCGAGGAAGCGGCCCGCGACGGGGCACGCGCGGTGAAGTGGCTGCCAGCGGCGATGGGGATCGATCCTGCGTCGCCGCAGTGCGACGACTTCTACGCCGCCGCGGCCCGCCTCGGGGTGCCGCTGATCACGCATGCCGGGCTCGAACGGGCCGTCCCGGGTTCCGACCGGCAGGAGTGGGGCAACCCTCTCAGGCTGCGGCGAGCGCTCGACGCGGGCGTGCGCGTAGTGGTCGCCCATTGCGCCTCGATGGGCGAGGACCGCGACCTCGACGCCGGCCTGTACGGTCCCTATGTGAGCAGTTTCGACCTGTTCGCCCGCCTCATGGGCGAGAAGCGCTACGAGGGTCGGTTGTTCGGCGATATTTCAGCCATCACCCAGACTGTGCGGGCCCGGATCGCGCTCGCACGCATCCTGCGCTCAGGCGAGTGGCATCCACGTTTGCTCAACGGGTCGGACTACCCTTTGCCCGGCCTCATGCCGCTCTTTTCGGTCGACGCCCTCGTCGCCGAGGGCCTGCTCGATGCGGCGGCGGCGCCGGTGCTCAGCCGGATCCGGCGCCACAACGCGATGGTGTTCGATTTCGTCACCAAGCGATTGGTTGCCGTCGAAGGCAAGCGCTTGCCCGCGTCGGTGTTCGAGACGCGCGGCTTTTTCGACCGGGCCGGCGCCCCCCGCGGCGCGCTCAACAGAACGGCGCAAAAAATCCGTTGAACCGGCCGTTCGACGGCGGGAAACCGCCGCAGCGAGAAAACGGTGTGCGTTCGGGGCCGTAGAGCAGTTGCTCGAATTGGGCGCGGCGGCGCATATCGGCCAGTAGTGCCGCCTGCAGGTAGTCGAGCACCATCGGTGATACGCCGGCGTCGCGCAGTTCGATGATGTCCGCCGCCGACAGCCACAGCACCGTGCCGGTCGACTGAAGTCGGGCCACCAGCGTGGCGGGGGATTCGCCGGATTTGGAAAGCTGCACCACGTCGGTCCGGGTCAGCGGTGGCGGGCCGGGGTCGAATGCGGCGCAGCCGCCAACGAGGAGCGTGGCCACGCAAACGAAGGCTGCAAGTCGAGGGCGGCACATGGCGATTCGACCTCCTTCCGGGCGGGGAGTTCGGGGCTGCATGTTAAACTCAAACCGCAATTTTCGCGCAGTCCCGCAGGCGCAAGCCGCGGTCCCCGTCGCCTCCATTTCGGCTCCGATCCCATGTCCGGCAACACCTTCGGCACCCTGTTCTGCGTCACCTCTTTCGGCGAGTCGCACGGCCCGGCCTACGGCGGGGTCGTCGACGGCTGCCCACCCGGCCTCGCGCTCAGCGCGGAAGACCTGCAAAAGGAACTCAACCGGAGGAAGCCCGGCACATCCCGCCATGTCACGCAGCGGCGCGAGTCGGATACGGTCGAGATCCTTTCGGGCACTTATGAAGGGCTCACCACCGGCACCGCGATCGGGTTCCTGATCCGCAACGAGGACCAGCGTTCCAAGGACTATTCCGCCATCGCCGCGAAGTTCCGCCCCGGTCACGCCGATTACACCTATTGGATGAAGTACGGCACGCGCGACCCGCGCGGTGGCGGGCGCGCCTCGGCGCGCGAAACGGCGGTCCGCGTCGGCGCCGGCGCGATCGCGAAAAAGTGGTTGTCCGAGCGTTACGGCGTGCGTGTGCGCGGCTACCTTGCCCAGATCGGCAGCAAACCCATTCCCTTCGAAAGCTGGGATGCGGTGGGCGAGAACCCGTTCTTCGCGCCGAATGCGGCGATGGTCCCCGAGCTGGAGATGTTCATGGACGAGCTGCGCGAGTCGGGCGACTCGTGCGGAGCGCGCGTCACGGTGGTGGCCGAGAACATTCCGCCCGGATGGGGCGAGCCGGTATATGGCCGCCTCGATGCCGACATCGCGGCGGCCATGATGTCGATCAATGCGGTCAAGGGCGTGGAAATCGGCGCCGGGTTCGCCAGCGTTGCGCAAAAAGGCAGCGAGCACGGCGACGAAATGACGCCGCAGGGGTTCCTGTCCAATAACAACGGCGGCACCCTCGGCGGAATTACCTCCGGCCAGGACGTGGTGGTGTCGATGGCGCTCAAGCCCACCTCGAGCATCCGCATTCCCCGCCGGACGATCGACACCGGCGGCAATGCCGTGATGGTCGAGACCACCGGCCGGCACGACCCCTGCGTGGGTATTCGAGCCACCCCGATTGCCGAGGCCATGCTGGCGTGCGTGCTCATGGACCACGCGCTTCGCCACCGGGCGCAGAACGCCGACGTTGTTCCGTCCACCCGCCCGGTGGCAGCCAAGGCCGGTCCGTGAAAGGTGCGCCAAGGCACTGAAGCGGGTGGAAATGGGGTCCAAAATCAATTACAGTTGGGGCTCCGGAAAATCCCAAACCATCCGCCTGAGGCACCGCACATGAGCGCAAACAAAGGGCAGCTGCTACAAGACCCGTTTCTTAACACCCTGCGGAAGGAACATGTCCCGGTGTCGATCTACCTGGTCAACGGCATCAAGCTGCAGGGCCAGATCGAGTCGTTCGACCAATACGTCGTGCTGTTGCGCAACTCGGTCACCCAGATGGTGTACAAGCACGCCATTTCCACGGTCGTGCCTTCGCGCGCGGTCACCCTGTCGCTCGAAGGCGGAGCAGAAGCCTGACTCCGCTTTCGCCTTAGCAGTCGCGTCGGGCACCCGCCGGGTGTCCGCACAGGTTCCTGATGCCCGAACAACCCGCCGCTGAGCCGAGTCCCGGCTCCGCCGTCCTCGTCTGCCTCGACCTGGGCAACGACGCCGACTTCGCCGAGTCTATGGAAGAGATCGTGCGCCTGGCCGAAAGCGCCGGAGTGACGCGCCATCAGATCGTGCAGGGGCGGCGGCAACGCCCCGATGCGGCCCTGTTTGCGGGTTCGGGCAAGGTAGAGGAAATCGGCATCGCCGCCGAAAACCTCGGCGCGGGAACGGTGATCTTCAACCACCACTTGTCCCCAGTCCAGGAGCGCAACCTGGAGAAAAAGCTCGGTCGCAGCGTCATGGACCGCACTCGCCTGATCCTCGAGATTTTCGCCCAGCGCGCCAAGACCCACGAGGGCAAGCGGCAGGTCGAGCTGGCGCAGCTCGAGTACCTTTCGACGCGGCTGGTGCGCGGGTGGACCCACCTCGAAAGGCAGCGCGGCGGCATCGGCGTGCGTGGCGGCCCGGGCGAGACGCAGCTCGAGCTCGACCGGCGCATGATCTCGCAGCGGATCAAGACGCTGAAGGCCGAGCTCGACAAGACGCGCCAGCGGCGCGGCGTGCAACGGCGCGCGCGCTCGCGCAAGGACGTGTTCTCGGTTTCTCTGGTCGGCTACACCAACGCTGGCAAGTCAACCCTGTTCAACGCGCTGACGCGGGCCAAGGGGTACGCGGCGGACCAGCTGTTCGCCACGCTCGACACGACCACGCGGCGCATCTTCCTGCCCGAGGTCGGGCGGCAGGTGGTGGTGTCGGACACGGTCGGATTCATCCGCGACCTGCCCACGAGCCTCATCGCCGCATTTCGCGCCACGCTGGAGGAAACCGTGCAGGCCGACCTGCTCCTGCACGTGGTCGACAATGCGTCGCCGGTGCGCGACATGCAGGTCGCCGAAGTCGACAAGGTGCTCGCCGAAATCGGTGCGGAAAAGGTGCCGCAGGCCCTGGTCCATAACAAGATCGACCTCGCAAACGATGGCCGCGGCATTGCGCCCGGGGTGGATCGTGATGAATATGGTAAGATTTTCCGCATTCGCGTGAGTGCGCGCACCGGCGCAGGCTTGGACGGGCTGCGCAGCGCGATCGCGGAGCTGGCCCCGGAACGCATGCGCGGCTCCGCGGCCGATTCCACCACCCATCCTGAACTGGCCTGAAACTATTCGTATGTCGCTGAACGACCCAAACTGGGGACGCGGGGGATCTCGCGGCCCGCAAGGAAGCCCAGGCGGCGGCAAAGGGCCGCCCGACCTCGACGAGCTGTGGCGCAGTTTCAACCGCAAGCTGACGGACCTGTTCGGCCGGCGGGGGGGCGGCGACCAGCCTCCGGGCGGCGGCGGCGGCGGCCCCAATCCGGCCCAGATCGGCGGCGGCGCGGGCATCCTCGCCGCGCTCGTGCTGGCGGTGTGGCTGGCGAGCGGTTTCTACATCGTCGTGGAGGGCACGCGCGGCGTGGTCCTCACCTTCGGCAAGTTCAGCGAGGAAACCCAGTCGGGCCTGCGCTGGCGCTTTCCGTGGCCGATCCAGAGCCACGAGATCGTCAACCTGTCGCAGGTGCGCACGCTCGAGATCGGCTACCGCAACAGCGTCAAGACCAAAGTGCTCAAGGAGTCGCTCATGCTGACCGACGACGAGAACATCGTCGACCTGCAGTTCGCGGTCCAGTACACGGTCAAGGACGTGAAGGACTATGTGTTCATAAACAAGCGCCCCGACGAGGCCGTCATGCAGGTGGCGGAAACCGCGATGCGCGAAATCATCGGGCGCAGCCGCATGGACCAGATCCTGTACGAGTCGCGCGAAGAGATCGCCATCAAGACCCGCCAGCTCATGCAGGTGATCCTCGATCGCTACAAGACCGGCGTGCAGATCTCCAGCGTGACCATCCAGAATGCCCAACCTCCCGAGCAGGTGCAGGCGGCGTTCGACGATGCCGTCAAGGCCGGCCAGGACCGCGAGCGCCAGAAGAACGAAGGCCAGAGCTACGCCAACGACGTGATCCCCAGGGCGCGCGGCACCGCGGCGCGCCTCATGCAGGAAGCCGACGGTTACAAGCAGCGCGTGATCGCCAACGCCGATGGCGAGTCGTCGCGCTTCAAGCAGGTGCTGGCGGAGTACGCCAAGGCCCCGGCGGTGACCCGCGAACGGATCTACCTCGACACCATTCAGCAGGTGCTTTCCTCGACCTCGAAGGTGCTTACCGACTCCAAGGGCAGCGGCAACCTGCTGTACCTGCCGCTGGACAAGCTGATGCAGAAAAGCACGCAGGATGGGGCGCCGGCAGACGGCGCCCCGGTGGTCAAGCCCACCAACACGGTGCCCGAGGCGATGACCGGACCCGAAGGCGGGCCGCGATCGCGCGACAGCAGCCTGCGCAACCGCGAGAGGGGCGACCGATGAGCCGCGACTGTGCCGCCACCGAGGGGAGCCAGCCATGCCACGCATGATTGGTCCGGCCGCAGCCGCGGTCATTGCGCTGTTGATGCTTGCCAGCGCATCGCTGTACACGGTCGACCAGCGCCAGAACGCGATGGTGTTCCAGCTGGGCGAGGTCAAGGATGTCGTCACCGCGCCCGGCCTGCACGCCAAGTGGCCGCTGATCCAGAACATCCGCTACTTCGACACGCGCATCCTCACCCTCGATGACCCCGAGCCGCTGCGCTTCATCACCTCCGAGAAAAAGCCGGTGCTGGTCGACTCGTACGTGAAATGGCGCATCATCGACGTGAAGCAGTTCTACATCAGCGTGCAGGGCGACGAGCTGCGCGCGCAGAAGCGCCTGCAGCAGACCATCTCCGACGGCCTGCAGGCCGAGTTCGGCAAGCGCACCGTCCACGACGTGGTCTCGGGTGAGCGCGAGCACATCATGGACGTGATGCGCGAAAAGGCCGACCTCGACGCGCGCAAGATCGGCGTGCAGATCATCGACGTGCGCCTCAAGCGTGTCGACCTGCCGCAGGAAGTCAGCGAATCGGTCTACCGCCGCATGGAAGCCGAGCGAAAGCGCGTGGCCAACGAACTGCGTTCGACCGGCGCCGCCGATGGCGAGCGCATCCGGGCCGATGCCGACAAGCAGCGCGAGGTGATCCTTGCCGAGGCGTATCGCGATGCCCAGCGCATCAAGGGCGACGGCGACGCCAAGGCCTCGGCCACCTATGCGCAGGCCTTCCAGCAGAACCCGGAGTTCTACTCGTTCTACCGCAGCATGGAGGCGTACCGCTCGAGTTTCCGCGGCAAGAACGACCTCCTCGTGGTCGACCCCACTGGTGATTTCTTCAAGTACCTGAAGGACCCGACAGGCAAGGGCGGCCGCGCGGGCGCCAAGTAGATGGGGCATGGGGATAGTGGGTTCCACCTTCCTGATGGCGTTCGCCCTGATGCTGGTCATCGAGGGCCTGGTTCCCTTCCTGGCGCCCACGCTCTGGCGTGACACGTTCCGCCGGATCACCCAGATGTCCGACGGGCAGATCCGCTTTTTCGGCCTGACCTCGATGCTGGTCGGCCTGCTGCTGCTGTATTTCACGAGCTGACCATGCGTACCTGGCTGCTGCCCGAGTATCTCGAGGACATCCTGCCGGCCGAAGCGGCTCGCATCGAGCGCCTGCGGCGCGTGGTGCTCGATCTGTTCGCCACCTGGGGCTACGAACTCGTCATGCCGCCGATGCTCGAGTACGTCGAGTCCCTGCTGACCGGCACCGGGCACGACCTCGACTTGCGCACCTTCAAGCTGGTCGACCAGCTCTCGGGCCGCATGATGGGCGTGCGCGCCGACATCACGCCGCAGGTTGCGCGCATCGATGCGCACCTGCTCAACCGCGCGGGCGTCACGCGCCTCGCTTATTCGGGGAGCGTGCTGCATACGCGCCCGGCAACCCCGGCCGCAACGCGCGAGCCGCTGCAGATTGGCGCGGAGATCTATGGCCACGCGGGCGTCGAAAGCGACCTTGAAGTTCAGCGGCTGCTGTGCCGCGCGCTCGACATCTGCGGCGTGCGCGGGGCGCGCATGGACGTGGGCCACGTCGCGGTTTTTCGTGCCCTCGTGGGACGTGCGCGCATCGGCGGTGAGCTCGAGGCGGAGCTGTTCGAAGCGCTGCAAAAAAAGGACGTCCCGGCCCTGCGCGGCCTCGTCAACGGCGCCAAGGCGCTCGACCGTGCGTCGCGCGAGGCGCTCCTGCTCCTGCCCAACCTGTATGGCGGCAGGGAGGTGCTGGCCCTCGCCGAGCGCAAGCTGCCGCGCCTGGCGGCGATCGGCCATGCGCTCGAGACGCTCAAGCGGCTGGCCAGGGTGTGCGCCATCCCGATGAGTTTCGACCTGGCCGAGCTGCGCGGGTACCACTACCACTCGGGCGTGGTCTTCGATGCCTACTGCGACGGCGTCACCGGGCCGGTGGCGCGCGGCGGTCGCTACGACGAGGTCGGCCGCGCGTTCGGCCGCTCGCGCCCGGCCACCGGCTTTTCGATCGACCTGCGCGAGCTCGCCGGCGCCGCCGCGCCGGCCAGGGCGCGCGAGCCCATCCTTGCGCCGACGCCGAAGGGCGATGCCAGGCTGGCAGCCAAGATCGCCGCATTGCGCGCACGCGGCGAGATCGTGATCGAGGAGCTCCCCGGCCACGAGAAATACCGTGCCGAGCTTGGCTGCGCTCGCCGCCTGGCGCGTCGCAATGGCGCCTGGACAGTGCAGGCCGTTCCCACCAAACTTTCCAAGAGATGAATCCGATGGCTCAAAGCGCGAGCAAGGCCGGTGCCGGCACAAAGACCGCCGCCAAGAACGTGGTGGTGGTCGGCACGCAGTGGGGCGACGAAGGCAAGGGCAAGATCGTCGACTGGCTGACCGACCATTCGCAGGGGGTGGTGCGCTTCCAGGGCGGCCACAACGCCGGCCACACGCTGGTGGTCAATGGCAAGAAGACCGTGCTGCGCCTGATTCCCTCGGGCATTCTGCGCGGCAACGTGACCTGCTATATCGGCAATGGCGTGGTGTTGTCGCCGTCTGCGCTGATCCAGGAAATGGACGAGCTACTCGCCGCGGGGGTCGAAGTCGAACCGCGCCTGCGGATATCGGAAGCCTGCCCGCTGATCCTCCCCTACCACGTCGCCCTCGACCAGGCGCGCGAGAAGGGCGCATCCAAGCTCGGCACAACCGGGCGCGGCATCGGGCCCGCCTACGAGGACAAGGTAGGGCGCCGCGCGATCCGGCTGCAGGACCTGTTCAAGCCGGTGCGCTTCGCCGAAAAACTCGAGGGCCTGCTCGACTACCACAACTTCGTGCTCGAGCATTACCACCATGCGCCCAAGGTCGACTTCCAGAAGACCCTGGAGGAATCCCTTGCCTCCGCCGCGCGGCTGGCGCCGCTGGTGGCCGACGTGCCGCGCGCGCTGTACGAGGCGAACCGCGAAGGCAAGAACCTGCTGTTCGAGGGCGCGCAAGGCACGCTGCTCGACATCGACCACGGGACGTACCCGTTCGTCACGTCCTCCAACTGCGTGGCCGGCGCGGCCGCGTCGGGTGCCGGCGTGGGGCCCAGCCAGCTCCACTATGTGCTCGGCATCACCAAGGCCTACACCACGCGGGTCGGGGGCGGTCCGTTCCCGACCGAACTCACCGACGAAGTGGGCCGCCACCTCGCCACGCGCGGGCACGAATTTGGCGCGGTCACCGGGCGCCCGCGGCGCTGCGGGTGGTTCGATGCCGCGGCGCTCAAGCGCTCGATTCAGATCAACGGCGTTTCAGGACTTTGCATCACCAAGCTCGACGTGCTCGACGGGGTGGAGTCGGTCAAGATCTGCATCGGCTACGACGTGAATGGAAAGTTCTCCGACATCCTGCCGGTCGGCGCGGAGGAGCTGTCGCTATGCGTGCCGCGCTACGAGGAGATGCCGGGCTGGCAGGAGAGCACCGTTGGGGTAAAGGAACACGACAAACTGCCCAGCACGGCGCGCGATTACCTTGCGCGCATCGCCAAGCTCACGGGCGTGCCGATCGACCTCATTTCCACCGGCCCGGACCGCGAGGAAACGATCGTGCTGCGCCATCCCTTCGACTGAATTCCCTCGCGGCGCGGCGTCGGGACTGCGCCGTCGTTGCCCCGTACTGCCTCTTACGCGAACGCCATCATCGCGTAGACCCACATTGCGGCGCTGATGAGGAAGATCGCTTCGAGCCCGTCCATGTTTTTCCCCCGGTCGATTGCGTGTCCGGGATGGTGCGCCTGCCCGCGTGGAGTTCCGTGCGGTGGGCTACATAACGGGAGTGCGTTGGCACACCGACGCCAGCGCGAGCCGCGGCGAAGATGGGTGCATCGGGGCTGCGGTACCGCCTGCACCGGGTCCCCCTCCCTGCTACCAACCCTAACGAATGGACTTCCTCATGCAAAATCGATCGAAGCTTGTCGTAATGTCCGCGATGCTGGCGGCAGTTTGGTGCGCGGCCCCCCAAGCGCAGACCACCCAGCCGAACGTGGGCAACGCGGCCGCCTCGGGCGCGACCCCGAGCCCGACCAACACCCACGCTTATCTCGGCGTCAACCGGGGCAGTGCCGGGACCGGCGCTGCGGGCCGACCGCAACTAAGCTGAAAGCGCCCTGAACCTGCGCGGGGTGCCGAAACACCTCGCGCAGGATTGCGGCAGGAGGGTTTCCTTCTGCTTCGGTTCGGGCTACTTCCATAACACTGCGCGCAACCCTTTGGCGCGCATTCGATTTTCGAAAATCCAAACATTTAAATTCTGGGATCTAACAAACATGCGGGTTCCAGGTCGATTTACTTTCCAGAAATGACAAATATAAAGGGGCCGCCCCGCGGCGACCCCTTGCAACCTTTCAAATGCCAGACGCGGACTAACGCTTGGCATCCGCCGCTTGCTCGGCGCGGGCCGCGCCAATCGCGGTGGTTACGTGCTTTTCTTCCTCGGGCGGGGGCAGGATCGCCTTCATGCCGAGCGACTCGATCCACAGCTCGCGGCACC